>DASSMK010000245.1:0-61928 GCA_035688915.1 Thermoanaerobaculia bacterium
TGTAAGTGTTCATATTCCTCGAGCAGGACTTTCCACAACGGCAGGCACTTGCTCATGGGACGACCGCTCCTTATCAAGAAAGCGATTGGGGCCGGCCGAAGGGAACGCGGCCGGCCTTCGCAACATCAAGGGACCTTTACATGGGAGGGACAAACGAGGTGGATTCCCTACCTTAGACGCTGTCCACCGCGAGCGACCGGCGGGATCGCGAGTCGATTTCCGGATGAAGCCTTCGGCCTCTGCAGGGCCGCCACGCGCGCCGTCGCGCGCCGTTTGCGCTGCTCTCCGGTCGCTTTTCAGCCCGTGAAACAACGTCTCGTTCGCGTGAACATCGGGATTTTCTTATTGGGCGGGTTTCGCGGCCTCTCAACTGCCTCGTTTTGCGGAACCTTGTGCGGGTTGTTTTCGCGCTTCTCGCTGCAGAACGAAAAGCCGCCAAGTGGCCACTGGTGAGAGCGTTAGATGGGCGGGCCGACGGCGCTCGAACCCGCGACGTCCGGCGTGACAGCGCCGGAGGCCTAGTGCACCTCGCGAACATCACTGTCCGGAATGTCGCGGCAAACGATCACGTGGCGGAGGCGTGGCGAGCACCTTCAACTGGTTCCCTTCGAGAAGGCAATGCCGGCCGGGCAGTGCGCGCGCCGCGGCGGAATCGTGCGGCGAACGGTCGTACGAGCCGTAGGTCACCCACGCGATGTCGGGGCCGCCGAGGAAGGTGGAGCGGTAAGACACCCAGTAGTCGGCGTAGACCACGCGGCATTGCGCCGCGCGAGCGGCGCGGATGTCAGCGCGCGGATCGGGCTGACGGACGATGGAATTGCGAAGCGGGAGGGTGGCGGACGCGAGCGATAGCGAGCCGACGAGCGCTGCGCATGCGGCCGCGATAGCGAGCAGCAGGCGTCGCGAATCACACAACAACAACGCACCGAGCACCGCGAGCGCATAAAGCGGCGCGGTGGCGGTGATCAGGTAGTACGTCTTCGAATTCGTGATCACGTAGAACGCGACGTTGATCAGCGGTACGAGCGCGAGGAAGAGCACTGCATCTTCACGCGACCGACGCAGCACGGCGATCACGACGAGCACCACCAGCGCGATCGCGAAGAGCACGCCCGCGAACGAAGGCGCGATGCCGAGCCATGGTTTAACGGTATGAGTCACGAGCTCGCGCACGTGCGCCACGACGTAATCCGGCGGTTCTGGCGCAAAGTAAAACGAAAAATTCGGCTCGTACCAGTGCAGCCACCGCCCCAGCCACACCGGCGCGCGTCCGATCGCGAATCCCGCGCCGAGCGGCGCGAGCACGCGCAGCAAGCGCCAATCGAACATCCCGCGCCAGCGGCGCCATTCGCCTTGCGTCAGCGGCAGCACGATGTGCGGCACGAAGATCAGCAGCAGCGGATCGAGCATCGGTCCGAAGATCGCCAGCGCCAGCGGCTGTCCTCGCAGTGCGGTGATCACGTAAACCACGAGCATTACCGCGCCCGTGGCATGTATCACGAAGACGAACGCCTCGGCGTAACCGTTCAGCGGACGCCAACCCAATCGCTCGCTGCGCAGCAGCAGCCTGTCGCGCAACGCCAGCTGTTCGCGCACACCGGCGAACGCGGGCGATCGAAAAAACAGCGCGCACGCGAAAGCGAGCAGCGTGAAGACGACCTGCTGATTCATCCACCAGGCGAAGCCGATCAACACGCCGAATGCAAACTGCCCACGCCAGCGCAAGAGCCAACTGCGCGCGGACGTAAAGTGCTGCACCGCCACGGCCGCAATCGCCGCGGCGAAGAGAAACGCCATCTCGCCGCCGATCGGCGTCACCGACATCGAGAACAGATCGGGCGGCCCAACAGCCAGCATCAGCAGCACGACTGCCGCCGCTCGCCCGTCGATCCGCCGGATCGCCCACCAGTAGAGCAGCGCGCCGAGTGCCACTTCACTCATCGCCGCCAGACGCAAGGCGAGGGGCCCGCACGAGCCGACGACAAAAGCGAAGAGCGCGGCCACCATCGAGGTGAAGGAGCCGAGGTAATTCTGGCCCCAGAAGAAGACATCGAAGCCGCGGCCTTCGAACATCTTCCGGCCCATCAGGCCGATGATGGCCGAGTCGGAATTGACGCCGCGGAGCAGGCCGTCCGGCGTCAAGAGCGGTGCGCGCACGATGAAGAACAGTGCCGCGGCCGCCACGATGGCTCCTGCGTCCAAGGCCATCCGTCGCGGCGCATTCATGAGCAGCGGCGGAGTATACGGCGGCGGGCGGGATTGATTTTGCCCCCTCCCGCTGTTAACCTGACGCGCTTTAGTAGCCAGACGTGTATCAGTCCCCGGTTAACTGTCTAAGGAGATTGGATTTTGTCGACGACGAAGGAACAGAAGACGGAGCTCATCAACCAGTATCGCGTCCATGACAGCGATACCGGATCGCCAGAAGTGCAGATCGCACTCCTCTCGAACCGTATTACCTACCTGACCGAGCATTTCAAGTCGCACGCGAAGGATCACCACTCGCGCCGCGGACTTTTGAAGCTCGTTGGTCGCCGCCGCCGGCTGCTGGATTACCTCAAGCAGACCGATCTGGAGCGTTATCGCGCGATCATCGACAAGCTCGGCATCCGCAAGTAAACGGCAACGAGAAATGCAGGGCCGGCGCAATCCGCCGGCCCTGCCTGTTTTCAGGCAACGTCCCTGCAAAACTTCCCCTCCGGCCGGATCCCATCATTCGGCCACCCCAGCGGCTAAATCAAACGCCCGTGGTGATGAGTGGCCACGGAGCATCGAAGGAAATCAATGTTCAAAAGAGAAATGGAGATCGGCGGCAAAGCCCTGTCGCTCGAGACGGGTGCGATCGCCAAACAGGCGCACGGCTCGTGCGTCGTCCGCTACGGCGACACGGTGGTGCTCGCCACCGCCTGCTACAAAGACGGCAACGTGATCGGCGACTTCATGCCGCTCACCGTCGACTACAAGGAGTACACCTACGCGGGCGGGCGCATCCCGGGCGGCTTCTTCAAACGTGAAGGACGCCCCACCGAGAAGGAAATTCTCACCTCGCGCCTCATCGACCGGCCGCTGCGCCCGTCGTTTCAGAAAGGCTACCGCCAGGAGACGCAGATCATCGCGCTCGTCCTCTCCGCTGACGGCGAGAACGATCCTGACGTCATGGCCATCAACGCCGCTTCCACGGCGCTGGTGATCTCCGAGATTCCGTTCCACAACCCGATCGGCGCGGTGCGCGTCGGCTACGTGGATGGCCAGATCATCATCAATCCCACCAACTCGCAGCGCGATCTCTCCGACCTCGATCTGATCGTGGCCGGCACCGACAACGCCATCGTGATGGTCGAAGCGGGCGCGCGCGAAGTGTCCGAAGCCGTCATCCTTGACGCGTTCGACGCGGCGCACGCCGAGATCCGCCGCATTTGCGATCTGCAGAAGCAGCTGCGCGGCGACGTCGGCAAGGACAAGCTGACCGTCGAGTTCAAGCCGAAGTTCACCGATGAGCTGCTGAACGAGCTGCTGGGCCAGTACGGCGCGCAGCTGAAGCAGGCCATGCTCACCACCGGCAAGCACCAGCGCTACGCCGCCATCAAAGCGGTGAAGCAGCAGATCGTGGAGAGCGTTCCGGCCGAAGACGCCGAGCGCCTGACCGCCGTCTCGGCCGCATTCGGCGAGATGGAAGTGCAGATCTTCCGCAACCTGATGCTGAACGACAACACGCGCGTCGACGGCCGCCGCTTCGATGAGATCCGCCCCATCTCCATCGACCTCGGCGTCCTCCCGCGTACGCACGGCTCCGCAATCTTCACGCGCGGCGAAACGCAGGCTCTCGTCACCATGACCCTCGGCACGCCGCAGGAAGCGCAGAAGATCGAAGACTTCGAAGGCGAGACCTTCCAGCGCTTCATGCTGCACTACAACTTCCCGCCGTTCTCGGTCGGTGAAGTGAAGTTCCTGCGCGGTCCCGCGCGCCGCGAGATCGGCCACGGCAACCTCGCGCGCCGCGCGCTCGCGCCGCTGCTGCCGCCGGAAGACGAATTCGCGTACACCGTGCGCATCGTCTCCGACATCCTCGAGTCGAACGGCTCGTCGTCGATGGCTTCGGTCTGCGGCGGCTCGCTGGCCATGATGCAGGGCGGCGTGCCGATGCGCGCTGCCGTTGCCGGCGTGGCCATGGGCCTCGTTTCGAGCGAAGACAACAACAAGCACGTGGTGCTCACCGACATCGCCGGCATGGAAGACCATGAAGGCGACATGGACTTCAAGGTCGCGGGCTCCCGCGCCGGCATCACCGCGCTGCAGATGGACATCAAGGTGTCGGGTCTGTCGCGCGAAGTGATGGCTCGCGCGCTCGAGCAGGCGCGCGCCGGACGCCTCTACATCCTCGACAAGATGGATGCGGCGATCTCGACGCCCGCGGAGAAGCTCTCCGAGTACGCGCCGCGCCTCTACACGATTCAGATTCCGAAGGACCGCATCCGCGACGTCATCGGCTCGGGCGGCAAGACCATCCGCTGGATCGTCGAAGAGACCGGCACGAAGATCGACGTCGAGGACGACGGCAAGGTGACGATCGCCGCGACGGACGCGAAAGCAGCCGAGCGCGCCATCGACATCATCAAGGGCCTGACCGCTTCGCCGGAAGTGAACACGAACTACAAAGGCACGGTGAAGCGCATCGAGCCGTACGGAGCGTTCGTCGAGATCCTGCCGGGTCAGGACGGGCTGCTGCACATCAGCGAGATGGCGCACACGCGCGTCGGCCAGGTGACGGACATCCTCCAGCTCGGCGACGAAGTGGAAGTGCAGGTGGTCGGCATCGAGCCCGATACCGGCAAGATCCGTCTCTCGCGCAAACCGCTGCTGCCTCCTCCGACCGAGGAAGAGCTGGCGGCGGCGCGCAGTAGCCGTCCGCCGCGTGAAGGCGGCGATCGCGAGCATCGCGGAGACCGCGGTGATCGCGGTGGCGATCGCGGTGGACGCGGTGGCTTCGGCGGACGTGGCGGCAGTGGTGGTGGTGGTGATCGTGGTCCGCGCCGCGACGACCGTGGCCCGCGCAACGATCGCGGTCCGCGTCACGAAGGTGGCGACCGTGGTCCGCGCCGGGAAGGCGGAGACCGTCCGCCGCGCCGCGAAGGCGGCAACTTCGGTGGTGGCGAGAACAGCGGCGGTGGCAACACCGGCGGCGGAAACAGCGGCGGCGGCAATGCCGGCGGCGGTTCGACCGGCAACGAAAGCGGCGGCGGCGGTTCCGATCAACAATAACGAGCGTTTCTGAATCGTGACGCGGCGCCGGCGCGGGCCGCGTCACGATTCGTTTCGTGCCTCTCGACATTCATCTCAAGCCGGTCGAGACCCTCCTCTTTCGCAGCGACGTCGTCGCCATCGGCAAGTTCCGCTGCAGCGCGACGCATCCGCTCTATCGCGATTCCGGTCCCTGCAGCCATCACACGTTCGTCTTCCCGCGCACGCTGACGGAGATTCGTCACGCGGACGGCGCGACGTTCACCGGCTCGCCGAACGGCGTCGCCTTCTATAACCAGCACCAGCGCTACACGCGGCGGCAGGTGAGCGAGATCGACGCGTCGGACTGGTACACCATTGCCGACGACGTGCTGTTCGATCTGATGGCGCGCTACGACAGCCGCTCCGCGCGCGAGCGGCCGTTCCGCATCGCGGAGACGACCATCGATACGAGCACGTTCGTTCTGCAGCGCGCGCTGTTCGATTCATTGCGCGAACCGCACGACGCGGGCCGCATCGAAGAGTCGGTGCTGGCCATCGTCGATCGCGTTTTGCAGCGCGCCTATCGCGTCACGCCATCGATCGCGCCGTCGCATCGACGCGCGGCGCAGCACGCGCAGACGCTGCTCGCGCGTGATCCAATCGCGAATACGCCGTTGCGCACGATCGCCGCGGAAGCGGGCGTGTCACTCGTGCAGCTCTGCCGCGCTTTTGGCGCGCAGACCGGCAGCACGATGACGCATTACCGCCACTCGCTCCGACTTCGTCTCGCGCTCGACCGCCTCCACACCACTGATCTCTCCACCCTCGCGCAGGATCTTGGCTACGCCAGTCACAGCCACTTCACCGCCGTCTTCCGCCGCCACTTCCACGCGACGCCGTCGGCCTTTCGCGCAAAATCGTGATAGCGCGTTTCGCCGTGACGCTCCACGTTGGACGTCATGCGAGCTCTCGTTCTTCTTCTCGTTCTCTTCGACGCCACGGCGTGGTTTCGTGAAGGTGTGGCCAAACACGACGCCGGCGATTACAACGCCGCCATCGCCGCGTTCGCGAAAGCGCGTGAGGAAAAGTACGCGAACGTGCCGCAGCTCGATTACCGCACGGCGCGCACGCTCGCGCGGAAGGGCGACAATGCCGGTGCTCTCGATGCGCTGCAGCGCGCCGTGAACAACGGCTTTGGGCCGCTCGAGACGATCCTCGCCGAAAACGATTTCCTCTCCATCCGCAGCGAGGCGCGGTGGCCGGAGATCGTGGCCGCCGCACGGAAAAGTGCGCATCCGTGCGCGAGCTCAGCGGAATCGCGGCAGTTCGATTTCTGGCTCGGCGAGTGGGATGTGGAGAACGCGCAGAAGCAGAAGATCGCGCGCAGCTCCATCCAGTTGATCCTCGATGAATGCGTGATCTTCGAGAATTTCGAAGCGTCCGGCGGCTACAGCGGCAAGAGCCTGAGCGCGTGGGACGCGGGCGAGCATGAGTGGGAGCAGCACTACACCGACACCACCGGCGCGTCGCGATACTGGACCGGCGCGCTGATCGACGGACGGATGGTGATGACCACGTCGTTCGCGCGCGGCGGCGCGAAGGTCACGCAGCGGATGACCTATTCGAAGGAAGGCGCCGATCGCGTGCGGCAGTTCATCGAGACGTCCACCGACGACGGCAAGACGTGGACGCCGGGCTTCGACGGCATGTACATCCGCCGTCACTGATCACGACACGCGCTCCCACCGTCCGTCGTTCGCGTTCGATCGTCGCGCGGCATCGAGCACGCGTTGCTGCGCGAGGCCATCTTCGAACGTCGCGGCTGGAGCGAGTGCCGTGCGGTCGCCATTGTCGAGCGCCGTGCGCAGGGCGTGGCCGAGGTGGAGGGTGCCGGAGCCGAAGGCACCGCCGGGGGAGTTGCCGGGGCGCGGGGCCAGGTCATCGCCGAAGCGGCGCGTGAACGGCTCGCCGCGTTTTGCGAAGAGCACTTCTTCGCTGATGAAGCGCATCGCCGCATCTTCGCCGTGGATGGTCAGCGTGGCTGGTTCGTCGGGACCGGAAGCGACGACGCTGAACGACATCGTGGCCACGGCTCCGCCGCGCAGGCGGAGATTCACGAAGGCCACGTCGTCACTTGTCACTGCTCGCGTTCCGTTCTCAAACGGACGCTCGGCGATGGCGGTGTGCAGCGTAGCCTGCACCGCGTCGATTTCTAGGCCGAGGTAACGGAGCGCGTCGACGAAATGGGAGCCGACGGCGCCCCAGATGCCGCCGCCGCGTTCCGCGTCGCTCCACCAGTTCCATGCGCGCGACCGATCGCCGCGACCGGGACTGGCGTAGCGCACTTCGGCGTAGCGAATCGCGCCGAGCTCCTGCATCGCCTCGCGGGCGACGCGCCAGGCGGGGAGGAAGCGCAGCTCGTGATCGATGATCGCGATCTGCTGCGCGTGTTCGCGCGCCGCCGCGACGAGCTGTTCGGCTTCGCGTGCGTCGAGAGCGGTCGGCTTCTCGCTCAGTACGTGCTTGCCGGCGGCGAGCGCTGCGGTCGCCATCTCGCGATGTTCGGACGGCGGCGTGACGATGGAGACGAGATCGACGTCGCTCGCGACCAGCTCGCGCCAATCGGCGTACGCGCGCAGGCCGCCGAGCTCCTCCGCCAGCTTGCGCGTTTTCTCGTGCTGGAAGCCGGCCAGGGCGACCACTTCCAGCCCTGCTTCGCGGAAAGCCGGCACCTGCACGCGTGCGCCCCAGCCGGTCCCGACAATGCCGATTTTTGCCATTTCTCCTCCATGTTGGCAGACCCTTTGAACTAATCACGTTCAAAATGGTCCGTCGCCGCCCCGATCTTATCGTTCCGATTCGCGATCGCCGCCAGCACCGGCGGCTGCTCACGTTCCGGAACATCCGCAACGCGGTGCTGGTGATCGTGGCCATTTTCGCGGTGATCACGATCCGTTCCGAGATGCGCGACACGACCAGCGGCGAGTTCGGACGCCTCTATGGCGACGAAGTCGGCAAGCCTGCGGAAGTGAAGCGAGTGGAGGTGGTCGCGGAAGCGCCGCCTGCGCCCGTGCCCGATCAAATCGCCGCCGATCCGATGCTCACCGCGCCTGCCGCGCGCGAGCAGTGGTTACACGATCAGCCGCAGACGACCGCCGCCGTCATGACGCCCCTCGCGCCCGTTGCGCCCGTGACGCAGGCCCCAGTGCAAGGCGATTCGCGCGTAGCGATCGTGGGCGGCCCCGAAGGCGTGAGCGTTGTACAAGAGTCGCGTCATGCCCCGCTGCTACGCGGCGGCTTCGGCCACTGACGCGCGACGCCAGTGGCCTCCCGTCGTTCCGCGCCTCAGTAGATCGATCCGTTGCTGGAGCTGAGCGCGCCGCTGTTGGCGCTCACGGTATATGCCGTGCCGCCGCTGCCCGTCCACGTCGACAGATTGAACGTGGCGGAGCCGCTGACTTTGTAAACCGGCAGGTTGGTGTACGTCAGCGGCGAGCCCGAGACGCAGAGCTGCGGTGCGCCGGCGGAGCTCATGAAGTACGCCGCGCCACTGCCGACTCGCGTCGCGGCGCCGGTGGGCTCGACCAGGATCGCCGTCGCTTCATCGATGCCGATGCCGCGCGCGGACGACGCCCAGCCGTCTTTGATGACGCGTGCAAGAAACGTCACCAGGCGGCCGAGTCGATCGCGCGTCACGAAATGCGAATCGGTGATCACGCCGCCGAGGTTCGCGATCTGCACGAAGTCGCGATCGAGCGTGACGTAGCGGTGGTAGGGATTGGCGAGCGCCTGGCTCGATGTCACCGAGCCGCTCGCGCCGGTGTAGATGAACTGGCCGAGGACGGCGAGGCCGGCGCTCGTGCCGCCGACCGGCGCGTGCTTCGTGTTCGCCACGTAATTGATCGCATCGGCGACCGGCGTTCCCTTCCAGTTGCTGATGTACGTCGACTGATCGCCGCCGGCGATCCACAGCGCCTCCGCGTTGCGGATTTTCGCCACGACGAACGGATCGGCCGCGGCGGTGCGCGAGGGGATGATCAGCGTTTCCACCGAATCGACAGTGCCCAGCGCGTAAATATAGGGGTTGTACGCGTCGGTGCCGGTCGTGCGGATCACGACGAAATCGCCGCCGCCCGATTTGCCGATCATCCATTGAAATGCGGCGTCGACGTCCGTGCCTCCACCCATCAGCACCGTTCCGGCGGCCGTGGTGGTGACGACGTCGTTCTGATTGCCGACCGCGAAGTATTGATAGCTCGACTTCGCCGCCGCCAGCGGCAGGGCGAAGAGGGAGAGCAGCAGACCGGTGATCAACGCTCGGGGCATTCGATTCTCCTTTTTCGTTCTCGCGTGTGTCACGGTGGATGGATGGCAGCGCGGAATTTACTGTGGAACGTGCGGCGGCGCCAGAGGGACCGACGGGCCCCCTCGTCGGGGCCCTGTAGAATTCGCGCGGCATGACGCAAATCTCCTTCGGCACCGACGGCTGGCGCGCCGTCATGGCCGAGCAGTACACCTTCGACAACGTCCGACTCGTCAGCGACGCCATCGCTGTCGCGGCGCGTACGCTCGAGCCGTCGGCGCATGTCGATCGCAACACGCTCATCGTCGGGTTCGACCGGCGCTTTCTCTCACGTGAATTTGCGCAGATCGTCGCGGAATCGCTGCGCGGCGCCGGCTACGCGGTCCTGCTCTCCGATCGCCCCACGCCCTCGCAAACCATCTCCTTCACCGCCCACCATCGCCAGGTCCTCGGCGGCGTCGTCGTCACCGCCAGCCACAATCCGGCGCGCTACAACGGTTTGAAATTCAAAGCGTGGTACGGCGGCGGTGCGTTGCCGGAGACCTACGCCACGATCGCCGCGAAGCTCGGCGAGCGTTCTGCGCGCGACGGCGGCTCGATCACCGAAACGAACATCCTCGACGACTACATCGCCGGTCTGCGCGCGCAACTCGACGTCAGCTCGATGCGATCGCTGAAGATCCTCCACGATCCGATTCACGGCGTCGCCGCCACGCTTCCCTCGCAAATTCTCGGGCGCGACGTCGACAGCATTCGCACCGAGGTGAATCCATCGTTCGGCGGCGTGAATCCCGAGCCCATTCCGGAGAACCTCGGCGCCTCGCGCGAAGTCATGCAGCGCGACGGCTACGACCTCGCCATCTGCAACGACGGCGACGCCGATCGTCTCGGCATCCTCGACGAGCGCGGCGAATTCGTCTCACCGCACAAGATCCTGGCGCTGCTCGCGCTCTACCTCGTGCGCGAAAAGAAACGCGACGGCGAAATCGTGAAAACGTTTTCCACGACGCGCCTGCTGGAGAAAGTGGCGCGCTCGCTCGGCGCGACGCTGCACGAAACGCCGATCGGCTTCAAGTACGTCGCCGATCTCATGCTCACGCGCAGCATTCTCCTGGGCGGCGAGGAGAGCGGCGGCATCGGCTTCGGCCACTTTCTGCCGGAGCGCGATGGCATCCTCTCCGGCCTCGTCGTCGCCGAAGCCGTCGCGCACTACGGCAAGCCGCTGTCGCAAATCATCGCCGCGATGGAAGAGGAATTCGGCGCGCTGCACTACGACCGCCGCGACGTGCATCGTCCCATCGAACAATGCGCGCGCCTCATCGAGCGTGTGAAAGCGGGGGAGCTCGATGGCGCGTTCGGCCTCGACTTCACCAAGCGCGAAGAGACCGACGGCGTGAAAATGAACTTCGCCGACGGCTCCTGGATCCTCTTCCGCAAAAGCGGCACCGAGCCCCTCATCCGCATCTATTGCGAGTCGCCGTCAGCGGAGCAGGTCCAGTCGATGCTGAGACGGGCGGTGGAGGAGCTGGACCGGTCCCCCGGCCGGCCAGGCTCATAGGCTCACAGGCTCACAGGCTCAGAGTAGCGGGGCGCTCCGAGCGCGAAGCGTGCGGAGTTGCAGCAGCGGGTTAGGCTCAAAGGCTCAGAGGCTGAAACGCTCAGAGTAGCGCGCGCGTTGCGAGAGCGATCCTTCGGGCGATTCAACACATGACAAGCGCGTGGTGCTCTCAACCTCGCGCTGCGCGTGCTGCTCTGAGCCTTTGAGCCTGTGAGCCTTTGAGCCTGGCCCCCCGGGTGGGCGGGGGCAACCGGCAATGCTAGGATTCGCCGCGGAGACTACGAGTGCCGACACCAGAGCAGACGCAGGACACGCGCACGCAATTCACGCGTGAAAGCATCATCGACGACTATCGCATTGCCGTACGGAGCCGGCAGGCCAGTCTCATCGGACGCAAAGAAGTCCTGACCGGCAAGGCCAAGTTCGGCATCTTCGGCGACGGCAAGGAAGTGGCGCAGCTCGCGTGGGCGCGTGCGTTCCGCAAAGGCGACTGGCGCAGCGGCTACTACCGCGACCAAACGTTCATCCTGGCCTGCGGCATCGGCACGCTCGACGAGTTCTTCGCGCAGCTCTACGCCGACGCCAACGTGGAGCACGACCCTTGGTCGGCCGGCCGTTCGATGAACGCGCACTTTGCGTCGCGCCTCCTCAATCCCGACGGCACCTGGCGCAGCCAGACCGACTCGTACAACACCTCCGCCGACATGTCGCCCACAGGCGGACAGATGCCGCGTCTCGTCGGCCTGGGCTGGGCTTCGAAGCTCTATCGCGAGCTCGGCGAGCTCAAAGATGCGACGCAGTTCTCGCGCAACGGCGACGAGATCGCGTGGGGCGCGATCGGCAACGCATCCACCGCCGAAGGGATGTTCTGGGAGTCGATCAACGCCGGCGGCGTCCTCGGCATCCCCATGGTCGTCTCCATCTGGGACGACGGCTACGGCATCTCCGTCCCGAACGAATTTCAGATCACGAAGAGCAATCTCAGCGAGCTGCTGAAAGGCTTCCAGCGCGAAGCGAAATCGAAAGCCGGCTACGACATCTACACCGTCAAAGCGTGGGATTACGCGGCGCTGTGCGAAACGTACATCGCCGCGGCCACGATCGTGCGCATGGAGCACGTGCCCGCGATCATTCACGTCACCGAAGTCACGCAGCCGCAGGGGCACTCGACGTCGGGAAGCCACGAGCGCTACAAGTCGAAAGAACGGCTGGAGTGGGAAGTCGAGTACGACTGCATCCGCAAGATGCGCGAGTGGATGATCGCGCAGGGCATCGCCACGGCGCAGGAGCTCGACGCGCTCGAAGAAGAAGATCGCAAGACCGTGCGCGATGCGCAGCGGCGCGCGTGGGAGGCGTATCGCGAGCCGATCGATGCCGAAGTGAAGGAAGCTCTGGCGCTGCTGGAATCGATCGGGGAAGCGGCGCAGCCATTCCGCAATGAATTGCAGCGCGTGCAGTCACCGTATCGCCGCGACGCTGTACGCGCCGTCGCCAGCGCCGCCATCGTCACGCGCAATGACCGCGCGGTGGAGTGGGCGAAAGCGCGGCAGCAGGAAGGCGACACGCGTTACGGCGCGCATCTCTACAGCGAAACCGCCGAAGCCGCGCTGCGCGTCGAAGAAGTGAAGCCGCAGTACGCCGACGACGCGCAGGTGCTCAACGGGTTCGAGATCATCAACCACTGCTTCGATCACGCGCTGCGCCGCGACCCGCGCATCATCATCTTCGGCGAAGACGTCGGCAAACTCGGCGACGTGAATCAGGGCTGCATGGGCCTGCAGGAAAAGTACGGCGCGTACCGCGTGCTCGACACGGGCATTCGCGAATGCACCATCGCTGGCCAGGCCATCGGCGCCGCGCTGCGCGGCCTCCGTCCCATCGCCGAGATCCAGTACCTCGACTACCTGCTGTACGCGCTGCAGATCCTTTCCGACGATCTGGCGACCGTGCGCTGGCGCTCCGCGGGCGGGCAGAAGTGCCCTGTGATCATCCGCACGCGCGGCCATCGCCTGGAAGGCATCTGGCACTCCGGCTCGCCGATGGGCGGCATCATCAATCTCGTGCGCGGCATGTACCTTTGCGTCCCGCGCAACATGACGCAGGCGGCGGGCATGTACAACACGCTGCTGCGCTCCGACGATCCGGCCATCGTGGTGGAAGTGCTGAACGCGTACCGCTCCAAAGAAAAACTCCCCGCCAATATCTCCGACTTCACGCTCCCTCTCGGCGTCCCCGAAGTGCTGCGCGAAGGCAGCGACGTGACGCTCGTGTCGTACGGCGCGACGCTGCGCATCGTCATCGAAGCGGCGGAGCTGCTCGCGCAGAGCGGGATCGAGGCTGAGGTGATCGACGTGCAGACGCTGCTGCCTTTCGATACGAAGGGCGTCATCGTCGAATCGCTGAAGAAGACCAATCGCGTGGCGTTCATCGATGAAGATGTGCCGGGCGGCGCGACCGCGTTCATGCTCGAACAGGTCATCCAGCGCGATCGCGGCTACGAATGGCTCGACTCCGAGCCGCTCACCATCGCCGCCAAGGAACATCGTCCCGCATACGGTTCGGATGGCGACTACTGGTCGAAGCCGAATCGCGAGACGATCTTCGCGAGCGTGTACGAGCTGGTGCGCGAAGCGAATCCGCGCAAGTACCCGCGCATTTTCTAGCGTTGCACGCGTCCTTCTGCCAGATCGGTGCAGCCGTTTCAGATGCCGTTCATGTAGCGGCGGAGGAACTGGATGTACTTCGGATCTTCGTCCGCGAAGATGTCGGGGCCTCCCGCCATGTAGGCTCGGGCCAGCTCGTCTTTGGCACGCTCGACGTTCTTTAGTTCGTACTCGACCTCTCCGAGCCGGAGATGCATGAACGCGTTGCCGAGTGCGTCCGGGCAGAACATTGCATGCTGCAGCGTCTGCCGCGCTTCCTCGTGGCGGCCGAGAATGTAGAGGACATCACCGATGGCGGCGAGCACCCATGTCGACGCCTCCCAGTCCTCGATCGGCGCTGGCAGCATGGCCAGCGCCGATCGAAAACGTTCGAGTGCCGGTTCGTACTGGCCCGTGTCGACGAGCGCCTCACCTGCGTTGGTCGTAGCGACGAGGCGTTCGTAGAGCGCGTCGTCCAGTGCTCTTGGCGATCTCTTTTTGATCATCAATTGTCAGGTCCCGGCCAATGCCCGGACCAGCCGCTGGGTCTTCGGTATTTCGCCTTGAGGCTCGCGCCATTGGAACTATTAAGCGGCCCGTACTCGAAGATGTAATTGGCAGGGTCGCGCATCCATGCCCTCACTTCCGGCGATCGCGCTCCGTACTCCCAGAACTCCTCGTTCCATGCAGTGACGGCATCCACGGGATTGTGTCCCATGTGGATATTCCTGTCCAACTTCATCCACACACGCGGACCGCCGTTCTTGACCGGCACTCTCACCCACCAGGCACCGGCGCGCTTTTCGGCCAGGTTTGCGCTTTTCATGTTCCTCAGAACTGCCTGACCGGTCGCGCTCCATTTTCCCGGAGTGGCACCGACGGACAGCCGGCGACACGATGCTTTGACGTTGTGGACGAGAACGCGGGCCGGCGAAACGTAGTAGTCCTCAGCTTTTTCGACGCTGACGTTGTAAACCGGGGCAGGCGTGCTCGTAGCCGTCGTTTCGACGGAGCGGATGGGCACCGGCTGGCCGCGGTCATCGACGAGCGAGATGGTGGAAGTCAGCTCGGAGGCGGCGATCCAGCCCATCCCGTAGCCGCGGAACCGATGCGACGGCGTGGCGAGGATCTCGGTGCCGTCTGCCGTGATGATTCGAGTGACGTGATTCGTCTCGCCCTGATGGGTTTCGTAGACGCTGAATCGTCCGTGACCTTCGCCGCCGAGCGCATAGCCGGAGACCGACTGTCCGCGGCGGACTTGCTCGATCGGTTGCAGCGAGCCGTCGGCCATGAGAACCGTCTGGCCCGCGAGGAAGCTCGAGCAGGGAACGGACGACTCGGCGACATCTGCCGCTTCTGCTGCTTCGGCGCCGACCGTCTCGGCCGCGTCGGCGGATTTGCCGCGCACCGCGCGCGACAGCGCGCTCGCACCGTGTCCGAGCATCGGCGTCAGTCCGGCGCCGAGGCCGCCCAGGAGGCCGCCCATCAGCGCGCCTTCGAGCACCTCCTCGCTGTCGCCTCCGCCCATGGCCGTGTACGCCGCCCCTTCGCCGGCGCCGACGAAGACTGCGCCCGCCATTCCGAGCTCCGCGCTCGTAATGCCTGCTGCCGCCGCCGCGGTGCCGAGCACAGTGGCGCTGGCGACACCCGCTTCGATCCCGAAACCGACCGCGCCGAGGGCGGCTCCGCCGAAGATTCCGGCGTAGGTACTGCCGGATGTCCAGTCCCAATGGGCCGGGTTCCACCGGTGATTCACCGTCGCGCCTCCCATGTAGGCGCCGAGAGCTGCACCTGCCACGATCAACGCCGGGATCAGAAAGGCGAAGCGGCCGTCCGGATCGATGATGCTGGCCGGGTTGTTGCCGCCATAGAGATACGGATTCATGTACTGGCCTGCCGGATCAGGCGTCGTGAAGCGGCCGGTGCGAGGATCGAGATAGCGCGCGCCGAAGTCGTAGAAGCCCGACGCCTCATCAAACCGCTTCCCGCCGAACTTCGGACGCGAATCATCCACGCCGGCGGTGACGGTCGGTTCCAGAAGACCGAACGGCAGATACCGGAGCGAGGCGCGGTGAACGCCGTCGGTTGCGGTGACAGCGATGGTGTTCCCGGCCTGATCCTGCGCGAAATACCGCACACCGATGATCGGGTTCCCCGCGCCGTTGGGGCCGGGGCTCAAAGACGCCCATGCCGGGTTGACGCCCTGCAGCAGGACCGTGAGCACGAGCAGGCGCGCCACGCTGGCGAAAAGCCGGCGCCGCCGCGGCAGAGGTGAGGCCGGCCTGCCGGAGATGAGGAGGAACAATACCGCCGCGAGGAGAGATACGGCCGCGGTGCCAAGCGGCGCCAGACGCAGTGTCCGGGCGAACCAGCGGTCGAACAGCGACCGCACGCGGAGCCAGGGGTCGGGGCTGTGGTCGTACATCCGCCCGCGCATCTCGTGATCGATGGCTGCCTTCCCACCACCGGGAATCGCTGGCAGATTGGCATTCTCGGTAATCGCCACCATCGGTCCATAGGGCCCCTGGATCGTCTTCGTGCTGATCACCCGGCCCGTCTCCGGGTAAAGGACGATCTCGTAATCGGGCATCACCAGGAATGTCGACGTGTCCTGATCGCCGCCGCGGCCGGTCAACTGCCGGTAGACGATGTCTCCCGCGAAATCCTCCGCATAAAGGGCACGCTTCGGGGTTTGTCCTTGCTGGACTGAAGACAGCCTTCCGTCGAAGTGGTAACGGTACGCATAGAGATCGCCGTCGCGGAGCAGCGTATGCAGCGTGCCGTTGCCGTTCCAGGTCATCTGCAGACCGGGACCGTTCAGCATTCGATCGTTGGACTGGTCATAGGCGTACGGTCGTGGCCCCGCGCCGGCGGAAATGCTGAGGCGGTTGCCGGCGCGGTCATAGGTGAAGCTGTTCGTGGTGGGGCCGACCGTCGCGCTCTTCAGATATGACATGGGCGGCGTGTCGTAGACATAGGAGCCGATGGCGACGCTCGGCGCGCTCTCGGTGATGAGATTGTATAGACGGTTCCACTGGTATTGGCGTTTGGTGAGGTCGATGCCGTCGCGCTGCCGGTGCACTGTGATCGTGGAGATCGCGCCGCCGCTCAGCTTCGCCTCGTCGTAGTAGTCGTGGCTGACGGAGACGGTATTGTCGAACGTCTCGAGCGCAGGCATTGCGTAGGCCGTGTAGCCGCTCAGCGTTGCGTAGGTTTTCTGCGTGCCGTTGACGTCGACGAGCGTGTGCGTGGATGGATTGCCGCCGGCGGTGTAACCAAAGTCGAGGCGCGAGCGGTCGGGGAAGTGCTCGGATGTGACGCGCCCTTCGGGCGAGAAATCATAGCCATAGAGGAACGACCAGTTGGCGATGACCGCAAGACCGGACGTGACGTGTCCGTACGCGTCATAGCCGAACTGATGCGAGACCGTGATGTCATCGGCCGTCCGTTGGACGCTGGTGAGATGCCCTAGTCCATTGGACGTATTGCCGTCGAATGCGAACGTGGTCGTTGCTGCGGCGATGCTGTCGCCGCTCTCGATGATCGTTTGAGGACGTCCAAGCAGGTCCCACGTGTAATCGATGCGGTTCTCTGCGCCGTCGGTGATCGACTCGACGCGGCCGTCGATGTCGTACGTATACGTGCGCGTGCCCGCGTCTGGCGTGGTGTGCGCGTGAATCCGTCCGATCGAGTCCCAATCCAACGTGGTCAGCCGCTGGTCGGAACCGGCGGCGATGCTCAGCGGCTGGCCCAGAGGATCATAGGTATAGGTGAGCGTCGACTCGTTCGGGAGCGTTCGCTGGATGAGGCGGCCGCGCGGATCGTATTTTTGAATGTCGGTCACCGCGTCGTCAGTTCCGGCGGCGCGTGTGTGCGTGACGGTGCGCGCGCCGCGCGTGTAGACGAATGTCTCAGCGACTTTGTCCGGACGCGTGATCTTGACGGGGCGGTCGTAATCGTCGTAGTCGATGGTGGTCCACGCGGTGGTCTTTCCGCTCAATGACGGCGCGCCGGTGCTCGAAACTCTCCCCGCGCCATCGAACTGAAGCTCCTGTTCGATGACGACCGCGCCGTCGCTGTCGCCCTTACGGTCGGTTTTATAGGGACGGTCGAGCGCGTCGTAATACGTTCGTCGCCAATGCCACGAATCGGTGGCAGGCTGGCCCTGGGGAATGCTCGCGAAATCAGAAGAAGTCCAGTCGGGACGCGTACGCTGGACCATGACGGTGCCGCCGGCGGTGCTTTCCCAGTGCGTCGTCAGCAGAACCTTGCCAACGCCTTGCGGGTCCGGCCCGGTCACGGAGACCGGCCGTCCCATCTCGTCGAAGGAGTACTCGGTTACGTTGCCGTTCCAGTCGGTATGTTTGGTAATCGTGCCGAAGCGGGTGTCGTATTCATAGCTCTCGACGAGATGTTTTCCGTTGGGCGTATCCGGAGACGTCGACCTCGTCATGAAGCGATGACTGTCGTCCCACTCGTACGTCGTCTGTGCACCGTCGGCCGTCGTGACCGCGGTGAGATTGCCATACTGGTCGTACGTGTATTCGTTGCGGAGCCAGTCGCCGCGGTGGTCGTCCCAGAACGCTTCTGAGGCCGTATTCATCGCGCCGTCGTATGTGAGGTGACGCAGCTGGAGATCGCCGGTGGCGAAGCCGGGCGCGTCGCCGAGAAAATTCACACAGTTGATGTAAGAGAGCGTGTCCTTCTGTGCCCGCAGGTATCCCAGACGCCACTCTGCGTCGTCGTTGTCGTACCGCATGCAGAGGTAGTGGTCGTCGGTCAGGTCGGTCGGATCGCCGAGCTCGTCGATGCGGACGACGTTTCCGCGCTTGCCATAGTGGTAGACCCGCCTCAGCGAAAATTCGGCGGCACCGTTCTTCTGGCCCGCGTACGTCGTAGCCGTCTCCATGACGGGCACGATCTGATGGATGCCACGCGACTGCATGTCGTCGGCGGCATTGTCGGCGTAGGTGATGGTCGTTGATGTGAGCGCAATCTTCGCCTTGTTGTAATTCGTCACGGTTGTGGCCTGGCCCACGACGGGCCACTTCTGGCTGTACTGAATGGTGGTGCTGCGCTTGTCCTGGTCGGTCGTGGTGATGCCGGAGAAGCCGAGCCAGCCTTCGCCGTGCGCGCCTACGCGTGCTCCCGTATACGTCTCCGTGTATTTGTAAGTGCCCTTTTGGCCGTCGTCGACGGAGTAGGAGGAAACGACCGGCAGAGGGACGACCACGTCGCGCACGCCCGGTTCCGTCGCCGTTCCCTTCGTGTAGACGCTCGAATCCGTCAACGGTGCGTACTCGATCTTCGTTTTGCCACCCGCCGCATTGGTGATTGTCGACACCAGGTCCGCTTGCGATGCGTTCGGATATAGCCGTGAGAGGTCGAAAGACGCGAAGTTTGCGTTCGTTGCAACGAGAAGGTCGTCATTAGCGTCGCCGTCCAGATCGGCCGACAGAACGCCGAACGGCCAGCGCCCCATTGAGCCGTCCAGTGTCGTTTGAGCTTCCGACGCGAGCTCCCACGAATGTCCGTTCCTGTTGTACAGAGGCGTGACCGCCGTCTTGCCGTTTACAGGTTGGATCATGGCCAGGTCCGCGAGCTTGTCATCATTGAAGTTCGCGGCCACGACCGTCGTCACCGGGCCTTGAAGCACGAACGTAGGCCCCGCGACGAATCGCGTCTCATTCGTGCCGGCTGCACCGGTCGAAATGAAGGTTTCAATTTTCGTATCGAGCAGAGAGACCGTGGCAGCGATCAGATCGCTCAGACCGTCGCCATTGACGTCGGCGCTGAAAAATTTCGTGCTCTCCAGGAAACCGAAGGTGGAATGCTTGTACGTCGAATCGTAGATAAAGCTGTCGTTCTGTGCGCGGAATGTGACGAAGCCGCTCGGCGAAGCGGCCACGACGTCCATACGCCCGTCGCCGTTGACGTCCATAGGCAGATAAACCGAGGAATCGGTGTCGTTGGCGTAGGAGTATTGAGCGCCCTTCGTGAATGTGCCGTCGCCGGCAGATAAGTACGGAGTGATCGAACTGATCGTCACGACCATGACATCGGACAAGCCGTCGGCGTTGACGTCGCCGGACACGAGCTTGAAGAAGGAAAAATCGCTGATCCCGGCGTCCTCGATCAAGTCGCTCGACCCGGCGGCGCCGAACATCGTGCCGTCGGAACGATAGCTGTAGAACTGCATCCTGGTCTTTTTCGGGTCGTTGGTCGGCAGCCGCCTCATGACGACGAGATCACCGCGGCCATCGCCGTCCACATCGTTCGGCACAATGGCGATGGCCGGCTCGCGCCCCCCGATGGCAGGGCCGAGGTCGAGCGTTTGTGGCGCAGACGTTTTCAACGCGGTACGCCCCGTCGAAGCGTGCACGCTCACGTAAACATTCGTCGCCCAGTAACCGGTGTGATCGTATGTGGACTGATACGTGGCGTTGACGATGTCGTCGCGTCCATCGCCGGTCATGTCGAATGCGGATACGTCACCGAGCCAGTAGACCGGCTGCTGCGCGTCCGACTTGGCAGTGAAGCCCTGCGCGGAGTTGACGTTCGTGAACTGCGTCGGCTTGTAGCACTTCGTCGCCCCGCATTCCTGAATGGCAGTGACGCGGCTGCGTGCCGTGGCCGCGGAGTACTCGTACGTCAGGTTCCAGGAGCGGAGATCGTTGCCGTCGTCGTCATAGGTAACCACTCGCGACAGCCGCTGCGTGACGTGCTCCGGCGAGCCGCCGGAGTAGCGCGAAATCGCATCGGTGCGGTCTTCGTATTCGAAGCCGATGCGTTTCGCTCCTGCGTATTCGATCGACGATACGTAATAGCCGGCGGCTCCATCGTGCGTGTACTTCGTGACTACGTTGACGCCGCGGATGTCCTTCCATTCGTCGACGCTCCAGACGCGGATCGCGCCGTCCGCGCGTCCTTCGGCCGGGATCCGTCCGCCCGTTGCACCGGCCGATCCGCCGAACTCGAGCTGCGCCCCGTCTTTGTTTGTAGCGGTGAAGTAACAGGGTCCGTCGCCACAGAGGCCATGTGACACGAATTTCGTCCAGGTATCGCTCTCCGTCCTATATTCCGCTCCGTCGGCGCCGTATGTGCCGGACGTGGCAATGAGACTCATGCCGGAGATGCAGAACCGGTCGCCGCTGTCGTACGAAACGGTACCGGCAGTGGCGTGAGCGCGGACCGTCGCGCCACAGCGGCCGATCGCGTCAATGCCATTCAATGACCAGCCGACGCCCAGCAGGCCATTCCCCCGCTCGCTGTTGTAAGTCAGCGACAACGAGGGTGCGACGCCGTTGATGCCGGGAGGTGCCTCGATCGGTACTCTATACGTCGCCGCACCGGCCACGACGTCGAACGAACCCGCTGGCGTGCCGGCAATGAGCGTCGATGTCTGCGCCTGCATCTCCGCGTTCGGCTCGAGATGCACGGTGCCGGACACGATGAGGCTGACCGTGGCCAAGGCGAGAACTCTCCCCAGTCCGTGACGAGTCATGGGACTTCTCCTGCCGTTGATTTGGATTGCGACCGGAAGTCAGTATGGGCGGAAGAAAGTGCTTCGCGCCAGCTGCAATATTGGAAGCTCCATCTGGCAGAATGAGTCGCATGCCTTCCGTCTCCACGCCCGAACCGCCGTACTACGCCGTGATCTTCACGTCGACGCGCACCGAGGGCGACGACGGCTACGGCGACATGTCGGTGAAGATGAACGAGCTCGCCGCGCAGCAGCCCGGCTTCCTCGGCGTCGAATCCGCCCGCGGCGCCGACGGCCTCGGCATCACCGTCTCGTACTGGGAAAGCGAAGAAGCGATCGCGAACTGGCGGAAGAACGTGGAGCACCGCGTCGCGCAGACACACGGGCGCGGTAGGTGGTACGACCAGTTCGTGACGCGCGTGGCGAAAGTGGAGCGGGTGACGCGCTTCAGCCGCTGACGATGCGCTCTGCGCTCGTGTAGACGTTGAAGCGCTCACCGCGCACGAAGCCGATGAGCGTCACGCCGAATTCGTGCGCCAGCTCGACGGCGAGCGTGGATGGCGCGCCAACGGCGGCGAGGATCGGGATGCCCGCCACAATCGTCTTCTGCACGATCTCGAAGCTCAGGCGGCCGCTCACCACCAGCGCGTGCTGCGCGAGCGGCGTCGCCGATTCGAGAAAGAACGAGCCGATCACCTTGTCGACCGCGTTGTGGCGTCCGACATCTTCCCGCGCGCGGAGGATGTTGCCGTCCGCATCGAAGATTGCCGCGCCGTGAATCGCGCCGGTAGCGTCGAACGACGTTTGCTGCGCGCGCAGCAGTTCGGGCATGGCGATGATCTTTGCGGCGTGCATGCGCAGATCAGATTGCACGGGCGCAGTTTGCACGCGCAGCGCGTCGATCGACGTCTTGCCGCAAACGCCGCACGATGATGTCGAGTAAAAGTGACGCTGCAATCGCTGCAGATCGAGCTTCACGCCGTCGCGCAATTGCACGCGCACCACATTCGGCGAGCCCCAATGGCGAATTGATTCGATTTCATCCGCCGCGTGCAGAATCGACTCGCTAAAGAGAAATCCTGCGGCGAGCTCAAAGTCTTCACCGGGCGTGCGCAGCGTGACGGAGACCGGCTTCTCGCCGATGCGAATCTCCAGCGGCTCTTCCACCGCCAGCACGTCCTCGTCGCGCGACGCGGCTTCGCCGCTGACGCGGGTGATGGGAACGCGCGAGGTGGGCTGCATGAGGTGCGGATTCTACGCATGCGCACAACAATTCGCGCGCACTGTGGAAACGCACCACGAACGTTGGAGCGGCGGGCGCCCTCGCCCGCCGGTGTGCGTGGACGGGCGAGTCGCCCGCCACCAGTCGCAAGCGCCGCTACCGGCAACGACCTCGCATACACTTCGTGCATGCTCGCCGAGCTTCTCCTGAAGTGGCCGCTCATTCGCCAGTTGCGCGATCGGAAGGACGGCACCGGAGCGGAGTCGATGTCCGAGCGCACGCGGCAGCTCGTGCCGAAGAATGACGGCGCACAAGTCGCGCGATCCGTCTGCCCGTACTGCGCCGTCGGATGTGGTCAACTCGTTTACCATCGCGAAGGCCGCGTCATCAGCATCGAAGGCGATCCGCAGTCGCCCATCTCGCGCGGCCATCTCTGTCCGAAAGGCGCCGCGAGCCACGAACTGGTCACTCATCCGAACCGCGCCACGACCGTGAAGTACCGCGCGCCGCACGCGAAGCAGTGGGTCGAGCTCGATCTCGAGAGCGCGGTGGAGATGGTCGCGGACCGCATCTGGTCGACGCGCGAGCGCACTTTCGACGACGAGCATCGCCACACCACCGGCCTCGCGCACCTCGGCGGCGCCACGCTCGACATCGAAGAAAACTATCTGATCAAGAAGCTCTTCACCGCCGGATTGGGGATGGTCTGCCTGAGCAATCAGGCGCGCATATGACACAGCTCCACGGTGCCCGGTCTGGGCACCTCTCTCGGCCGCGGCGGCGCGACGACCGCGCAGCAGGACCTCGCCAATTCCGACGCCATTCTGATCATGGGCTCGTCGATGGCGGAGAACCATCCGGTCGGCTTCCAGTGGGTGATCGAAGCGCGCGAGAAGAACGGCGCGAAGATCATTCATGTCGATCCGCGCTTCACGCGCACGTCGGCCATGTCGGATTACTGGCTGCCGCTCCGCGCCGGCAGTGATCTGATTTTTCTCGGCGCGCTCATTCGTTACGTGCTCGAAGAACAGCGCGATTTTCGCGAGTACGTCGTGCGCTACACGAACGCCGCCGTGATCGTGCGCGACGACTTTCGGGACACCGAGGAGCTGGGCGGGATTTTTTCGGAGGCGGAGACTTGGTTGTATCCGGGCTCGCCCGGCGGCTCGCGCGACACAGGCCATCGCGGCGAAGGACAAGGCACGCCTCAGACGCCGTCCGATCCGCCGCGCGATGAAACGCTGCAGGATCCGCGGTGCGTCTATCAAGTGATGCGACGCCACTTCGCGCGCTACACGCCCGAGCTGGTCGAGCAGGCGTGCGGCATTCCGCGCGAGCGGTTCCTCGAGATCGCGGACATCTACACAAGCGCGTCCGGTCCGGAGAAAACCGGCGCGATCTGCTACGCCGTCGGCTGGACGCAGCATTCGAGCGGCGTGCAAATGATTCGCGCCGCGTCGATCCTGCAACTGCTCCTCGGCAACATCGGACGTCCCGGCGGCGGCATCATGGCTCTGCGCGGCCACGCGTCGATTCAAGGATCGACGGACATCCCGACGCTCTACGACATCCTGCCCGGTTACTTGCCGATGCCGACGGAGAAGGAGCGCGATCTCGCCACGTATCTGAAAAAGCACAAGGCGGAGAAGGGGTGGTGGTTCAACACCGACAAGTACCTCGTCTCGCTGCTCAAGGCGTATTACGGCGACGCGGCCACGCGCGAGAACGACTTTGGCTACGACTGGCTGCCGCGCCTCACCGGCGATCACTCCTATTTTGGCTACTGGCTGGACATGGCCGATGGGAAGCTCGAGGGGTTGATCGTGATGGGGCAGAACCCGGCGGTCGGTTCGCCGAACGCGAAGCTCGAGCGCAAGGCGCTGGCGCAGTTGCAGTGGCTCGTCGTGCGCGACATGGTGGAAGTGGAGACGGCGACGTTCTGGCTCGATTCACCGGAGGTCGCGAACGGTGAGCTGCGCGCCGAAGACATCGCGACGGAGGTGTTCTTCTTCCCGGCGGCATCGCATGTGGAGAAGGAAGGAACGTTCACGAACACGCAGCGCCTGCTGCAGTGGCGGGAGAAAGCGGTCGATCCGCCGGGCGACGCGCGCAGCGAACTGCAGTTCATGGTGGCGCTGGGACGGAAGCTGAAAGCGAAGGCGACCAGCGCGGCGCGCGACGCGGGTCTGCGCGCGCTGACGTGGGACTACGCAGATGAAGATGCGGAAGAGGTGCTGCGCGAGATCCATGGCCCACCATCCATCAAGCATTTCGGCGAGCTGAAAAACGATGGCAGCACCTCGTGTGGCTGCTGGATTTACTCGGGCGTGTTCGACGGCTTCAATCGCGCGAACGCTCGCGAAGCGAAGGGCCGCTACGCGCATGGTTGGGGATACGCGTGGCCGCTCGATCGCCGCATTCTGTACAACCGCGCGTCGGCGCGTCCGGACGGCAAGCCGTGGAGCGAGCGGAAGGCGCTGGTGTGGTGGGATGAAGAGAAGCGCGAGTGGGTGGGCCACGACGTCGCCGACTTTACGCGCGGCAAAGCGCCGGACTACAAACCGAAGCAGGGGAGTGGCGGCGACGAAGCACTCGCCGGCGACGCGCCGTTCATCATGCATCCGGACGGCATGGGCTGGCTGTGGGTGCCGTCGGGTTTGAAGGATGGGCCGTTGCCCGCGCACTACGAGCCGCTCGAATCGAACGTGCGCAATCCGCTGTACGCGCAGCAGAGCAACCCTGCCGCCGATCGGATGGAGCGTCCCGACAACGTCTACGCCGCTTCGCCCGACGCGCGTTTCCCGTACGTGCTCACCACGTATCGCTTGACCGAGCATCACACCGCCGGCGGCATGTCGCGCACGCTCGCGCATCTCGCGGAACTGCAGCCGGAGCTCTTCGCGGAAATGAGTCCCGAGCTGGCGGACGAAGTGGGCGTGCAGAACGGCGAGATGGTCACGATCTCGACGGCGCGCGCATCGATCCGCGCGCGAGCGCTCGTCACCACGCGCATGCCCTCGCTCGACATTGACGGAAAGCGCGTGCATCAGGTCGGCCTGCCGTATCACTGGGGACCGCGCGGCCTGGTGAAAGGCGATGTGGTCAACGACCTGCTGGCGATTTCCGAGGAGCCGAACGTGAAGATCTTCGAATCGAAGGGATTGACGTGCAATCTGGTGCGCGCGCAGGCGTAGTCATGATGCCCACGTAGCGGCGAGCTCTGCTCGTGATCTTTCGTAGTGGTTGCAGTCGAGGTTCCCCTTTGCGTCGCCAGGAATGCCCGGGACCGCGTTCGGCGTGAGGCCGTTGCGGCTGTCGGTGTACTGCCACAGCCAGAAGTCAGTCCAACTCGGCTGAATGACGGGTTCTTCGTTGTAGTGCGCCAGCCACAGGCGGTGACTGCCGAAGAACGCATCCCGTTTTTTGCGCAGCGCGTCTTTGATCGTGTGCCCGCTGTACAGAACCGGTTTCCGGCCGAGGCGTGCGGCGAGCTGTTCGAGGAACTCGCGGGCTTGCGTGAGAGTCATCTGGTTGCCCGCCGTGTCCTCAAAGTCGAGAGCGACGAGCGTCTCGTCGTCCGGTTCACTCCGCCGCAGGAAGTTCTCCACTTGCTTCGCGACGTTCGCATGCGTGCCCCAGTGATACGCGCCCCACAGCAGGCCCGCGTCCCGCGCAAGCGTCCGGCGCGCGGCGTACGTTTCATCTTTGCCGGTCGCGCCGGTCGTCGCTTTGTGAATGATTCCCCAGACGCCGGCTTCAGCGGCTGCGTGGAAATCCTCGACAACGTCGCCGTGGGACAGGTCAACGACACGAACCGCACGATCGATCACGACTCGCACCTCCGACAGCTGGAGCGCTGATGCGCTCTATCTATTAGGAGTGCCAGCAGTCGCATGTTTCCCTTCCCACCGCGACAACTTTCCGCGTGCTACTCTCGCGCGCATGCCGACCACCGGCTTCTTCACCGATTCCACGCTTTGCATAGGCTGCAAAGCCTGTGAGGTGGCGTGCAAGGAGTGGAACGGAGTTCCGGACGACGGCTTCGTCTTCTCCGGCCTCTCCTACGACAACACGCTCGGCCTCGGCCACTCCACCTGGCGCCACGTCAAGTTCGTCGAGTTCGGCACGGAGATCGGGCGCGGCGGCAATGCGGTGGAAGGGGCGACGTGGCAGTTCTCGTCGGACGTTTGCCGGCACTGCGAAGTGGCCGGCTGTCTCGAAGCGTGTCCCACCGGCGCGATCGTGCGGACGGAGTTCGGCAGCGTCTACATCCAGCCCGACATCTGCAACGGCTGCGGCTATTGCGTCGTGACTTGTCCGTTCGGCGTCGTCGATCGTCGGCCTGACGACGGGCGCGCGTTCAAATGCACGTTCTGCTACGACCGCCAGAAAGCGGGACTCGTCCCCGCGTGCGCGAAAGCGTGTCCGACCGAATCGATTCTCTTCGGCGATCTCGATGAGCTGCAGCGCAAAGCCGACGAGCGCATCGAGAAACTGCATGCGATGGGGATGCGCGACGCCACGATTTGGAATCCGAAAGAGACCTCCGTCGGCGGTACGCACGCGTTCTTCCTCGTGCGAGGCGAGACGGAGCGCTACAACCTGCCGAAGACGCCGCAGGTGCCGACCACATTGCTGAAGGCCGGCTGGTCGTCGGCGGCCGTCGCCGCAGGTGCGATCGCAGTCGCGTCGCTCCTCGCGTTTGCGTTCGAGGCGCGGAAGTGAAAGCGACCGAAGCGCGGCTCGACGAAATCCGCCGCACCGCAGCCGCTCTTCCCGCGAGCGCGCCGAAAGACTCGTATTACGACCTCCCGCTGCTCAAGGCACCGGTGTGGACGTGGGAAATCCCGACGTACTTTTTCATCGGCGGTGCGGCCGGCGCTGCCGCAGTGATCGGCGCCGCCGCGCGCATGACGGGCGCGAACGAGAAGCTCGTACGCGACGCGCGCTGGATCGCCGCCATCGGCGCCAATCTCTCCACGCCGCTCCTCATCGCCGACCTCGGACGTCCCGAGCGTTTCCTCTACATGCTGCGCATCTTCAAGCCGCAGTCGCCGATGTCCGTCGGCGCGTGGATCGTCGCCGCATTCGGCGGCGCGTCGACGGCCGCGCTGTTCGTGCCGACGAAAACGCTGAAAGATCTCGCCGCGTTTGCATCCGCCGCAACGGGCCTGGGCATGGCCACGTACACCGGCGTGCTCCTCGGCGCCACCGCCATTCCGGTGTGGGCCGAGCACGTGGCGACGCTGCCGATTCACTTCGGCGCATCCGCGCTCGGCTCCGCCGCATCGCTGCTCCAACTGCGCGGCCACGACACGCGCGCCATCCGCTCGCTCGCCCTCGGCGCCGCGGTCGTAGAGACCGCGACCAGCATCGCTATGGAACGTCGTGACCACGCCGCAGACGACGCGACAAAACGCACCACGCGCCTCGGCGGCATCCTGGCCGGACCGGTGCCGCTCGCGCTGCGTCTCCTCGGCGGACGCTCCAAAACGATGCGCCGCATGGCCGCGGTTTCCGCGCTGGCCGGATCGCTGATCACGCGGTTCGAGTGGGTGGCCGCCGGCAAAGAAAGCGCGCGAAATGCCGCCGCCGCGCTCGCTCCGCGCCGCGACTCGAAGTAAACTTACGGCAATCCGTCCAAAGCAGTCGCACCCGTTGTCGCACCCGTTGTCCAACCACCGGAGGTGTCGAATGTCGTCTTTACCGCTCGAGCTGCATCAGGTTCTGGAAGAAGAGTACGTGTCGATGTACGGGCCGCTCCCGCGAGGGCGCGTCGATTACGCGGCCGAGGACATCCTCGATGCGGTGTGGGCGCGGGCGGTGCTGCATGAATGCGGACCGGAAGCCGACGTGAAGTCGGAGCCGGAAGCGGTCGCGCAGTTTCTCTCCGCGATCGTCACGGACGACGCCGCGGCGGAAAAGAACCTGGAGATGCTGGAGCGCTCGCGCGCGTTGACGCCGCGCGGACGGCACTTCATCGACCACTACGACGAATACGCGAAATCGCTGCGCGACGAAGGCGGCGATGTGGCGGTGCGCGAGCTGCGCCGCGCCATCTGTGACGACGCACTGTCCGGCGCTGTCCGCACGCGTTCCGACCAGCGGTTGGAGAGCATTTACCAGCAGATTCACAAACGCGGCGAGAAGAGTCCGCGCACCGCACTGTGCGTCTCCGGCGGCGGCATCCGCAGCGCCACCTTCGCACTCGGCGTGATGCAGGGACTGGCCAGCGCCGGGATGCTGCAGAAGTTCGACTATCTCTCCACCGTCTCCGGCGGCGGTTACATCGGCGGCTGGCTGTCGTCGTGGATGCGCCGTCATCCCGAAGGCGCGAGCGGCGTGGCCAGGGATCTGCGCGAAGCCGACACCGCCATCGTCGCGCGGCCGAAGAGCGTCACGCCGGATGGCGAGGTGCTGCCATCCGTCGACAAAGCGCCGCCCGCGCACAAGATCAATCCGGAACCGAAACCGCTGCGCCATCTGCGCGCGTACAGCAACTATCTCAGCCCGCGCCTCGGCCTTTTCTCCGGCGACACGTGGGCCATGGCTTCGCTCTACATCCGCAATCTGCTTCTGAACCTGCTCGTGCTCGTGCCGCTGCTCGCGTTCGTGCTCGCGTTCCCGCGCATGTTCAGCGCCGTGCTCGAATTCAGCCGCGATCTCGATCATCGTCACGTCTTCCAGCCGAGCGTCTGGGCGTATGTCGCTGCCGGTTTCGCGATCGCCGGCTTCGCGTATCTCGGATACAAACGTCCCGTTGCGCAAGGCGATCGCGCGCAGCGGAAGTGGCGCGCCGTCACGACGGACGGTCGCTTTTTGGCCTTCTGCGTTCTGCCGCTCACGCTCTCGGGCGTTTCGCTGGCGGTCTTCTGGGCGCGCGTGCAGCAGCATCCCGGGCTGCTCGGCGAAGCGGCTCCGCAGCGCGCGATGTGGCTCGCCCTCGGCGGCATGACCGTCATCCCGTATCTGCTCTATTACGGCCGTTTCTGGGCCACGCTCCCGGCCGAGCGCCGCACTTCCTTTTCTGGCAGCGGCCGCAGCGCGCAACTCCTGAAGCAGGCGTGCGAGCTGTTCGCTGCGCTGGTGGCCATGGGCTCCGCGATCGCGTTGCTGACCCTCATTGCGAAGAAAGTATTTGCCGAGCCGCTGCGTCCCGTGCCGGTCACTGACGCGGTCGAGCCGCTGCTGCGCGTCGGCATGGCCACACTGCCGCAGGCGCAGCTTTACGTCTGTCTGGCCGTGCCGTTGATCCTGCTCGTCTACTTCGTGCAGGCGAGCATCTTCGTCGGCATCTCCAGCCTCTTCAACGAAGACTCCGATCGCGAGTGGTGGGGCCGCGCCGGCGGCTGGCTGCTGCTCTCCGCCGTTTTCCTGGCCGTCTTCAATCTGATCTCTGTGTTCGGCCCGATCGCGTTTTACTACGCGCCCGCAATCGTCGCGTCGATCGGCGGCGTGGCCGGCATCGCGTCCGCGCTGCTCGGGTTCAGCGACAAAACGCCCGCCAATCAGAAGGAGAAAGAAGACGCCGGCATGACCGCGAAGGCGGGCAACGCCGCGTCGGTGCTGGTCGTGCCTCTCTTCGTCGTAGCGCTGCTGGCCGGAATCTCCCTCGGCACCACCTGGCTCATTCAGGAGATCGACAGCAACTACCTGAAGGACAAGATCATCAGCGCTGACGCCTTCGCGGAGAAGTCGCTCTACAACGCGCAGTACGAAGTGAAGCAGCCCATCACCACGCCGTCCGGCATCGTGCAGGCGACGCACAAAACCGCCGCCGTCCCGGTCACGAGCCTGGAGGCGTTGCGCGCCGCCGCACACCTGCAGACGGTGCAAACCACCAACGCCGGCCAGTGCGCCGCCATCGCGCTCATCGCGCTCGCGGCGCTCGGTCTCTCGCGTCTCATCGGCGTGAACAAATTCTCGATGCACGCGTTGTATCGCAATCGCCTGATCCGCGGTTACCTCGGCGCCTCGCGCTACAACCGCGATGCGGATCGCTTCACCGGCTTCGACGAAAACGACAATCTGCAGATGTGGGAGCTGCGGCCCGAGGTGCTGTGGGCGTGGAGCTTCATCGACGTGGAGGGTTTCGTCCGCGCGATGAAAACGCGCGACACGACGTTCACCAAACATCTATGGGACGACTGCCTGCACAAGAAAACGCGTCGCAAGCTCGAGACTACGCTGAAGATCGACGGCGTCGCGCTCGATGCGCTCGTGCAGAACCTGAACGAGATCATCGTCAACGGCTCGCTGGCCACGGAGTTTGCGGTACCGGACTGGTGCACGACTGACGATGACAAGCAGATCGGCTACTCGCGTGCGATCCGCAACCGCGCCGTGCTCGACGCGAACACCGCCGGCTGGATCAAGCCGATGACGCCGCCGCTCGACGCGAAAGACGCACCCGATCCGAATTTCCGCCGCCCGCCGCTGCACGTCGTCAACACCGCTCTCAATTGCACGAGCGGCGAGAATCTGGCGTGGCAGCAGCGCATGGCCGAGTCGTTCACCGTCTCGCCGTATCACTCCGGAAGCCTCTTCCTCGGCTACCGCGGGTCGAAAGAATACGGCGGCGATGACGGCATCTCGCTCGGCACTGCGGTCACGATCTCCGGCGCCGCGGCCAGCCCGAACATGGGCTACCACTCGTCGCCGACGATGGCTTTCCTGCTTACCTTCTTCAATATCCGCCTCGGCGCGTGGCTCGGCAATCCGGGTCCCGACGGCCGCAAGTCGTACATGAAGGGACATCCGCGTTCCGGCATCGTGCAGTTCTTCGCGGAGCTCACGGGCAACTCCACCGACCGTTCGAAGTGGGTCTATCTCTCCGACGGCGGTCACTTCGAGAACCTCGGCCTGTACGAGATGGTGCTGCGCCGCTGCCACACGATCGTGCTTAGCGACGCCGGCGCCGATCCGACGTACAACTTCGAAGATCTCGGCAACGCCATCCGGAAAATCCGCACCGACCTCGGTGTGCCGATCGACATCAGCCGCATCGCCGAGGCGCCGCGCGGCGCGAACGGCGAGCCGGTCGACGGACGCTATCTCGCCGTTGGCAAGATCCGCTACAGCGCGGTCGACAAGAACGGCAAAGACGGAACGCTGATCTACATCAAGCCGGGCATCTTCAAGGATCCGGACGTGCCCGTCGACGTGTACAACTACGCGCAGCAGTCGCGCGACTTCCCGCACGAATCGACGGGCGATCAGTTCTTCAGCGAGTCACAGTTCGAGAGCTACCGCGCCCTCGGCCGTCATGCGGTGGCGCAGCTCTTCGGCGGTGGCGACGGCGCGCCGTGGGAGCTGGCGGCCGATCCTCGTCTGCCGATCAAACGTTCGGATCTGAAGGGACTGTTCGGCGATTCGCCGGTGGTTCCGCAGCTCCCGGCCGAGCCGAAACTGCAGCTACGTCCCAACGACGCAGCGCGTCGCCGACATCCGATCGGGTAGCGAACGGCGCGAGGGGAGGGCGGCCAGGGCGAAGCCGATGCCCGCGGTCGCCAGTGATGCGAGCGTGGCGGCCCAGCGCAGCGATGCGCTCCGCCACGACATCGCGTCCATCGATTCACGCGCGATCTTCACGTCGAAGATCGCGCCGCCGATCGTCTTTCCCCACAGCAGCCACGTGCCGACGAAGTAGTGGTACGAGAGCACCAGCACGAAGCCCGCGAGCGCTGTGATGGCGAGCCACGAAGCGGGGGAGGGGAGCAGCGGCGAGAGCGCGAGCACGATCGCCACGAAGAGCGATAGATCGGTGAGCAGCGCCAGCAGGCGTTTGCCGCGCGGCGCGTCGTCTCCGGTTGCCGCATCGTCTGCGGCGGCGTGGTGTGATGCCATTGCCGCCGCCGGTTCATCCACCAGTGGCACCGCGTCCAGCTCGATCTCGTCGAAGCGCATCACACCCTCCCGTCCGTTCTTCAGCTTCTGGAACTACGACACAGCTTGCCGCAACGGCAGATATTTTACGTAAATCTTGTACAGAAGGTCTCGCGGCTGATTGTCGTACCGCTGCGCGAGGTCTTTGCTGCGCTTGGCCAGCTCGTCGCTCGGATCGACTTTCAGCACTTCATCGAACTCGCGAATGGCGTCCGGCAGACGCTCGTCCTGCAGCGCCTGGGCGCCGAGGTTGAAGTGGGCGTCGAGCGTCATGCGCTGGATATTCTTGTTGTCCGGATCGGCGATCGCGAGCTGCTGCAGATTCGCGAGCGCTTCGTTGTACTTGCGCTCCTGGAACAGCGCCTTCGCTGCGTCGAGCTTCGCCACCTGCTGCGCGGCGGTGTCGTACGACGCCTTCATGTCGGCCGGCAGCGGCTTCACCTTCATCGCATCTTCGAAGGACTGTTTCGCTGCGGCGTAATCGTGCGTCTCCAGCGAGGCGCGCGCGGCCTGGATCTTTTCTTCGTAATAGACCGTGGCGGGCTGGCCGTCGATCATCTCGGAGGACTTGGCGCGCTTCGCTTGCAGGTCCGCGATCATTTCCAGCGCGCGGTCATGCTCCGGATCGTCCGGCTTGATGTCCTGCAGCACGGAGATCGCTTGCTCGTACTTGCCTTTGCCTGCGAGCGAAGACGCGCGCGCGAAGATCGCCTGCGTGGCCGCGGGATCGAACGCGGGCTGCGCGAAGAACTTCGTCCAGGCGAACCAGCCGCCGACCGCCAGCACCAGCACGACGAGCACGGTGAGGATCGTGCCCATCGGCAGCTTGCGCGCGGGAGCGGAGGTGGTGACGGCTTTGGTCGAACCGGTTTTCTTTTGTGCTTTGGCCGAGGGCGCGGGAGCGTCCATCGGGTCGGGTGGAATCAGCGAATCGTCGGACGATGGCCCTTCTTCGAAGAAATCGAGATTGACCTTCGGCTCGTCGACATACGGTACGTCAAAGTCTGGTGCGTCGACTTCCACCGCCGGAGCGGAAGCGAGCCGCTCCAGGTAATCGTTCGCGGTGCTGTTGTGTGGATCGAGCCGCAGCACTTCGGTGAAGCCGGCGCGCGCGCGATCGGCGTCTTTGCGATCGAATGCGGCGATGGCGGCGGCGAGCGGGCCTTCGATCTTCTGCTCGATGTCGCGGCGCTTCGTCTTCGCGCGCTCTATGCGATCGGAAGCCTGATCGTTCGTGACGTCGATGAGGAAGATGCGCGACCAGAGATCGATGGCTGATTGGTAGTCGCCCGCGTCGAAGGCGCGGTCGCCGTCGGAGAGGAACTGCTCGATTTTTTTCTGATCGTCCGGCGTCGTGCTCACCGTGGCGGTGGCGAAGTCGAATTGTTGCGGTGCGGGAGTGGCGGGCGCCGCCGGTGTTGCGGGCGTGGCGGGCGCGTCGAACGAAAAGCCGGCGAACGGAGCGTCCGTCGCGGCGGTGGTGCTCGGCGAATCGAACGAGAAATTCGAAAAGTCGACCGGCGCGGGAGCGGCGGGAGCGGCAGGCGCTGCGGCTTCTTCGAACGTGAATCCAAAGTCCGCTGCCTGGGCGGCGGGACGTCCCGACGCGGCCGCTTTCGCCGGATCGTCGACGATGAAAGACGGCGACGCGTCGAATGAGAATGCCACCGGCGCGGCCGCGGGGCCTCCGGCGGGTTGTCCATCGATCGCCTGAGCGAGGCGAATCACTTCGGGATGCGTCGGATCGAGCTGCCGCGCTTTTTCGAGATCCTGCCGCGCGCTGTTGAGATTCCCGGACGCCATGGACTGATTCGCCTTGCGGACGAACTGGTCGATGAACGGCGCGGCTTCGAGCTTTTCCCGCGCGTCGTCGCCGAGGACGCGGGCTTCGTCGTTCATGAGATCGTTGGTGAGGATCTCGGTGGTGATGTGGATGACGCGCTGAAAGTCGCGCGCGGCCATCGCTTCACGGGCCTGCTGCAGTGCGGTGGAATCGTCTGTCGGATTGAACATGTCCACGTCGATCGGCAAATTCGGATTGCGGCTTTTCTCGAGCAGCTTGCGTGCGGGCTCGAAGTGCGGGTCCAGCTGCAGGATCAGATTGCAGCCGGCCGCCACTTCGTTGGTGCGCCCCTGGTTGTACAGCGTCAGCGTCTGTTGGAATGTCGAGAGGACCCGATCCTTGACGGCGTTCGCCAGCGAAGCAGTCCCCGGGTAAGTCATTCGTGCAGGCGCTCTCCGATTCCGGTCGGGCGATTATAGCTATACTGCGCGCGCAGAAAGGATTGCGCGCAAATGGATACCGTTGCCACACCCGACGCCCCGAAGGCGATCGGCCCTTACTCGCAGGCCGTGAAGGCCAACGGAGTGGTTTACACCTCCGGCCAGATTGCTCTCGACCCCGCCACCGGTGCGCTGGTGGAGGGCGATTTCGAAGCGCAGGCGCGCCGCGTCTTCGAGAACCTGAAAGCGGTGCTCACCGAAGCGGGAAGCAGCTTCGACCGCGTCCTCAAGGCCACGGTCTACCTGCAGAGCATGAGCGACTTCCAGACGCTGAATGCGGTTTACGCCGAATACTTTGGCGAGCACAAACCGGCGCGGACGACCGTGGCGGTGGCGGGATTGCCGAAAGGCGGAGCCGTTGAAGTGGATCTGGTAGCGCTCGTTGGGAATTGAAAATTGAAAATTGAAAATTGAAAATTGCGCGATCGGCGGCGTGGTCGCGAACGGTGAATGCAAATGACGTCGCGGCGCCAGCCGCGCTCCACCATTTTCAATTTTCAATTTTTAATTTTCAATTCCGATCCTCCTCACAACAAGCGAGTTACGCCCGCGCGAAAGCCGCTCGCGCCAATGGCATCTCGGTTGCAGTTCCGCCGGATCAACATGACCCGGAAACTCCCCGCTCTCGCAGTCTTCCTTCTGGTCGCGACTGCGCTGCCCGCGGTCGCGGGGACTCGCCTTACTTACGTCATCAACGGCTCGCCGAAAGCGATCTACTGGCCGCAGGCTTCGCTGCCGCTGCAGTACAAGATCGATCAGCGTGTCGTGAATGCGATGCCCGAAGCGAAGCAGGTCATCGAGCGCGCGTTTGCGGCCTGGGCCGGCGTGACCGATGGCAACCTGCAGTTTCAGGATGACGGCGTGGCCAACGCGCTCAGCGCGAGAAACGATTCGCGCAACGTGATCACGCTCTCCGACGATCTCTTCGCCAATCAGGGCTGCATCGCGCTCACCACGTACACCTTCGACACTTCCGGCTCCACGCCGGGGCGTCTCACCGACGCAGACATTCAGCTCGACGCGTCGCTTTTCCGCGGCGGCTACAACGCCGAGATGGCCATCGAGCACGAGATCGGTCACATGATCGGGCTCGATCACAGCGCGGTGCTCTCCGCGATCATGTATCCGTACGTCAGCAAGGGTGCCGGCTCGCCGGTGCTCGACAGCGACGATCGCGTGGCCGTGGCCACGTCATATCCGAAAGCGGATGACTCCTTCGCCGGCGGCACACTCAGCGGCCGTGTTGTGGGCGATGGCGGCGGCATCTTCGCCGCGCAGGTCGTGGCGCTCAGCGAGCAGGGCGAGCCCGTGGCCACTGCGCTCACGAACAGCGTGGGCGAGTTCACGCTCTCCGGTCTTCCGAACGGCCGCTACCGCGTTTATGCCGAGCCGCTGGATGGTCCGGTCGATGTGTCGAAGCTCGAAGGCGTCTGGCGCCAGGCCAAGGTGCAATCGTTCCCGACGCAGTTCCTCGACGGCGATCCGATCGAAGTGACGAACGGCAAAGTGATCGGCAATCTGATCGTCTCCAGCTCGGGAGTGGTGCGTCTCAATCCGAAATGGGTCGGCGTCACGAGCGCGAACGGCGATCTCTCGCTCTCTTCCACACCCATCAGCCTGAAGCCGGGCGACAACGTCACGCTGGCGGTGGCCGGCGACGGCTTCACAAGCAGCATGACGCAGTTCGAAGTGCTGAACCCCGCCTTCCGCCGCACGTCCGACTTTACCTGGTCGGGTAACTACGTCTCGGCCAACTACGCCATCGCGCCGAATGCATCCTCGACGTCGGCGGTCATTCTCGTGAAGAGCGGGAACGAGACGGCCACGCTCACGGGCGCGTTGCGCGTGCGCGGGGCTCAGGGACCGACCAAGAGTCGAGCGGTGCGGCGCTAGCCGCTCCGCTACCGCTCGTTCAATACCGCAGCCGCCACCGTTCCGAAGATGCGCTGCCGCTGTCGGAGTTCTCGACCACGATGCCGTCGTTGCGCGCGGCCTCTGCGATGGTCGCAAGTCGCTCGCGGTCTCGTTCGACGATGAGAATCCGTCCGGTCATGTTGCGTTGGTTCCGTGTGTCACAGTGACGATGATCGCGTCGCTGTCCGGCGGTGGTGCGGTCGCGTCCGCGGTGCTCAGTTTGGCCTCCGGAGCTCCCGACGCGCGCAGAATCGCTGCAACCGCGGCTGCCCGCGCGACGGATCGTGTCGATTCGTCGGGTATGTTGATCGTGACGCGAAGCTCGGCGAATTCGGCCACGCTCTGCGCGACGGCGACGAGCTGCTGTTTGGAGAGCGCCGGGACATCTGCAGAACGGCCGGCGAATGCGATCGTGGTCGTCTGCGGAATCCAGTGCAGAGCGACGCGCGCGTTCGGCAGGCCGAGTCTGGCGAGAACGTCGCGCACGATGAGCGATTGTGCATCCGCGCTGAACGCCGCTGGCGCGAGGTAGGTCAGCGTGACATCTGCGGCGTTCGAGCGAACGGTGAGCGCCGCGTCGACCAGCATGGAATCGCCCGGCAGCGGCGTTGCGGCCAGCGCAGCGATGCCGCGTTGCCGCACCGCATCGAGATGCGCGGTGAGCGGCACTTCGGCAGGGGTGGTCTCCGGCCGCGTGCGCGAGGCGATTTCGTAGCGCGAGGTCGGCACTTCGATGAGGCTCAGCACGAGCGACTCCGGCGGACGCCGCAGTTCGCGCGCCACGGTATCGATGTACTCGGTCCGCTCGTCGGGCGAAAGAGGCCGGCCTGTGAAAACGCGCATCGACAGCGACGTGCTGCCATCTTCATCCTGCTTTGCCTCGAGCACATCGATGAACGAGCGCGCCTCGCCGCTGGCGGTCGTCGCGAAACGCTCCTGCCACACTTCGGATGCCTTTCGCTGGATTGCGTTCAGCTGATGCCGCTCTGTAATCTCGCGCGACAAGGCATCGAAGGAGCGCTTCAGGGGAACGAAGATGATGCCCACGAGCATCACCAGCAGAACGATGCGCGCCGGCAGGCTTCCGATGCGCGCCAGCGCGGTCGGCAGCGGCAGGCGATCGAGAGCTCGCGTGGTGGTGCCGGGGTCTTGCTGTCGCCATTCGCGAATGTACGCGCGCACGGAATCCGCGTCGACGTGCAACGCGAGGAAGACGAGCATCGACGCGAACGTGATGGCCACGAGGTTCGTGACGAACAGCAGCGCGCCGCCGCGCATGATGACCAAGCCTTGCGCGCGCTCGACGGTGAGCAGCACGCCGACGCCGTAGCCGGTCACGCAGAGCGGAGGCATGAGTGCGACTGCGATCGCCACTCCCGGAATGGACGTCGGCACGCCGCGGAGACTCTTCGACGTGGCGAGCGCGCCGACGGCACCGGAGAAGAGCGCGACGATGAGATCGAGTGTGTTCGGTTGCGTCCGCGCGGCGATCTCCGATGTCATCTCGCGGAAGGGCAGCAGGACGACGAGCAGTGTCGCGAACGCGACGGCGACGAGTGCCGCGACGACGACGTTCGCAGTGGAGCGAACGGTCAGGATGAAATCGCCGGCGGCGAGGGCGAGGCCGGTCGCCATGATCGGACCCATGAGCGGCGAGATCAGCATCGCGCCGATGATGACGGCCGGGCTGCCGAGCGTGAGCCCGACCGTGGCGATGCCGGCAGCGAACACGATTTCGGCCCAATACGTCGCGTCGCGCATCGACGCCGATCGCGCGACGCTGCGGTAGACCTCCACCTTCTGGTCGTCGGTCAAGCCGATGTGCGTCGCGAGCCAGTCCCGCCAAGACGCGTTCGGGGATTCGTCGCGTTCTCGTCGCAGCGGTGTTTCGCCGGCCGCCATGGCTTACCGCACCACCGCTTCCTGTCGCCGCTCGCGCTGGCGCCGTTCGTCGTCATCTTCCATCGCTTCGGTCACCACATCGCAAACAGCGCTCTCCGCGTCCTGCGGTGCGCCCGCGGTTTTCGCCAGCAGCGCGCGCAACGCAGGAGGTGCGACGAACGTGGTGATCATCACCATCAGCGCCACGGAGCTGTAGAGCCCCGCGGAGAGAAGGCCCGCGGAGAGGCCGAGCTGCGCGAAGATCAGACCGACTTCGCCACGCGGGATCATCCCGACGCCAATCACCATCTTCCGCAGCGGTCTTCCAAACGCGAAGAAGCCGGCGAGCATTTTCCCCGCGATGGCCACGAGCGTCAGGAGAATGCCGACCACGAAGAACGGCCGCGTCGCCGGATCGAACGGATTGATCGCCTTCAAATCGACCGCCGCGCCGACGGAGACGAAGAAGATGGGGATGAAGAACTGCGCGACGTCGAAGACTTAGTGTTCGATGTCGCGGCCGCGGTCCGTCTTCGCGAGCACGAGCCCCGCGGCGAACGCGCCGATGATGAGCGCGGATCCGATCGCGGAGGCGAGCCACGCCAGACCGAAGGCGAACATGATCGACGCGAAGAAGAGCGCCTTTCCGACGCGCAGCCGCGTCAGGAGCTTGATCAGCGGTGGCGCGAGCCACGAGCCGATCACGATCGCAAGAACGACGAAGCCGAACGCGACGCCGAAGATTTTGCTGACGCCGAGCACCGTCATCCGCTCGCCCGCGGCGATGGCGCTGATCACGGTCAGCAGGACGAGGCCGAGGATGTCGTCCACGACGGCGGCGCCGAGAATGACCTGCGATTCATCCGACTTGAGATGGCCGAGATCGGACAGCACTCGCGCCGTGATGCCGACGGATGTGGCGGTGAGAGCCGCGCCGAGGAACACCGAGACCGTCGCCGGATAGTGCAGCCACATCCCGACGCCGTAGCCCGCGGCGAACGGCAGAACCACTCCGGCCAGCGCGACGGCGAGCGACGCGCCACCGACGGAGAGCAGCCGGCCGATGTCGGTCTCCAATCCGATCAGGAAGAGCAACAGCAGCACGCCGAGCTCCGCGAGGACGTGCAGCAGAGGATCGTGCGTATCGATCAGATGGAGTCCGGAGACGCCGATGACGATGCCGCCGACCATCTCGCCGAGAACGGCCGGTTGTCCAATACGCTCGGCCAGCTCGCCGAACAGCTTGGCGGCGGCGAAGATCGCCACGAGAGCGATGAGAAGCGCGGTGATGGTCACGAGGCACGTCCCGCGGGAACGGCGAACGGGCGGCGCTGCGGCGTGAGGGAGTGCGGCCGCGGATTGCGAAGAATGTGATGTCGAGCCATGACGGAACTGCCGGAGTTGTCTCCCGGCATCTCTGCGAGCGGCGGCCCGACCACTCACTGTTCCTGCGGAGAGGCATTCCCCGCACCCGTCGAAGCGTTGTTACGAACCGCGCGCCCGGCGTGGAAAATTGCGCAGCAACGTTCGATTGCCGGGCGCGCGCGATCAGGTTAGCCGATCGCACTTTGCGGCGCGAGAGAGCCGCACCGGCAGCGAGAGCAGCGCCGCACCACAAGCCCTCGCGCCACCCCAGTCCGCGCGCAGCGGCGATCGGTTGCGTGCGCACCGGCTACGCACGATTCTGTGGCGACGGCACCACGACTGGTTCACGCGCTCGCTGGCGCAGGTCGATCTCGCGCAGCAGCGGCACTTGCACCGTGAACGTGGCGCCGCGATTCCGGCCGGCGCTGTGCGCCGTGACGCTGCCTTCGTGCAATTCGACGATATGGCGGACGATCGACAGTCCGAGACCGAGGCCGCCTTTCCGGACGCTCCCGACACCTTGCGTGAAACGGTCGAAGAGGTGCCGCAGCAATTCGTCGCTAATGCCTTCTCCGTTGTCTGAAACTTCCACGATCGCGTCGTTCTGCTCGTGCAGAACGCGCACGCGAATCGAGCCGCTGTCCGGTGTGAACTTGACGGCGTTCGACAAGAGGTTCCACACGACCTGCTTGAGCCGCTCGCGATCGCCGCAGACGACGGACGTGTCTTGCAGCCCCTGCACGTCAATGCTGATCTTCTTCGTATCCGCATCCGGTTTGACGACCGCCACTGCATCGGTGACTACGTCGCGAATGAGCAGTGGCTCGCGGTGAACGTGGAGCTTGCCCAGAACGATGCGCGACGCGTCGAGCATGTCGTTGATCAACATGTTCTGGGTGCGGGCACTCTGCTCGATACTGTCCAACGCCAGCTGGCGAGTGTCGCCGTCCAGATCGCCGACGCGCAGGATTTTCAACCAGCCGAGAATGGTCGTCAGCGGTGTCCGCAATTCGTGTGAGACCGTGGCGATGAATTCGTCTTTCGATCGGTCGAGCGCCGAAAGCTCGTCCAGCGCAATGCGCAATTCGCGTTCGGCCGCTTTCCTTGCCGCGCTGATCGAGCTGATGACGAGCGCTTCCACGATGAACACCGTCAGCCGCAGCAGATCGTCGTATCCCAGATCGAGACTGCGCTCGGTGCCGAGATCGAACCACGCGGTGGCGAGCGACGCCAGGAACGTCGCCAGCAGTCCTGGTCCCGCGCCCGCGTAAGCGGCGACCAGCAGGATGGCGAGGAAATACGGCCCGGAGATCTGCGCGGAAAGCAGCGGCGCGAGCGCACGCGCCACGGCAGATGCCGTCGCGACAGCGACGACGGCCAACGCGTACCGCCGCGCGTCACGCCAGCCCATGGTCTCTCGCGTAGTTGATCAACGCGTAGCGGCCGTCGATGCGCAACTTTTCATAGATGCTGTGCAAGTGAAACTTCACAGTCCCCTCGGTCACCTCGAGACGCGAGGCTATCTCTTTGTTTCGCAAGCCGGCGGCGACCATCTTCGTGACCTCGACTTCGCGCGGCGTGAGCGTCGATGACGCCGCGGCGACTGCCTGCTCGCGTTGCAGTACCAGACGAAGCGCGCCGGCGATGGCTTTGCCGTTCCAGCTTTGTTCGCCGGCGGCCACCTGGCGCACGCTTTGGGCGAGCAGGCGAGGTGCGGACTCTTTCAACACGAGGCCGCACGCGCCGAGGCGAAATGCTTCGAGCAGCCGGCCGTCGTCGAGCGACGCGGTGAGCAGCACCACTTTCACCGGCAGCTGGCGCTCGTGAATGATCCGCAGTAATTCGATGCCGTCCAGTTCGGGCATGCGCACGTCGAGGACGAGAATGTCGGGTCGATAACGTTCGACCGCTTCGAGCGCATCACGGCCGTTCAGGCAGCGCGCGACGATCTCGCAGTCGGCCTCGCCGCGGAAGAGCTGCTCCAGCCCGTCGAGGATGAAGGGATGATCGTCGGCGATCACGATCCGGATGGCCATCACGCCTCCTCACCGACAGGGAGGTGCATTTCGACGGACGCGCCGGCGCTGGATGACTCCACGACCAGAGTGCCGCCGAGGTTGCGCGCGCGTTCTTTCAGCGTGCGCGGGCCGAGGCCGGCGGCGTCGAGCGAAGGCATGTCACGACGGCCCGTGAACGGGAAGCCGCGGCCGTTGTCGCCAACGCGCATCTCGACATGGCCGTCGCGACGCAGGAGGGTCACCGTCGCGCGCGAAGCGGCGCCGTGCCGCGCAGCATTCGACAGCGATTCGTTGACCATCCGGCAGAGGTCGTGCGCGAGCCACGCGGGAACGGCGAACGGCGCCGGCAGATCGACGTCGACTTCCAGTCCCCATTCGAGCGGAAAGCGTTCGCTCATGCGGCGCAGTTCTTCGGCGACGATCGTCTGCCCATCGCGCGGATCGTGCGGTCTCAACTCGCGCACGAGCGTGCGCAATTCGCGCTGATCCTGTTCGAGCACGCGCTGCACGTCGACGAGCTCGCGCGCGATTTCTGAATCTGGCGGGAAGCGGCCGCGCAGGCCGTGCAGCCGCAGACCGATGCCGGCGAGCGACTGCACGATGCCGTCGTGGAGGTCGCGCGAGATGCGGAGACGCTCTTCGGTGCTCGCCGTGTGGCGGACCTGCCGCAGAAAGAAAAATTGATCGAGCGTCGCGAGCACGAGCCGGCCGGCGACATGCGCGAGCGCGAGATCGTCGGCCGTTACCGTGCGCACGTCCGGAACGATGAAGCGTGCCGTCAGCGTCTCGCTGGCGAGCGACACGACGATCGCGCTTTGCAGAGGGAAGCGCTCGCGTAGTGCATCGCCGAGCGGGTCACCGGTCGCGTCGTGCACCGCGGATGACGTCGGGTCGTACATGAGCAACGATGCGCGATCGCGCACCCACGCCGTGACGTTGCGCAACGCCTCCGCGCCCGGCGCATCGAACGTGCCGGGTGGCATCCGTTCGATGCGACAGCCCTCGCCCTCCAGTGCCGCGACGTACACCCACGGCTCTTCGTTCTCCTCCCACAGCAGCATCACGCCGTTGCTGCGCACGACGGCCGCTGCGTGCGCGAGAGTCACGCGCAGCACGTCATCGAGGCGTGATGTCAGTTCACGCGGCCACGCCGCGAGCGCCGCGAGCTCGGACCGCAGCTGCTGCTGGTAGACGCCGAGGTAGACGAGAAGGGCGGTGATGACGGCGAGGTAGGCGATGCGAATGACGGCACGGCTGGCTTCGAAGTCGGGCTGGCCGTATGACGCGAGGAGCGTCATCCCGCCGTAGATCGCCATCGCCGCAACTCCCGTGGCGAGGATGCCGCACCACGTGAAGCGCAAGGTCGCGCAGAACAGCGAGAAAACGAAGTAGAGGAAGAACGGGCTCGCGGGACCTTCGGTGAGATAGACGAAGACCGTGAACAGCACGAGGTCGAGCGCGTGTGAGCCGAGACGCCAGCGCGGCGCGGGTACCGGCGAACGCCACGTCATCGCAGCCGCGGCGGCAGCGTAGATCGTGTAGACGCTCAGCAGCGTGTACGTGGCGCGTTGGAATTGCGCGGGCGTGGACGGCTCGAGGTAGACGGCAGCGAGCGACGAGAACGCGAGCACGAAGCGGCCCGCGGCGATGAGCCGTTCGGCGCGCGCGTGGGGCGTGTAGCCGGGTTGAAAGGCGATCGGATTCGTCGCGGTCACTGCGCGTCCAACGTACCGAAACGGGCGGACCTTTCCACCCTATCGAAAGTAGAGGGTGGCCTTGCCGCGCGAGCGATGCGCATCGCGCTCTCCGCTTCCTACACTGCGAGTCGGCCGGTACTGCCGGCGATCTTGTCGTCCCAAGGATGTGTATGCGTAGACGGGTATTGCTTCTCATTCTCCTGTCCCTCTGTGTAGTGATCGCAACGAGCTGCCGGTCGCGCCGCAAAGTGCCGGCGCCACAAACCGCACCACCGGTCGCTGCGGCGACAACACCCGAGCCGTCGGTGCCGGTGGCTTCACCCGATCGCGATTTCGTCCAGCCGCAGGCGGAGCCGCGCGACGTGTTGAGCGAAGACATCGCGGAGGCGGATCGCATGGCGCGCGAGCGCGGGTGGATTCGCGATGCGTTCTTTGCGTTCGACGCCTGGACGCTCAGCTCCGAAGCGCAGGACGCGCTCCGGCAGTCGGCGACGTGGCTCGGCCAGCACCCTGAATTTCGGATCCGCATCGAAGGGCATTGCGACGAGCGCGGCACCGAGCAGTACAACCTCGCCCTCGGCGACCGCCGCGCCGAAACGGCAGCGTCCTATCTCGTCGTTCTCGGCATCGATCGGTCGCGCATCGAGACCGTCAGCTATGGCGAGCAAAGGCCGTTTGAAGAAGGCTCGAACGAGTCGGCGTGGGCGCAGAACCGCCGCGCGCACCTCGTGCTCGCCGGCCGCCGTTGATCGCGAGCGGAGCGCAGCCGGAGGGAGACGCTTTCTTCCTCCGGCTCGTGCGACCGCCACAGCTGCCATGACCCGCGAAACCGCTGACACGCTCGTCGCGCGCATCGACTCGATGTCCGCCGAAATCGATCTGCTGCAGGCGGCGATCGACGCTGAGGAGCTTGCGCCGAATCAGCGGCAGTACATCTCCCGATGCTTCGAACTTCTTCACATCGAACTGACCACGGTCACGACGTACATCAAACAGTTGCGGTGACGCGTCGTGCTGCGATGTGGGTGCTGCCGGTGTGTCTGCTGGCGTTCGGCGGCGTCGTCGCACACACGCTCATGATGCCGATGCCGGCGGCGCCACCGCCTCGGCCCGCCGAGGTGGTGCGTTTCGATAGGACCATCCGTCTGGACATCGAATACGACCAGACGTTCGCCGCGCAGCATGGCGAGCACGCGTACTACCTCTTTCACCCGCTGGGGCACTGCTGGGACGCCAACGACATCCCTTTCCTCGGCGGCGAGACGACGTATGGAAGCAAGACCAGGATGACGTTCGACATCGACGCGGGAAACGAAGAGATCATGGACGACTCGCCGGGGCCTGTATCGCGCTCGACGGCGCACCGCGCGCCAATGGTGCTGCGCGAAAAACTGGCGCGAGCGCGCGCTGTCGCTCGCGATCTGACGTTGTATCCGGCGGTGCACGATGCGTTGCTGCACGAGCCTTCGCCCGCGAATCCGGCGTACATCGAGAAGAAGGGGGCGATTCTCGCGGCGGCAGGCGACCAGCGCGCGAAGATCGCTGACCTATTCCGCGAATTCGAGATCACGCGGCGGCAGATGCGGGACGACGCGGAAGTGCGGCAACAGATTGCGGAGCACTATTGGCGCGCGAATGACGCAATCCGCCAACGCGACTACGAAAGAGCGGATGCAGAGCTACAGCTGATTCGCGCGATCCGGCCGCTTCCGGATGTGCACATGCTGATCGGCGCCGTCGCGAAGAAGGTGAAGCGCAGCCGGTAGGTGCTGCCCGTCAAGATTTGGCGCGCAGCCGTGAGGTACTAGCCGGCCGTCTCGTCGTCCGACTCGTGCTGCGTGCTCGGTTGGCCGTACGCCGCGTGGACCGCTGCCATGCGCAGCTCAAACTCGTCCACTACCTGTTCGGCGAGTTCTTCGTCGCGATCGGTGAGCGCTTCCAGAAAACGCTCGCCTCTTCCTGGCTGTCCGCCGCCGTAGATGCTGATCAGGACGTCGACGTGACGCTCCACGTCGTCCGGCTCGATCTCCGCGGCTTCGCGGAACGCGCGCTCAGCGCGCCGAAAGTCCAGCTTCTCCAGATACGCATGGCCGAGGATCGACAGTACGTCAGCGTCCTTTTCGAATTTGCGGAGGTACGCGCGCGCACTCTCGATCAGCGTGTCGCCGGCCGCGAGATCGCGGAGCAACTCGAGTAGCGCGAAGTGGAGGTCGGGGTCTTCCGGAATCCGCGCGATGGCTTGCTGGTACGTCTCGACTGCGGCGGCGGTCTGGCCGAGCGCGACTTGCGCGGCGGCGAGAGCTTCGACGGCCGTGGAGGACGTGGGGTCGAGAGCGAGTGCGGTTTCGGCGGCGACGCGCGCTTCGTCGTTGCGCTGCAGCGCTGAAAACGCGAACGCCTTCAGCGTGTGGAGAGAGGCGGGACAGAGTCCGCGCAGGATGCCGGCGTCGGCGAGTGCGATGACGCGGGCCGCCGCTCCCATGTGCAGGTGGCAGCCGACCCACAGCTCGTACGCGCGCTCGTCGGACGGCGCGAACGCGACGGCGCGGGCGAGCAACGGCTGGGCGTCGGCGTACAAACCCTCCGCCATGAGGTCGAGCGCTTCCGTCACTTCCGAATCGATTGTGCGGAGACCTTGCATCGAACGGCGATGGTAGCCGAGAGATGAACGCTCCGCTACGCGCGCGGCAACGCGTTCAGCGCACCTTCCTGGTCGGGCAGCAGCGCCAGTGCGGTGACGCGCTTCTGCAATCCGGCCAGACCGTGCACGACCACCGGCTCGTGAAAACGCACCAGCCAGCGCGGCTCGTCGAGGATCGCGACCTTCAGCACGTCTTTGCGCTTCCAGTCCGCTTCGCCGTGCACGGCTTCGACCGCGGCGATGTTGGCGAGCGGCACGTCCACGCTCCAGCGCAGACCGAAGCGCAGATGAAGCATGTCCGCGCTGATCGTGGAGCGGCGCAGACGCAGCGCGTGGTAATCGCCGAACAGCCAGAGCACAGCGTAGACGTCGAATGAAGTCCACACCCACGCGGCGATGGGGCTCCAGCGCAGAAGCAAGAGGTGCATGCCGAATGCTTCGGCGGTCACCACCACGAGAATGCAGGCGAGGATCGAGCCCCAGCCGTTGCGCTGGTGGAACGTGAAGCCTTCCGATTCATCCGGTTTGCGGCGCCAGGTAAAGAAAGCGTAGTAGAGCACCGCCACTTCGCTCGCGACGATCTCCGCCGCGCGGTTGTTGCCGAACATCTCGCGCGCGGCAATGGTCATGCGCGCCAGCGGATCGGCGTCGCCAAACCGGCCGCGCAGTTTCGACATCCGTCGCACGAGCAGCACGATGGTCACGACTTCGAGCGGTGCGGAGAGCAGATGCAGATCGCGCAGAAAGAACTGCTGGCCGCGCGGAATCACCAGTGCCGCCAGCGTCATGCAAACCACGAACACCGGCGCGATCGTGATCGGCCGCACTCCACGGCCGCGCACGACGAAGAACCAGTACAGCAGCGGGATCGTGATCGTCAGGTCGAACGTCGCGCCCCATGCCGCGATATCCGGCACGGTGACGAAGAGACGCGAGCGGAGGATGGCGATGCACGCCGCCGTCACGGTCAGTGCGGCGAGGAGAAAGAGAGTGGCGGGGTTGCGTTGGGTGCGCGTCATCGCGATTTGACCGTCACAGAGAGACCATACGTCCACTTCTGCTCGAAAGTTTCCTCTTCAGCGAGGCTGCGTGTCCAGAGCTCGCGATAAACGTTCGGCGTAATTGTGAGAGCGCCGACCGGCAGCGCCACGTCGACGCGCAGGCCGCCCGTTTGGAATCCGCTGCCTTCATCGATCTCGCCGTGCCACCGGCCGATCGACTGGTACTGCCCGGCCAGACGCGTGGAGAGCGTCGCGCGATCGATGCGGAACGAGCGGCCCGCCGACCAGAGCACGAGATTCGGTGCGCGGAAGCCTTCGCGATTCTCGTAGAGCGTCAGCCGCGTTTCGGCGCCCGCGCTCCACTGCGCGCGACGCCATTGCGCGGAGAGCAGCGGCGCGAACGTGCCGGTGCCGAATTGCATGTGCTCGTGCGTCACGCCCGCGCGTCCGGCCGCGATCGGATCGCTTTCGATGCGACCCACCGGCAGCGACAGGCCACCGCCGAAGATCCACTCGCCGCGCTGCACGTCGAGCATGACCGACGGATCGCTGATGCCGGTCAGCGTTTCGGTGCGGTGATGGATGTCGCCGTACGGCGGCGTGAATGGCGCGCCGTCGAGCGTCGTGTAGCGCACGCGCATGTCCTTCACGTCATACGGCAGGCGCAGCACGAGTTGCATGGCGTCGCGGATGCCGTACGCCGCGGTCATCTCGTAATGCGCGAGGCCAACGCGCACGTGGTGTTCGTGCTCGGGAATGGTCATCGTCGCGCACTCGGGCGCTACGTCCGGGCACGTCGCTACGTGCGAAGTCGTGAGCGTGCCCCACGCGCTGTCGAAAGTGATGCGCCAGGCGCCTTGCGGCGCGATCGAGACGTTACCTGCTCCGCCGGAGAGGTTTGGATTCGCTCAAGCCGGTCAGGCGTATGCGGACGGCACGATGATCAGCGCCATCAGCGCGAGCGCCGCGAACAGCAGCACGCGCTTCATCGCGCTTCCGCCTTCGTGAATCCGTCCAGCACCTGATCCCACATCCCGCCCGTCACCGCCGCCACGAACTTGCCGTTGCGATCGTAGATGCGCACGTACGGCAGCGCTTCGGCGCGGAACTCGCGCGTGGCCTGCACCGCGGCGGGCGTGTCCCACTTGCCGACATTCACGCGCCGCAGCGCGAAGCCTTCGTGCGTGTGCATGTAATTGCGGATGCGCATCTCCAGCACGCTACAGGGACCGCACCAGTTCGCGTAAAAATCGACGATCGTTACTTTGCCCGGCACGAGCAACGTCTTCAGATCGAGCTTCTTCCCCTCTTCGTCCGTCTGGACGTCGAGCGCCTGATTCGCCGCCTCGGGCAGCGGCTGGAGGTCTTTGCGCGTTTCGCCGGGGAAAACCGCTTCGAAGCCGAGGTTGGTCAGCGCTTTATGCAGCTGTTCGCGATCGAAGCCGGCCGGAACATCGACAGTGGCCACGCCCGCTTTCCAGTCGAGCTTCACGCTCTTCACGCCGGGGACGGCGCGCAGCGCCTTCACGATCGGCGCGCTGCAGCCTTCGCAGTCGATGCCGACGACGGTGAACGTCATCGTGTCGGCAAAGGCGGGAACGGCGAGCGCGAAAAGGAAGATGGCCGCGAGTCGTTTCATCGACAGCGCCAAACGTCTCGCGTTGCGCGTTTAGTTCCGCATCAAACGACCGGGCGCGCGATCTCGAGCGTGCGCGGCTGGAAGACGGCCGTTTGCAGATACTCGAACGCGTTCGCAGCCGGGAGCGGCTTGCTGAACAGGTAGCCCTGCATCAGATCGCACGCGTAGTGGCGGAGGAAGTTGTACTGCTCCTCCGTCTCCACCCCTTCCGCCACGACGCGCAGCTGCAGCGTGTGGGCGAGATTGATCACGTACGACACGATCGCCGCGGCCGTTTCGTCGCGCGTGACGTCGCGCAGAAACTCTTTGTCGATCTTGACCGTGTCGATCGGGAAGTCCTTCAGGTAGATGAGCGACGACTGGCCGGTGCCGAAATCGTCCACGGCGATGCTGACGCCGAGCTCTTTCAGCTCGCGCAGCACTTTCGTGGTCTGCTCGATGTTCTGCATGGCCGCGCTTTCGGTGATCTCGAGCTGCAGCAGTTGCGCGGGCAAACGGTTCTGTTCGAGCGCGTCGCGCACGACGTCGACGAGTCCCGGCTGCTGCAACTGCACGGCCGAGATGTTCACCGCCATCTTCAGCGCCGTGAGACCGCGCTGATGCCATTCATGCAGCTGTTTGCACGCGGTGCGCAGCGCCCATTCGCCGATCGGCACGATCATTCCGGTCTCTTCCGCGAGCGTGATGAACTCGGCCGGCTCGACGATGCCGCGATTCGGATCGCGCCAGCGCAACAGCGCTTCGAGCGAAACGATGCGGCGCCGGGCGCGGTCGTAGATCGGTTGGTAATACAGCTCAAGCTGCTGGCGCTCGATGGCGTGATGCAGATGCTGCTCGAGCGCGAGCCGCCGCACGTAGCGCTCGTTCATGCTGGCGGTGAAGAGCTGCGTCTGATTGCGGCCGAGCTCCTTCGCGCGATACATCGCCGCGTCCGCGCATTTCAGCAGCGATTCCACGTCGTCGCCGTCGGTCGGATAGAAGCTCACGCCGATGCTGGCAGTGACGAAGAGATCGTGACCGTCGACATCGAATGGCTCGGCGAGTGAGCCGAGGATCTTGCGCGCCACACCGGCGACGGCTTCGGTGTTCGTGACTTCGGGAAGGAGGATGCTGAACTCGTCGCCGCCGAGGCGGGAGATGGTGTCGGAGGCGCGGAGCGAGGCCTGGAGCCGCTCCGCGACGCGCGCGAGCAGCGTGTCGCCGGTGGTGTGCCCGAGTCCGTCGTTCACGAGCTTGAAGTGATCGAGGTCGAGATACATCACCGCCATGGCCACGTGATTGCGCCGCGCGTGTTGCAGCGCGTTGACCACGCGGTCGCGGAAGAGCAGGCGATTGGGCAGGCCGGTCAGCGAGTCGTAGTACGCGTGGTATTCGAGCTGCCGCTCGGTTTCCTTGCGCTGCGAGACATCGCGGTAATTGAGCACGATCGCGCCGACCGAGGGCTCGTGCAGCAGGTTCTGGCTGAAGCCTTCCAGCCAGATCCAGGTGCCGTTCTTGTGGCGGAAGCGCAGCTCGCCGTGCGCTTCGTGATTCGGCGACGCGACGACGGTATCGAAGACGCGCCGCGAAGACGCGAGCTCGCGCGGATGCACGAACTCGAGGAGCGAGCGGCCGAGGAGATCGTGTTCGCTGTAGCCGAGAAGATGCTGCGTGGATGAGCCGGCGAATGAGAAGCGGAGATCGCCGTCGAGCAGCGCCACGCCGCTCCAGCTTTTTTCGACGATGGTGCGGAAACGTTTCTCGCGGCGCTCCAGCTCACGCTCCGCGCGCTTGCGTCCGGAGATGTCGCGCACGAACGCGGTGAATGTCTGGTCGATCGCCGCGATGGTGATTTCGACCGGCATTTCTTCGCCGGTCGCGCGGCGTGCTTTCGATTCGAGGCGGCGCCGCGGCGTGTTCGAGGCGAGCGGCTCGCTGAGCATGCCGTCAGGCAGCGGCCGTCCGAGGACATCGCGCGAGGCGAGGCCGAACGTCACTTCGGCCTGCGGATTCCATTCGATGACATTGCCCGCCGCGTCGACACTGATCACCGCGTCGAGCGCGCTCGCGATCAGCTGTCGCAACCGCGCTTCCGATTTGCGCAGCGCCAGTTCGGTCCGGCCGCGCGCGAGCGCTTCGCCGAGGATGTTGGCGGTAGCGACGAGGAAGCCGAGCTCGAAGTCGGCGAACGTGCGCTCGCTGTCGGAGTAGGCGAGGAGCACGCCCCACGGACCGTACTGCGTGCGCACGACCACGCCGGCGCCGCTGCGGATGTGGTGGTAGTCGCGAAGATGCGACGCCTTGAAGCGCGTCTCCGTGTCGAGATCGGGAAAGGTGATCGGGCCGTCTGCGAGCAGCGTGACCATCGCCAGCGCTTCATCTTCATCGCCATCGCGATCGCAGCGGCTGAAGGTGGCGTTCGCGCCGATGGCTGCGCGGACGAGCATGTTGCCGGAGCCGGAGAGCTCGAGCGCGCGGCAGTGGCTCACGCGCAGCGTCAGCTCGACGAGCGCGCAGGCCTGGCCGAGGAGGATGAAAGGGTCGACGCCGGTGAGAGCGGCCTGGCCGAGCTCCGCGATGGCGGTTTGCTGCCGGTCGCGCGCTTCGATTTCAGACTTCAGCCGCGCAAGCTCCGCGTCCGCCGCAGAACTCTGCGCTTCGCCGCCGCGGATGAGGTGGAGCGGCTGCTGCTCACTCATGGTTGGTGTTCGGGCTCAGCTATGCGAGATCGCTGCCGTAGGGGTGGAGTGAATGTATACGCGGCCGGGGTGGGGACGTGTGATGGGGATCGCAGGGGAGGGGATTTTTTCGGGGTCGAAGGGGGGCAACCAGCCGCACATTCAGAAGGGATCGTGCAAAACATTCGAAGGATCGTCCAACGGTTCGCCTCCGCCGCGCTATCTCTGGTGCTGGTGAAACAAGAAAGGCCGCATCGACGTGCTGGTCAAACAATCCTGAATTTCTACGCTGGCTATTTCGAGGAGCTGACGCCGGAGCAGGTCGACCGGCAGTTAGCAGTGAGTCTCGTCGGCCCGATGAACGTCACCCGCGCGGTCGTGCCCGTAATGCGCGCCAGCAGCGCTCGGGGCACATCATCTCTATCTCCTTGTCAGCAGGTCTGGCCGCCGGTTTCGACTTCCCCGCACGGCGTGCCGCCACCGCGAGACGCTCGCTCGTTGTATGTCGGCGAGGCCGACACGAACATCATTGACGCGGCGACGAGACTCCTCGAGCTCATGGCGCAGCCGGCCGATGCCGAGCTGCGCATCCCTCGTGCGCGACGAGATTCTGATCCGCCTGCTTCGCAGTGCCCTCGGCAGTCGCGTCGTGCAGACTGGCCATACCGGATCAAGCGTGCAGCGAATCGCGAGCGCTGTGTCACGGCTGCGCGCGAATTTCGACCAGACCGCGACCATCGAAGAGCTGGCGAAGCTGGTGAACATGAGCGTCACGTCGTTTCACCGGCAGTTCGAAGCGATCACGCGCATGAGCCCATTGCAGTATCAGAAAACGCTCCGGCTGCAGGAAGCGAGACGGCTGATGCTGGCGGCGATGATCGACGCGGGCAGTGCCGGCCGGCGCGTCGGCTACGGCAGCGCGTCCCAGTTCAGCCGCGAATACAACCGCTTCTTCGGGAGCGCGACGGCGAAGGACATCAACCGCGTGCGCGAAGACGGTTTGCGGACGACAGGCGCGCCCGAATAGCCGGCGTTCGACCGGATTCAAACGTCCGACTCCAACGTCGTGGGGGCGCCGGCTCCGTGGCACGCGTGATTGTGGCCTCCCTCGAATTCGATTTCGTCGAGCTCCAGCCGCGTGTCTACTTTATTGATCCGCGCGTGCGCCTCTGCGAAACGCGATCACAATCGCATCCATGATGACGCGACCGACTTCACTTCGCAGCCTGACCCTCGAGCTGGCGACGCGGAATGATGGCTGTGCCGCCGATGAACCAAAGTGCGACAAGGCGACGCTGAAGCGGTGAGGGATTCGGTCCCGATCCGTGTGCAAGGTGCGGGTGAAAGACAATCGCGTCACCGGGATCGAGCGGGATCAGCGTTCGCCTGCTCTCGTCGAAGACGCCCGCGTTCGTATGGGAAGTGTCGTAGTCGAAGGTCACCGCGCCGCCCAAATGGGTGCCGGAGAGTACCTCGAACCCGCCGTTCACCTCGTCGGCACGATCGAGCGCAATCACCAGATTTGCTCCTCCGTATTTTGAGATCGCGTCACGCTGCTGCCAGGCGACGAACGCCGCATCCTGGTGCCAGGGAAAGCCAGTGCCGACTTTGGGCGCCTTCAGGTTGATCTGATCGACGATCCACCGTGGCGAGGTCACGCCTACGGACTCGATGAGCTTCAGGACACGCCGGTCGTTGCGGAGGAGGGCGACCTCCACGCTCGCGGACGACGCAAACGTGATTTTGCGCAGCGCGCCGGCCTCGATCGCGGTCTCCCCTCGGCGACCGCTCGCAGTTTGCACCTGATAGCGCGCGCCGTCGATCTCGGCGTCGGCCCGCAGGTTCGCACCCTTCGACGCCAGCTCATCGCTCGCCGTGCGAAGGGCTTCGACGTCTCGCGGTGTGAGAAAACGCTGAACGAGCACCCACCCGTCGCGGTCAAAACGTTCGCGGATCATGGGTGCACCCGCAAGCGGCGGTGCGACTGCTCCATCACGCCGGATTGTCCCATCACAGGCGATTGGATGAGAGCGCACGAGGCGGACGGTACTCGTCGGTGAGACCGTAATTGTTCCGCGCCGCTTTGTGCACCGGGCCTCCGCTACTTCGCTGCCGGGCTGTCCCTCTCGCACCGGGCCGTCGCTGGCGCTGACCGCCACGACGCGCGCTTCACACTGCCCACTCCGCGTGCAGCGCCGCCTGCTCGAGCACGAGATTCGTCGCCCTCTCCTGCTTGTCCGGCGGATAGCCGTACTTGCGGAGAATTCTTTTGACGAGGCGGCGCAGATTCGCCTGGACGCTCTCGCGTACGGTCCAATCGATAGTCACGTTGTTCTTCACCGTCTGCACCAGCTCGCGCGCGATGTCGCGGAGCGTCTCATCGCCAAGTACCGCAACCGCGCTGTCGTTCGTCTCCAGCGCGTCGTAAAATGCAAGCTCCTCTTCGCTCAGGCCGAGGTCCTCGCCGCGTCTCGTTGCCTCATTCATCTCTTTGCCGAGCTCAATCAGCTTCTCGATGATCTCGGCCGTGGTCAGCGCCCGGTTGTGGTACTCGCGCAGCCGCTGTTCGAGGAGCTTCTCAAATGAGCGCGACTGCACAATGTTCGTGCGCGAGCGTCGTTTCAACGCGTCGTTGAGCAGTTTCTTCAGCAGTTCGACCGCCAGGTTCTTTTGCGGAATGTCGCGGACCTCCGCCAGGAACTCGTCCGAAAGGATCGAGATGTCCGGCCTTTTGAGTCCGGCCGCCGCGAAAACGTCGATTACTTCCTCTGAAACGATCGCGCGCGACACAATCTGCCGGATCGCAAAATCGATCTGTGACTGCGATTTTCTCGTGCTCTTGTCGGTCTTCATCAGCGCCGCCCGCACGGCTTGGAAGAAGCCGACGTCCTCGCGGATCGCGATCGCACGTTCATGCGGCAGCGCCAGCGCGAACGCGGCGCTGAGCTGTATCACCGCATCGAGCAGCCGCTCCTTGCCGCCGTCGATCGATAGGACGAAATCGGCTCCGCCGGCGATGAGTCGCATCTGGTCCGTCGCTTTGCCGCTCGTCCAGCGCGACCAGTCGAAGCCGTGGAAAAGATCGTGGCAGATCTCGTAGCGCCGCATCATTTCAGACACGGCGCGCTCGAGATCAATCGCGGTCTCACCCTTGCCGCCCTCCGCTGTGTAGTCGGCCACCGCGCGTTTCAGGTTCTCAGCCAGACCGAGGTAGTCGACCACAAGCCCGCCCGGCTTGTTGCGGAAGACGCGGTTCACGCGCGCGATGGCCTGCATCAGGTTGTGCCCGGTTAGCGGTTTGTCGACGTACATCGTGTGCAGCGGCGGGACGTCGAAGCCGGTCAGCCACATGTCGCGCACGATGACGAGCTTCATCTCGTCTTCCGGATTCTTGAAGCGTTTCTCGATCTCCTTGCGCCGCGCCTTGCTGCGCGCGTGTTTCGCGTACTCCGGCCCCTCGTCGGCGCTGGCGGTCATGACGATCTTGATGGTGCCTCGTGCGTCGTCGTCGCTGTGCCAGTCGGGCCGCAGCTTCACGATCTCGTTGTACAAGTCGATGCAGATCCGGCGACTCATGCAGACGATCATCGCCTTCCCTTCAATCGCCCCCAGCCGCTCTTCCCAATGTCTAACGATGTCGGCAGCGATGAGCCGGACGCGCTTCTCAGAGCCGACGATCTTCTCCAGCGCCGCCCACTTCGTCTTGAGCTGTTCCTTGCGCGACAGCTCTTCTCCCTCGGTGACTTCCTCGAACTCCGAGTCGAGCCGCGGTCGCTCCTCGGGGTCGAGCTCGATCTTCGCCAGACGGCTCTCGTAGAAGATCGGCACCGTCGCGCCGTCTTCGACCGCTCGCTGGATGTCGTAGATGCTGATGTAGTCGCCGAAGACCTGGCGGGTGTTCGCGTCCTTCTGCTCGATCGGCGTGCCGGTGAAGCCGATGAACGTCGCGTTCGGGAGCGCGTCGCGCAGGTACTTGGCCAGGCCGTACGACACCTCGCCGGTCTTCGCGTTCACCTTCATCCGGAAGCCGTACTGCGTCCGGTGCGCCTCATCGGCGATGACGATGACGTTGCTCCGGTCCGACAGCAGCGGATGCTCGGTCTTCGAGTCATCGGGGAGGAACTTCTGGATGGTGGTGAAGACGACGCCGCCCGAGGCGACGCGGAGGATCTCGCGGAGATGTTCGCGGTCGTCTGCCTGCTCCGGGTCCTGGCGAATGAGCTGCCGGCAGTAGGCGAACGTCTCGAAGAGCTGGTTGTCGAGATCGTTGCGATCGGTGATGACGACGATGGTCGGGTTCTGCAGCTCAGGCGACAAGACGAGTTTTCCGGCGTAGAACGCCATGGTCAGGCTCTTCCCGGACCCCTGCGTGTGCCACACCACGCCGGCGCGGCGATCGCCGCCCGGCCGTACGGCCCGAATCGTAGACGCAACCGCCTCGCGCACGGCGTGGAACTGGTGGTAGCCGGCAATCTTCTTGATCTTCGCCGCGCCGTCGTCTTCGAACAGGATGAAGTGGCGGAGGTAGTCGAGCAGCCGTCGCTTCTCGAAGAGCCCGCGGATCAGCACCTCGAGCTGCGGGAGATCGCGCGGCGCGTCGTTTTCCCCCTCAATGGTGCGCCACGGTCCGAAGCGCTCGAAATCCGCCGTGAACGAGCCCACGCGCGCCACCTGGCCGTCCGAAATCACGCAGATCTCGTTGCAGTCGAAGAGCGACGGGATCTCGTCCTTGTACGTCTGGAACTGCCGGAACGCCCCTTCGACGTCGGCGTCTTCATCGGCCGCGTTCTTCAATTCGAACAGCGCGACCGGGATGCCGTTGAGGAACACGACGATGTCGGGCCGCCGGTGGCGGCGCCCCTCGACGACAGTGAACTGATTGACGGCCAGAAAGTCGTTTCGCTCCGGCCGCTCGAAGTCGGCCAGCCAGACCTTCTCGTAGCCGATCGTGCCATCGTGCTTCTGATACTCGACATCGATCCCGTTCGCCAAAGCGTCGTGCGAACGATGGTTGCGGTCGACGAGGAGGACCGCGTCATTAGAGTCGAGCTTTCGCAACGCCTCGTCGATGGCGTTCTGCGGCAGTCCGCCGTTGATCCGGATCAGCGCCTCACGCAACCGCCCACGCAGAACCACCTCGGATGGGGATGTCCGTTCCGTGACGGTGCCATCAGGCAGCAGATCGGGTCCTGCGGCGATCGAATAGCCGAGGTCGCGGAACCATTCCAGGGCGGCCGCTTCGACGACCGATTCGGTGAACGTCACACGGCTGCTCCCGCAGTTGCGTCGGCCACTACGTCTTCCGCGTCGCGTACGCGGAGCTCACCGGAGAGGAGTTTGGGGAGGAGCGTGTCGCGGATTTGGGCGAGCGTCGCGCTTTCGTGTTCGTTTGACAGTTGTCGCTGCACGAGCGGCTTTGCGATCTGCGCGAATACGCGTTGCTTTTCGAGCGGTGCGTACGGTATTTCGAAGCTACCTAGGCGAGCGCCGCTCAATTCCGTCTGACCGGTGGAGCCCTCACCAAGCTCCTCAATGTCATCCTGGCTCATTCGAAGTACAAATCCGACGTATAGCTCGTCAACAACGTCCACGTCCGGCCGCACCACCGTCACGTGAGAATCAAACGTTGTCCGCTCGGTCAGGTCATGCACTTGAGCAACCCGACCGAGAGTTCCGACCCCTGTCGAGTTCACGACGATGTCGCCGACCCTGAGAAGAAGTCCGTCCACTGCTCGGCCATGGGTATCATCGTGCCTTCGACACGCGTCAAATGACAACCATCCATCGCGAACACACTTTTGGTTGACGACCCGCACGCCGCCAGCAGGAACGTACGTCGGGCTGACGCCGCGACGGAGGGCTGTGACCACATCACGGAGTTCAGCGCGGCTTGTTTCGGACGCAAAGTGCTTGAGAAACACTGCGCGCGCGATCGCCTCCAGCGTCTCGTTCATGCGCCGGTTCAACTCGATCTTGTCATCAAGTGCGCAAAGGATCTCGGCGATACGACGCTGTTGCGGTCTCGAAGGAAGCACGATTTCGAAGCGTCGTAGTTCCTCGCTATTAAGCCGTCCGGTGCCGTGTCCTGCCAGGTCGACCATGGAGAGGAGATCAAGCTTCCGACCGACGAGGATGTATGGCAGAAACGTCGGATCCAGTGCGGGCTTAGCAATCAGCGCTTTGATGTCCTGATTGAAAGTCATGCGTGTTTTTGCGACCACGACCGGCACATCTTTCAACAGGGTCATGCCTCGCGTGAGGAGCAACGTGGTACCGGGATTGACGAATCGCGTTCCGGCCGCGGCACCGTCTTCAGAAACGTGATCGGCGGTGTCCCAAAGGTAAAACGATTTCAGGTCCTTGGCAGATGCCCACGGAATCGAGCCGCTCCAGTAATGTGGCGTTGACGTATTCGGTGTCCCCCCCGAGATGAAATCCACAACATCGCCGAGATGCACTTTACGCATTGGATATCATCTTTAGCTTTACACGGATTACGTCGGTCAGGTGCTGAGATTGGTCGAACTGCTGTTCAAGTGTCTTGATCAGTCGGATGACTTTCTCTTCAAATGGCTCGGCGTCCTCTTCGACGTTAGCGGCACCCACATACCGCCCAGGCGTCAGCGCGTATCCATGCTCCTTAATCTGCCCGACCGTCGCGCTCGCGCAGAATCCCGCAATATCCACGTACTCCCCAGCGCCTTTGTCCCCGCGCCACGCGTGATACGTCCCGGCAATCCTGGCGTTGTCCTCATCGGTCAGTTCGCGGTGCACACGATCAATGAGCGTCCCGAGCTTCCGCGCGTCGATGAACAGCGTCGACCCGCGGCGGTCGCGATGGCGTCCATCATTCTTGTTGCGGGTGAGGAACCAGAGGCAGACCGGGATTTGCGTCGAGTAGAAGAGTTGTCCCGGCAGCGCCACCATGCAGTCGACCAGGTCGGCCTCGATGATGTTCTTTCGGATCTCCCCTTCGCCTGATTGGTTCGACGACATGCTGCCGTTGGCCAGGACGAAGCCGGCCGTGCCATTGGGAGCGAGGTGATGAATGAAGTGCTGGACCCAGGCAAAGTTCGCGTTGCCGGCCGGTGGGACGCCGTACTTCCAGCGGACGTCGGTCTTCAACTTCTCGCCGCCCCAGTCGCTGTCGTTGAACGGCGGATTGGCTAGAACGTAGTCGGCCTTCAGGTCTTTGTGCAGGTCATTGTGAAACGTGTCGCTGTTCGCCGGCCCAAGATTCGCGTCGATGTGGCGGATGGCGAGGTTCATCTTCGCCAGACGCCAGGTAGTGTGGTTCGACTCCTGACCATAGACGGCAATGTCGCCGAGCTTGCCGCCGTGGGCCTCGATGAACTTCTCGCTCTGCACGAACATCCCACCCGACCCGCAGCACGGGTCGTAGACGCGCCCTTTAAACGGCGCGAGCATTTCGACGAGCACGCGCACGACCGATTGCGGCGTGTAGAACTGGCCGCCCTTCTTCCCCTCGGCGCTCGCGAACTGCGAGAGAAAATATTCGTAGACGCGTCCGAGGGTGTCTTTCGAGCGGTTCTCGCGATCGCCGAGGCCGATAGTGCCGATCAGATCGATCAGCTCGCCGAGGCGACTTTTGTCGAGTGCCGGACGGGCGAAATCCTTCGGCAACACGTGTTTCAGCGACGGGTTGTCACGCTCGATGGACGTCATGGCGTCATCGATGATCTTCCCGATCTCCGGCTGCTTGGCGTTGTCCCGCAGCTTCCTCCAGCGCGCCTCGAGCGGCACCCAGAACACGTTGTGCGACGCGTACTCATCGCGATCCTCGAGCAGCTCTTCACGCTCCGCCTCGTCCTTGACGAACCACTGACTCGCGGGCTCGGAGCTCTCGACGAGAATCTGGTTGCGCCGCTCGTCGAAGGCGTCGGAGATGTACTTCAGGAAGATGAGGCCGAGGACGACGTGCTTGTACTCGGCCGCATCCATGTTGTTGCGGAGCTTGTCCGCCGCCGCCCAGAGCGTGGCTTCGAACCCGAGGCTCGCTGACGAGCCGTTCTTCTGTTTCGCTTTCCTTGGCAAGAGATCTCCCGATAACGACGACCGAAGGCGACATTCTCGCCGATGTCGACGTCCATGCCCACCGGCTTCAAGCGCGTCCACCCGAGAGTACGTCCCATTCGCCGTTGAGTCGCCAGCTTCGACTTTGCTTCGTCACGAATGACACGGTAGGACGGCCAGAAGGAGCGCGCCTGCGACCGACGTCTCACAGCGTCGGCGGCGGCTCGGAACAGCGCACCGTGTCCGTCGCCGTCACTTCGGCAACAACGCCTGCAAGTTCGTCTTATCGAACGTGCCCACGAGATCCATCACCTTGCAGTCCAGGGCAACCGCAAGCCGAATGATCGTCGTGAGGCTCGGCACCTTGAACCCATTTCCATGTTGCTGATGTAGGCCTCTGACATCCCTGCGGCTACCGCGAGTGCCTGCTGGGTGACGCCTCGCTTCAGACGCACGGCGCGGAGTCGTTCGCCGAAGAGCTTTCCTTCCGGCTGAACATTTTTCGCTACCACGCGTCGCACTACTTGTCTTTTGGAGTAATCGGGTGCGTGCTTGGAGTTCCCAACGTGCGCGCTGAGACCGTCAAGGATGCACACCGAGAGCTCCGAGGTGCGCACAATACACCTTCAACGATGCGCACATGACGCTTCAGTGTGCGCGCCGGCAGCTTCAAGCTGCGCGACGACAGCATCAAGGTGTGCCCTTGAGTCCTTCAACATGCCGCACAAACAGGTTCAACGTGTCTAACCAAGCGTGTCATCGTGCGCACCAAGCGTCGCGAGGTGCGTCGACAACAGCTTCAACGTGCGCACCGGTGAGCTTTCAAGGCACGACCGATAATCCTTGTAAACAACACCGAAGCTGCAATTGCGCACGTCTCGCGCGTTCAGCACACCTCGCCGGCCCGCCAAGGCAACGGCTTGGCGGGCTGGCGATGCGGCGATTGAGCAGCGATTGTTGCGTTACCTGGCTTCCAGCTTCGCCAGACGATCGGCCAGCGCGGCGAGCTGCGCGCGCAGCTCATTGATCTCCTGATCCTTCTGCTGCAGCTTCGCGTCGAGCTCTTTCACCGCGGCAAGGCTCACGCTCGCCAGATCCTGCACGCCGATGCTCGTCTCGCTCGTCCCAAGATGGAACGCGCGGTAAAAGTCCTCGGCCATCGGACCGATGTGGCGCGCGCCGCGGCCTTCGGCGATGTAGTTCCACGTCGCCACGGGAACGGTGCGGAGACGCGCGAGCACATCGCTGCCGTCGACGTTGACGAAGTTCTCTTTCGTCAGGCGCGAAGAAGTGCAGTTGAACACGCCGGAGCCCGCGGGGAGATTGCAGCCGGTCGTGCCGCTGAGGTTCGTGCGGAAGCGGAAGCCGCCGGTGGCGCGCGCCGCGAATTCGTTGTTCGCGCTGTTCCGGAACGTGTCGGCGGAAGACGTCGCCGAGCCGTCGCTCCAGACGAACGTGCCGGTGAAGCCGTTGTTCGACGCGAACTTGCCCATGGCGGTGGTGTGATCCTGATCGGCGGTGACGTTGTAGCCGATCGCGACAGCCGCCAGGCCGTGGATGTTGAAGCTGTCGGGATCGCACTTGCCGTTGATGAGCGGGCCGCCCGATTTCGCGTTGTTGCCGAGGGCGACGCCGTACGTGTCGCAGACGCGGTTGCCCGCGCCGGCGGAGAAACCGGCGGCGCCTTTCACTTGGTTGCCGCTGCCGAAGACGATGCTGCTCGTGCTCTCGGCCTGATTCGTGTCGCCGAACGCGAGCGCGTAGAGACCGATTGCGGTCGAATTGCTCCCGCCGGCCCAGGAGAAGAAGCCGACGTTCGCGTCATCCCATTCGGCATCTGCATAGCCGGAGCGGAACGCGCCTTTGTACGAATCCCACGACGTGCGATAGCCCTTGCCCTGCATGGGGCTGACGCCGATGCCGAGGTTGCCGGTGGCGACGAAGCTGCCGTTCTGGAAGACCTTGAACCAGGCCGGCGTGTGGCCACCCGGGCCGCTGCAGCACGTCGAGCCGCCGCGCAGGTTGATCATCGCTGCGGTGCCGTTCGCGTCGCCGACGGAAAGCTGTTCGGCGCCGGGAACGAACTTCACAAAGTTCGCATCGACGTATGCCTTGTTCGTGGCGTCGTTCGCGTTCACCGGGTTGGCGAGATTGGAGATGGACGTGCCGGCCAGCGAGATGCCGGCGTTGAACGTGTTGAGCGCGGCCCAGGTGTTGGGAAGGTTGTGGCGCGCGAGGTTCACGGAGACGTGGCCGTCGCTGATCGTGCCGGTGGTGGCGGGGTCGTTGATGGCGGTGATGATGCTGGTGCCGGACGGGATCGATCCGGCGACGCCGTTGGCGGTGGTGAGCATCGAGCCGTCCGAGAAGATGATGCCGTTCTTGGTCAGGGTCGTCTGGCCGGCCACATTCGTTGCCGGAGTGGTGGGACGGTGCGCGGGCGCATCCGCCGCGAAGAGCGCTGCGGGGGAGAGAGAAACTGCAA
>DASSMK010000246.1:0-2394 GCA_035688915.1 Thermoanaerobaculia bacterium
GCCAGCTCCGTCATCCTCGTGCTGACGATCGCCAAGCAGGTGCACAAGCAGTGGCGCGATCGCACCAGCGCGGGCGTGTCGACGTGGCTGTTCATCGGGCAGCTCGCCGCCTCGACGGGTTTCACGATCTACAGCCTGCTCGTGCACAACTGGGTCTTCGCCGTCACCAACGGCATCATGGTCCTCAACGGCCTCCTCGGCTATGCCATCACCGTCCGGCAGAAACGCCAGCAGCCCGCGGAGTAAACTCCCGCCGCTTTGACCGACCGCCGCACAGGACTGCTCTTCATCGCCGCCGCCGCGTTGCTCTGGTCGACCGGCGGCATCGGCATCAAAGGCATCACCGACTCCGCGCTGAAAGTGACGTTCTATCGTTCGCTTTTTGCGGCGCTGGCGCTGCTGATTCTGTTCGGCCGCAAGACGTGGGGCGTGCGGCGGTGGCGTTCGACGGTCGCATTCGTGGCGGCGATCATTTGCTACGCGGCGTGCCTGACCACGTTCGTCATTGCCACGAAATGGACGACCGCGGCGAACGCGATCTTCCTGCAGTACGCCGGCGTGATCTGGGTGATGCTGCTCTCGCCCGTCGTGCTGCGCGAACCGATGCGCCCGCGCGACGTCATCGCCATCGGCGTGGCCATCGCGGGCATGGCGCTGTTCTTCGTCGGCAAGTTCGAAGCGCGCGGCATGGCCGGCAACGGCATGGCGCTTTTGTCGAGCATCTTCTTCGCGGGACTCGTGCTCGCGCTGCGCCGCGAACATGAAGCGGCCGAATCGGCGATCACGTGGGGCAACATCTTCACCGCCGCCGCGCTGCTGCCGTTCGTCGCCCACGATCTTCCGCTCTCCACGCGATCGCTCGGCGCGCTGCTCTTCCTCGGCTTCTTTCAGATTGCCGCCGCGTACGTGCTGTTCGTCCGCGGGTTGAAGCACGTGACCGCGATGCAGGCGTCACTCACGGGCATGCTCGAGCCGGTCGCCAATCCCGTCTGGGTGCTGCTCTTCCTCGGCGAGCGTCCCTCGGTGTACGCGATCGCGGGAGGACTGGTCGTCCTCGCCGCGATCGCCTGGCACACCATGAAAGGCGAGCCGGCCAGCGAAATGCCGGCGCCGGATTGATGCGCGTGTCGCGCTACTGCGCCGTCGCGTACTGAATGGCTGGATCGTTCGTGGAGTTGTCGGTCGTCGAACCGTAGAGGATCACCGAACCGGCCGTGACGTTGATCTGGATGGAGTGATCGGCGCCGATCGGCGACGTGCCGAAGAAGTCGTTCACGTTGCGCTGCTCGAACCACGTTGCGCCGTAGCTCTTCGTGACTTTCTTCACGATCACTGCGTTCTTGTCGCGCAGCGTGGCGGTGAAGGTCGCGCCTTCCGACAGCGTGCGCACGCCGATGTTGTAGCGCGTCCGCGTCGGATCGAGCGGCGTGACGAGGAACGCGGTGGCGCCGGTGTTCAGCACGCGCGAGCCGTTCCCGCTCGCATTCGGATCGATGGCCTCGGAGCTGAAGCCGCTCGTGCCGTTGTTGCCGGCGTCGTTGTAGACGCGCGAGAGGAAGAGCGGTGCGGCCGCGCCGGGGGCGACGACGATGTCCATGGTGCCGAGGCCGGTGCGGCCGGTGGCGGCGACAACGTCGGGGAAGGAGAGCACTTTCGCGTTCGCGAGTGAAAACGTGACGTACGGATCGGAGCCGGAGCCCGACTGCCCTTCCGGATGGAAGACGAGTTTTCCGGTGACCAGGCCGGGTGTGCTGTTGAAGAGCTGCACCTGCGTCTTGAAGTTCGAGCCGAAGCTGCCGGTGAGCGAGCCGACGACCGGCAGCACGCGCGCCACGGTCTCCGTCGCGTCGCCTGTTGCGTAGAGCGCGAGTTGCGAGCCGGCACCGCCGCGCGCATCGCTCATCGCCGTCGTGCCGGTGAGATCGCCTTCGAACGTCACGTAGCCGGCCGTGTCGACGCCGTTGCTGAAGATCATGATCGCGCCGCAATTGGTGAGCCGCGTGATGCCGATCAAATCGCCCTGCTGTACCGCGATGGCGGGCGAAAAGTCGATCGTGCTCTGCGACGTGCTGTACGGCCCACGCTCCGCAACGAGCACGAGCGAGTCCCCGGACCGGCGAAAGACCTTGATCTTCACGGCATTCGCACACGCCGTATCCGACCACTGATACGTGACGCGCGAGATCGTCCCGGTGGCGTTCGCCGGATGCACAAAATCAACATCAGTGCGGACGACCGAAAAGTTCGACGACTCGACGCCGGTCGGCACGACGTCGTTGCCCATGGTGAGCGACTGAGCGGCGGCTGGTGACGCGAGAAGGGCGGTTACGGCGAGAGCGATGAGGTAGCGCATATGGCCTCGTGAACTCGGAATTGAGAATTGAGAATTGAGAA
>DASSMK010000247.1:0-7660 GCA_035688915.1 Thermoanaerobaculia bacterium
ACGCCGGCGGGCGAGGGCGCCCGCCGCTCCAACGTGCTGCGATCCTGCTCGCCTCCGCGCTCATTGCCACGCTCGTCATCATCTGGGCGGCGTACGGCTTTCATCGCGGGCCCGATCGTCCGCTGCGCAACGTCGTCGAAGACTGGTACGCCACGCAATCGCTGCTGCCGCAATATCCCGATGGCCCGCCGGACATCGAGCTGCGCCGCGCGCGCGCCACCACGCGCATCGGCTTCGCCGGGAAGACGCTGCTGCGCGTGAAAGAGTGGGGCGTGCTGCCGGAGTCGTATCTCTTCGGACTGGCTACGATCCGCCGCAGCTCGCTCGTGCGCGAATCGTTTTTGCGCGGCCAGTTCTCGAGCACCGGCTTCGCCAGCTATTTTTTCTGGACGTTTTTTTACAAGACCACGATTCCGGCGCTGTGCGCGATCGCGCTGGCGCTTTTCACCGCGCGCAAAACGAAATCGCGCGCGCTGCCCTTTTTGCTTTGGCCCGTCGTGATCTATCTGGCCATCTCGGTGCAATCCAGTTTGAACATCGGCCACAGACACGTGCTGCCGGTCGTGCCGTTTCTCTACGTGCTCGCGGGATCGCTGGCCACGCGTTGGAGCGAGCGGCGCACAGCCGTCCTCATCGCACTCGCCGCCGTCGCGTCAGTCATCGTCATCCTGCCGAAGCCGGCGCCGGTGTGGGGCCGGCATCTGTCGTACATGAACGAATTCGCAGGCGGTCCGCGACGCGGTTACGAGAAGCTGCTCGACTCGAACTTTGATTGGGGGCAGGAACTGCCGCGCCTCGCCGCGTGGCTGCGCGAGCATCACATCGACGAGCCGGTGAATCTCGTCTACTCCAGTATGGCCGAGCCGCGCGCGTACGGCATCGCGTATCGCAACATGGTCTTCGGCTATTGGGCGGAGCCCGCGCTTCCCGTCGATCAGACGAAGATTCCGGGCTACCTGGCCATCGACGTCTCGCGACTGCAGGGATTGGGCATCGTGCCGGAGGAGCGCAATACCTGGAAGCGGTTCCTCGCGGACCATGGCGCCAAGGAAGTCGGCCGCGCCGGTTACTCGATGCTGATCTACCGGATCGAACGCTAGCGGGCGCGCGTATCATCGTTTCGGATGTCCTTCGGCCAGGCCGTTTCGATCCTCCGCGACATCGTCTCGACGATCGCCATTTTCGTCGCCGGTGCCTGGACGTACGTGCTCTATATCCGCAGGCGCACCGGCGTCTGGAATCTCGTGATGACCACGGACGCCGCGGCCACGCAATATGGCGACGGCCTCGCGCTCCTGACCTGCCGCGTCCTGCTGCGCAACGCCGGTGGCGTGCGCATCATCCCGGGCTCGAACGGCTGCCGCATCAGCGTGCGGCAGGTGCCGCGGACGCTGCCGCGCGGCACGGCCGTGCAGTGGGATGACCTGAAGCCGGACCTCGTCGAGAATCACGATCTTCTCCAACCGTACCTCCGTTACACGCGCCGCGAGGAGCCGCTGAAGGAGGACTACGAGGGCGTCTACTCCATCGAGCCGGCGGCGGAGTATCACGAGCAGCTGAACGTCGTGGTGCCGTGCGGCTTCGCCTATCTGATCGAGGTGACGTTCTGGTGGCGCGGCAATTCCGACTCGATCACCGAGTACGCCACCGCATTCGTGGCGTGAGCGCGCGGCGGCGCTTGCGCTATGCTCAGCGCTCTATGCGACGCGCACTTTTCACGCTGCTGCTCCTCGCCGCTCTCCCGCTCTCCGCACAGAAAAAACAGGTCACGCTCGAAGCGATCTACGAACCGACCACGAAGGTCGCGTTCAGCGGCGCGATCCAGAGCGGCTTCGACTGGCTCGACGACAACACCTTCGTCTGGCCGAAGAAAGACGCTACCGGCAAGCTCGTGTCGTGGCAGCTCTACGACGCCACCACCGGCAAAGCGCGCTCGTTCTTCGATCGCGACAAAGTGCAGCAGGCGCTCGTCTCCGCCGGTCTGTCCGCGGACGTTGCCAAGGAAGCGGCATCGGCGAAATCGCTGACCTTCGACGCAAAGAAAAGCGCGGCAGTGATGTCGATCGCGGGCGATCTCTTTCTCTACAACTTTGCGAAGAACAGCGTCACGCGCCTGACCACCGGCAGCGGCGAAGAGGAAGAAGCGACGTTCAGCCCCGACGGGCAGAAGATCGCCTTCATCCGCCATCACGATCTCTTCGTTACCGATCTGGCGGGACGCGAGCGGCAGATCACCACCACCGGCAGCGACGACATCCTGAACGGCATCCTCGATTGGGTCTATCAAGAGGAGATTTACGGCCGGTACATGTTCAAGGCGTACTGGTGGAGCCCCGATTCATCGCGCCTGGCGTTCCTGCAGCTCGATGAAAAACCGGTGCATCGCTTCACGGTCGTCGATCACATTCCGTATCGTCAGGACCTCGAGGTCTATCCGTATCCGAAAGCCGGCGATCCGAATCCGATTGCGCATCTCTTCGTCGCGCCCGTGGCCGGCGGAGACATCGTTCCCGTCGACAACGATCGCTACTCCGGCGCGGAACATCTCATCGTGAACGTGGCCTGGAACGGCGACGGCAGCGCGGTCGTGTATCAGGTGCAGAACCGCGAGCAGACCTGGCTCGATCTCGATTTCGCCGATCCGTCCGACGGCAAGAGCCGCACGATTCTGCGCGACACGACGAAGGCGTGGGTCGATCCGATCGATGCGCCGAAGTTCCTCGCCGACGGCTCGTTCCTCTGGCAGAGCGAACGCTCCGGCTGGCGCCACGTCTACCACTACCGCGCCGACGGCACGCTAATTCGCCAGGTCACGAACGGCGAGTGGGAAGTGCGCGATCTGCACGGCGTCGACGAGAAATCCGGCTACCTCTATTTCAGCGGCAGCGAGCGCTCCGTCCTCGGCAATGACATCTATCGCATCAAGCTCGATGGCTCCGGCCTGCAGCGCCTCTCCGCCGAAGCGGGGACGCACGGCGCGACATTCAATCCGTCGCTCACGCGCTACGTCGACAAGTGGAGCGACATTCTCACGCCCGATCAGGTGCGCCTCTACGACTCAGCGGGAAAACTGACGAGCGTCGTCGATGAGAACGCGGTCACCGCGCTCGCCGAGTACGACCTGCCCAAGCCCGAGTTCATGCAGGTGAAGACGCGCGACGGCTTCGTCATGGAAGCGATCATGATCAAGCCGTCGAACTTCGATCCCGCGAAGAAATACCCGGTCTTTCAGTTCCTCTACGCCGGCCCGCACGCGCAGACGGTGCGCAATACGTGGCGCGGCCAGACCAATCTGTTTTACCGCTACCTCGCGACGCAGGGAATGATCGTCTGGATGTGCGACAACCGCACCGCCAGCGGCAAAGGCGCGGTGTCGTCGTGGGGCTCGTACAAGCAGTTCGGCGTGAGCGAGCTGCGCGACATCGAAGACGGCATCGCCTGGCTGAAGACGCAGCCGTACGTCGACGGTTCACGCGTCATGCTGAGCGGCTGGAGCTTCGGCGGCTTCATGACCAGCTACGCGCTGACGCACAGCACGACGTTCAAGGCGGGCATCGCCGGCGGCACGGTCGCCGATTGGCGCGACTACGATTCGATCTACACCGAGCGCCTGATGCTCATGCCGCAGAACAATCCCGAGGGCTACCGCAACAGCTCACCACGCTGGGCCGCGAAGGATCTGCACGGCGATCTGCTCCTCCTGCACGGCACGATCGACGACAACGTGCACATGCAGAACACGATTCAGTTCGCCTACGAGCTGGAAAAAGCCGGCAAAAAATTCGAGATGATGCTCTACCCGAAATCGCGCCACGGCGTGACCGACCCGGCCCTCGTGTACCACTTGCAGCGCGTGATGACGGACTTTGCGCGGAGGGAGTTGCTCGCGCCCTGACGAGGCTCACAGGCTCACAGGCTCACAGGCTCAAAGTGGCGCGGGTGCTGCCGAGAGCCGCGTGCTCACGCGTTTCAGGGTGCAGGCGAAAAGCGGCAGCACTCCGACACGTGCGCTACGCCGACAGCCGCGTGCTCACGCATCTCAGGTCTGTCGTCCAGGCGAAAAGCGGCGGCACTCGGAACGCGTGCGCTACTGTGAGCCTTTGAGCCTGTGAGCCTGTGAGCCTGGGGGGGAGGGCGGAGGGGGCGGAGGGACGGCACACCCTTCGCAACTTGCACGTGCATGAGCAAGCGCAACAACGTCAATCCCAACTTCTACCAGACGGCCGGTCGCGAGCATACGGACGGGCCGGATCGCGCGGTCGTGCACGAGGAGCAGGATTCGGCTCTCGCGGAGACGGAAAAGAAAACGAAGCGCAACTTCATCCCCGGCGCGGCGCCGGTGGGCGAGACCTCGAAAAAGAAGTAAATGCCATCGATTCACGAACTGGAAACGCAGCGCGCGTTCGCGGTGTCGCGGCGCGCGCTGCAGATGCCTGCTTCCCCCATCCGCAAGCTCGCCCCGCTGGCTGAGGCCGCGAAAGCGCGCGGCACGCGCGTTCTGCATCTCAACATCGGCCAGCCCGACATCGAGACGCCGGCCTGCATGCGCGACCGGCTCAAGCTCATCGAAACGAAGGTGCTCGAGTATTCGCCGTCCACCGGCACGCCCGAGTTCCTCCGCTCGCTCCAGCGCTACTACGAACGCCGCCTCGGCCTCACCATTCCGGCGAACCAAATTCTCGCTACCACCGGCGGCAGCGAAGCGATTCTCTTCGCGCTGATGGCGTGCGCGAACGAAGGCGACGACCTGATGGTCATCGAGCCCTTCTACGCGAACTACCGCGCCTTCGCCACCATGGCCGGTCTCAGTCTCGTGCCGGTCACGAGCCGCGGTCGCGACGGCTTTCATCTGCCGCCGCGCCACGTTTTCGAAAACGCGCTCACGCCGAAGACGCGCGCGGTCATCATCTGCAATCCGAGCAATCCCACCGGCACCGTCTATCGCCGCGATGAGCTGGAGATGATCGCTGCCTTCTGCCGCGAGCGCGGTCTGTTCCTGATTTCCGACGAGGTCTATCGCGAGTTCGTTTACGACGGCGCGGAAGCGATCAGCGCGCTCGCGCTGCCGGACGCCGACGAATTCGTGATCGTCGTCGACAGCCTCTCCAAGCGCTACAGCGCCTGTGGCATCCGCCTCGGCTCCCTCGTCACGCGCAACGCGAACGTCTACGACGCCTGTTTGCGCATGGCGCAAGGCCGCCTCTCGCCCCCCGGCCTCGCCCAGTTCATCGCCGTCGGCGCCGAATCCCTCGGCGACGAATACACCACCGACATCGTCACCGAATACCAGCACCGCCGCGACGTTCTCTTCGAAGGCCTGACCTCGATCCCCGGCGTCTTCCTGACCAAGCCCGAAGGCGCGTTCTACTGCGTCGCCAAACTGCCGGTGGAAAGCGCGGAAGATTTCGCCATCTGGCTCCTTTCCGAATTCGAGCACGACGGCGCCACGGTCATGGTCGCCCCCGCGAACGGCTTCTACGCCTCCGACCTCGGCAAGAGCGAAATCCGCATCGCATACGTGCTGAAGGAAGAGGACCTGCGGCGCGCGGTGGAGGTGCTGCGGGTGGGGTTGGCGAAGTACTCAGAGGGTGATTGACGGCGTCCGCTTCATCGCCAGTTCCACGATCTCCCCAATCATCTCCGTGTACGACCGCCCGCTCTCCTTCGCCGCCATTGCGAATTCCGCGGCGGGATCCAGCCATGGGTTGGGATTCGCTTCGATGACGTAGACGCGGCCGTTGGTGCCGAGGCGGAGGTCGAGGCGGCCGTAGTCGCGGAGTTTGAGCGCGCGGAAGGCCGTCACCGCGGTCTGCTGGATCTCCGCAACGATCTCCTCCGACAAGTCGCGCGCCGGTGCGCTTTTCGTTTTCTTGTAGGCCTCGGTTGTCACGTCGAACTTCACTTCGTAGCCCGCGATTTTCGGCATGCCGTCGGGGAGTTTCGACAGGTCGAGCTCCACGAGCGGGAGCGCTTCCGGCTTGTCGTTGCCGAGGACGGCGGCGTAGATCTCGCGGCCTTCGATGTACTCCTCGATCAGCGCGGGGCTGTCGAATTCGTCGTCGATGTACGCGACGCGCTCGAAGAGATCCTTGATCGAATCGACGACCGAGCTCGCGTCGATGCCTTTCGACGCATCCTCCGACGCCGGCTTCACGATCACAGGGAAGCGGATGTCCTGCGCATGCTCGACGCGGCCTTTGTGGATCACCGCCGCATACGGCGTGTAGAGGCCGTGGTAGCGGATGATCATCTTGGCGATCGCTTTTTCCATCGCCAGATACGAGCCCTGCGGCCCCGCGCCGGTGTAGCGCTTGCCGACCAGATCGAGGTACGCGGCGAAGTGCATCTCCATCGTGTCGTCGCCGCCGTACGACTCGACGAGATTGAAGAAGAGCTCCGCGTCGCTGCGCACCACGCGCGTCAGCGTGCGCGGCTGCCCATCGATGGCCAGCGTGACCGGCTCGTGTCCCAGCTCGCGCAATGCGTCGCTGATCGCTTCGATGTCGGTCTTCTTTTTCTTCTTACGCTTTTTCTTGCCGAGCGACTTCTCGATGTTGGCGCCGGGATACTCCTCGTACCCTTCGGATTGATTGAACAGAATGGCGATTTTCATGATGGTTTGGTCCGGCGGTGGCGCAGGCGGCGGTCGCCGGTGAGGAACGTCATCGCCAGCGTGGTGAGGTAAACGGTCAGCTCGACCAGCGGCGCGCGCGAGCGCTCCGGCGGCACGGTGAGTTGCAGCGCGTGCAAACGTTCTTCGACGCGATCAACGAGCGCGCGCGCGAGCGAGCGGCGCAAACCGGTCCAGTAGTTGACCTTGTCGATCAGCTGGCGGCGATGCTCGTGCAGCAGCGCGGCGGCATCGCGCTCGCCGCGTTCGTGGAAGATGTCCAGCAGATCGCCGTCGAGCGCGAGCCCGGCGATCATCTCCGTCTCGTCGACGTGATACTGGCGGAACATCTCTTCCACCGTCTGCTCCATCTCGTCGACGGTGATGTCGGTCTCGCCTTCAGCGCGCGGCGGCGCGACGTCCGACACTTCGCGCGCGATGCGCTCGACGTACTCCAGCTTCTGCATCGCGCCCCAGCCGTCGTAGCGGCGACGCCAGTCGGAATCAGGATCGAGCCACACCGCGAACGTCTCGGCGAAATCCTCGTCGGGATGTTTCTGCGCATACCAGCCGGCGATGTGGCGCACGTAGTCGCGCGAGAAGGGGACGAACGGATAGTCGTCGCGATACGGCCGGCGCGACGAGCCGAAGAGCGTGCGCCACTCGTCGGTGCGATAGAGCTCGTAAGCATGATTGAACGCGTGGCCGGCTTCGTGGCGCAGGTACATCATGATCTCGCGCTCGCCTTCGACGTCGTTCGCCGCATCTTCGAGATGGAGAATGCGTTCGTCGCCGAGGTAGAAGGGGATGCCGATGACCGGTTCGCCGGAAGGCGAGCCCCATTCGTCGGAGAGGTAGCAAAGCGGCCGGAAGTGGCGCAGTCCGTGGAACTCCAGCTCGCCGTACAGCCGCTTCACGAGCGGCGCGACGGGCGAGGCTTCGAGCGACATCCCGAGCTGCCGGATCGGCACCGGCAACAGCTGCCGCGCCTCGGGCGGCGCTTTTTCGAATGCGACCACAGGGGCGGACTGAGCAACAACTCTGCCGAGA
>DASSMK010000248.1:0-19712 GCA_035688915.1 Thermoanaerobaculia bacterium
CTCCGGCGGCCGGGGCCATTGGCCCCGGACCCAATTGGTTGGCCTAGCCTCCGCCGGCACGTCTGTGCAAGTTGCGACGGCTACGCGCGGAGGCTAGGCCAACCAACGGGGTCTGGGGCCCGTGGCCCCAGCCGCCGGAGGCCCCCCGGTCGTCGTCTCCCAATGCGATACTCCCCGCAATGCTCCGCGTCTTGATCGACGGCCGCGCGCTTGTCGGGAATCGCACCGGGATCGGCGTGCATACGGCCGAGATCGCGCGGCGGCTCGATGCGCCCGTGACAATTGCGGCGCATGCGGCGATTGAGGATCGCGAAGGGCTGGAGCGCTGTGCGTTTGCGATTGGGCGGTCGGCTCTTGGTGTGGTGTGGCAGCAGACGATGCTCGCGCGGATGCGGGATGCGGATGTGTTGTGGGGGCCGCACGGTACGCTGCCGTTGCTGTCGAAACTGCCGGGCGTGGTGACGGTGCACGACTTCACGTCCATCACCATGCCCGCGCATCACCGGCTGAAGACGATCCTCTCTTTTAATGTCTTCATCGGTTCGAGTTTGGAGAAAGCGGCGCGCGTGGCGTGCGTCTCGCGGGCGGTGGCGGATGAGACGATGCGCGGTTTCGGTGTCGCCGCGTCGAAGATCGAGATCGTGCCGAACGGCGTCGACGAGTACTTCACGCCCGGCGGAGAGGAGGGCGACTACATCCTCTTCACCGGCACGCTCGAACCGCGCAAAGGGATTCACGATCTCCTCGCGGCCTGGTCGTCACTGCCGGAGCCAAGGCCGCGACTGGTTCTTTGCGGCGGCGCGGGCTGGAAGGTGAAGCTGCCGGATGATCCGCGCATCGAGCGCACCGGCTACGTCACGCGCGAGCGATTGCGCGAGCTGTATCGCGGCGCGCGTGCGTTCGTCTACCCGTCGCACTACGAAGGCTTCGGCATTCCTCCGCTGGAGGCGATGGCGTGCGGCGCGCCGGTGATCGCCACACGCACCGGCGCCATTCCTGACTTTGCCGGCGACGCGGCGCTGCTCGTCGCGCCTGGCGACGTGAACGCGTTGCGCACTTCGCTCACGCGCGTGCTGCAGGACGCGGAGGTGCGGCGTGAATTGCGCGTGCGCGGTCCCGAACGAGCACGCCTCTTCAGCTGGGATCGCAGCGCGCGCACGATGGACGTGCTCTTGGCGGAGGCGGCGCGGTGAGGATCGGCATCGACGCCCGCAAGATCGCCGACTACGGCATCGGCACCTACATCCGCGGCCTCGTTGGCGCCCTCGCTGACATCGGCGGCGGCCACACCTACGTCGCCTTCGCGCCCGCCGGTGCGCCGCTGCCGCGCGGCGTGGAGCATGTGATCACCGACGCTCCTCACTACTCGGTGCGCGAGCTCTTCACGATCGGCCGCGCCGCCGACGCCGCGCAGCTCGATCTCTTCCACGCGCCGCACTACGTCGTCCCCTTCACGAAAACGCGCGTGGTGGTGACGATCCACGACCTCATCCACCTCCATCACCCGCCGCGCAACCCGCTCGCGCCGCTCTACGCGCGAACGATGCTCCGCCGCGCGGTGCGCAAAGCCGCACGCGTGCTGACCGTCAGCGAGACCGTGAAGCGCGAGCTGATCGCGGAGCTCGGATGCGACGCCGCGAAGATCGCGGTGACGCCGAACGGCATCGACTCGATCTTCTTTGGAGCGGCGGGGCTTGCCCCGCCGTGGTCGCGCGACAAATCCGGCGGGGCAAGCCCCGCCGCTCCAACCTTCTCCCGCTACTTTTTCTACGCGGGCAACGACAAGCCGCACAAAGACGTGGGCACGCTCGTCGACGCGTTCACTCGAGCGGCGCTGCCGGACGTCTCGCTCGTCCTCGCAGGCGCGCCGTTCGAGCGTTTCCACGCGGTGCCGAACGTGATCGCCGCCGGATTCGTCTCGATCGAAGAGCTGGCGGCGCTCTATCGCGGCGCGCTGGCGGTGGTGGTGCCGAGTCGCGAAGAAGGATTCGGATTGCCGGCCGCGGAAGCGATGGCGTGCGGCGCGCCGGTGATCACGTCGAACGCCTCGGCGCTGGTGGAGATCACCGGTGACGCCGCGCTGCACGTCGATGCGCGCGAATGGTCCGACGCGCTGCGCCGCATCGCGGGCGATGGCGCGTTGCGCGCGTCGCTCGCCGCACGCGGCATCGATCGCGCAAGGAAATTCACGTGGTCGCGATGCGCGGAATCGACTCTCGCGGCGTACGAAGCGTCGCTTCGCTAGCCCGAAATCGTGGAACGACCGTGGAACATCGCGTTCCGATTACGATTTCGATAAACAAATACTTGACAATTACGATTAAGGATCTTAATTTCTTCATCAGCAATAAATGATGATGATGATCGCCAGCAACTGGATGCATGATTCAGAGCAAGTCGCAGGTCATCAGTCGTCTCTTCGCCACCCCGCCCCAACTTCCCTGAACGAGTTAGCCGGAGCGATCCGGCGCGTTATGCCAAGAAGCGCGACCGGGAGGTCCCGTACGGCATGAAAGGTGGTGAGCAACATGGCCGCATCGAAGAAGGCCGCTAAGGGCGGATCCTCGTCGAAGAAGTCCAGCAGCAGCAGCAAGAAGTCGTCTAAGAAGAAATAACGGTTCATCACCGAACTACTTTTGGGGAGTCGTACACGCGACGCCGGAGTGATCCGGCGTCGCGTTTTTTGTACACGTTTTTCGCGCTGCCTGTTGGAGCGGCGGGGCTTGCCCCGCCGACTGCCGCGCGAGAGAACCCGGCGGGGCAAGCCCCGTTGCTCCAACGTTTGTCGTGCTTGATCGCGCTGCGCGACAATCACCAACGTGATTCACTCCGCTCTTCGCCGCGGCGCGCTCCTCGGCGCCCTCTGCGCCGCCATCCTGGCCGCGCTCCTCCTCTTCGACGCGCATCTCTTCGGCGCCGAGTGGTCGCTGTTCGACGCCTACTCGCGTCTCCTCGCGCGCTCGCGCCGTCCCGATCCGCGCATCGTGCTCGTCACCGTCAGCGATGCCGCCGCGGCGACGCTCGCCGAAACGTACGGCCGTCCGCAAAGCTACTCGCGCGAGGTCTACGCACGCGTGCTCGATGAACTGCGCCGCGACGGCGCCGCCGTCGTCGCCTTCGACATCTTTTTCGCCGAGCCAAACGACGCCGCGCCGGAAGGCGATCGCGCCTTCGCCGAAAAACTCGCCGGCGCGAACGCAGTGCTCGCCGCGCAAACACAACCTCCCAACGCACGACGCCCGCTCCGCGAGACACCCGAAGCGTGGCGCGCGAAGCTGCTGCCGAAGAGCACCGTCGCCGCGTTCAACCTCGAACCGCCGCACATCACCTTCCGCGACGCCGCCGCCATCGGCACCATTCGCCTGGCCACCTCCGGCGGCAGCGCGCGCATCCATCACTACCCACTCGCCGACCCGCTCCTCGGCGCCTCCATCCCCAGCCTCGGCCTCGCCACCGCCGATCGCTTTCTCCATCGCGACGTCGCGCGCGGCGGCGAAATGCTCATCCGCTGGAACGGCGCGAAGCGCACGCCGGAAGCGCTCAGCTATCCGAGCGTCGATCTCGACAAGCTCGTCATCGCGTCGCTCGCGCGCGAAGAAGGAACGATCGACGCCGCGACGCTAGCGCAGTTCGCGAAACAGTTCCGCGGCAAGATCGTGCTGGTCGGCTTCACCAGCGCCGGGCTGCTCGACCTGCGCGCCAATCCGCTCTCGCCGAAAGCAGCCGGCATCGAGATTCATGCGAACGCCGTCGACAACATGATCAACGGCGACGCGAATCGCGAAGCGAGCCTCGCTCTCACGCTGCCGCTCATCCTGCTCATTGGCGCAGCCTTCGGCGCCGCCATCGACTCGACGCGCTCGCAGCTTTTCTCCGGCCTCATCGCCGTCTCCGCCGTCGCGCTCGTGCTCGCCGCCGGCTACGCCGCGCTCGCGGTCGCGCATCTCGCCACGCCTGCGTTCAGCGGCGCGGCCGCGGTCGCGCTGACGTACGTCGTCATCACCGTGGTGAAGTTCGTCGCGGAACAGCAGCAGAGCGCGCTGCTCCGCGCGACGTTCGGCCGCTACGTCTCGCCGCAGATCCTCGAGCACATCCTCGCCCACCCCGAAAAAGTTCGCCTCGGCGGCGAACGCCGCGACCTGACCATTCTCTTCTCCGACATCCGCGGCTTCACTTCGATTTCCGAGGCGAGCGAACCGGAGGAGGTGGTGGAGATGCTGAATGAGTATCTGACGCGAATGGTCGACATCCTCCTCGCGCACGGCGGCACGCTCGACAAATTCATCGGCGACGCGGTGATGGGTTTCTGGAACGCGCCGGCCTTCGATGCGAATCACGCGCGGAACGCGGTGGCGTGCGCGGTGGCGATGGTCGAAGAGACGGCGCGGCTGCGCGCGCAGTGGGAAGCGGAAGGGAAAGCGGCGCTGCGCATCGGCATCGGCATCAACACCGGCGACGCCGTGGTCGGCAACATCGGCTCCGGCCGCGTCTTCAGCTACACCGTCATCGGCGACGCGGTGAACCTTGCGTCACGATTGGAGAGCAAGAACAAGGATTACGTGACGGAGATCATCATCAGCGAATTCACTCTGGCGAGAATTGGGGACTCGTTCGAAACGGTTTACCTCGACGATGTGAAAGTGAAAGGCAAAGAGCGGGCGGTGAAGATCTACCAGGTCCCGGTGAAGCCACTCTGATGACAAAACTTCTGCGCTCCACATGTTTCTCTCTCGTTCTTCTGGCGCCGGCGGCGTTCGCCGCGCCGCTGTTCAGCTCAGCCACGGAATCGAAGTGGTCGGTGTCGAAAGGCACCGCTGCGGCGGGGACGATCACGCTGCTCACGAGCAGCAACGGCGTTCGCGCGGAATGGCGCGGCACCGCGGCGAAATCGCCCGTGGTCATCTTCCTCGGCAGCAAAGACAACAAGATCTACGTTCGCCAGCCCGGCGGTGACGTCGAGCTCGCCGCGTACAAAGGCGGCGCCGAATCGAGCATCGTTCCCGCGCTCGTCTTCACCGACGCGAAGGCCACATATAAGAAGGATGCGAAAGGCGCGAGCGAAGTGACGGTGAATGGCTACACCGCGACTCGCACTTCGTTCGGCACGTCGAACGCCGACGCCGCGAACTTCACGATCAATCCGAAGAAAGGCGCCTCCTCGCGACTGGCCCGCCTCTCCGGCGATCTCCTCGGCACCTCGCAAGGCACGGTCTCCGCGACCGCCGGTACGCGCGGCGCGGGAACGAAAGGACTGAAGCTCGCCGACGGCGGCGATTACGGCGCGGTGGAGAAAGTGGAAAATCGCGACGCGAAGTGGCTGACCAAGATGCCCGACGCGCTCGCCGAATTTCAAAAGGACGGCAAGATCGGAAAGGCCCGGGAGGACCAGTGATGCGCACCGCGATCGCAACGACCCTCGCTTTGTTCCTCGCCGCGACCGCGAGCGCGCAAGGCTGGCGCGACGTCATCGGCAAGATCAATCCCGACAAGATCAAGAAGGGCGCGAACGTCCTCAGCTCGGCGACGAAAGAGTTCACCGAGGATGAGGAGGCGGACATCGGACGGGTGGTGGCGGCGCGGGTGCTGGCGACGTATCCGCTCGCGGCCGACGAAAAGCTGCAAAAGTACGTGACGCTCGTCGGCAACACCGTCGCGGCGTACAGCGCGCGGCCGACGCTGGAGTGGCACTTTGCGGTGATCGACACGCCGATCGTGAACGCGTTCTCCTGCCCGGGCGGATTCATCTTCATCACGTCCGGCGCGATGAAGATGATCAAGTCGGAAGCGGAGCTGGCGGCGGTGCTCGGTCACGAGATCGGCCACACCACGCAGAAGCACATCCTCAAAGAGATCAAGCGCGCAAGCACCATCTCGGCCGGACTCGATCTGGCGAAGACGACGAGCAGCGGCTCGTTCCTGAATGACGAGATCGGCCAGAAGATCAGCGATCTGGCGTACGAGAAGCTCTTCACGAAGGGTCTCTCGCAGCGCGACGAATTCGAAGCGGACAAAGTGGGCGTCGAGCTTGCGGCGGCCGCGGGCTATCGCTCCGCGGAGCTCGTCACGTTCATCGACGACCTCGGCAAGCACGAAAAAGTGAAGTCGTCGATGCTCGCCACGCATCCCAGCCCCAGCGATCGCATCGCGGCCATCAAGCCGCTGATCGATCAGGATGGCGAGGTGCTGGCGGAGCGTTGGGCGCAGTGGACGCAACTGTCGGCGAAGTAATCCGTCTTACAGAAGTATGCGCACTGCGATCGCACTGACTGTCTCGCTGCTCGCCGCCACCGCCGCCTTCGCGGCTGACGACGTCACGCACAAATTCGAATCGTCCACGCCGCGCGGCAACGTGCAGCGCATCGTGATCGACATCCCGGCGGGAAAGATCACGGTGCGCAACAGCGCGGCGCCGCAGCTGCGGCTGGTCGGCGTCGCCTCGCGCGATTACGACGGCGCGTCGGAAAAGGCGTGGGCGCAGAAGGTGGTGAACGACACGAGCGTCGCGTTCTATGTGAACGGGCCGGAAGCGATCGTGCGGCGCAAGTTCGGACCGAACGCGGACAGCTGGCGCGCGCAGCGATTCACCGGCATCGACGTGATCGTGGAAGTGCCGGCCGGCGTGGACGTGAAGTTCGAGACGAGCTTCGGCGAGGTGGAGCTGAACGGCACGTTCGGCGACATCGATCTCGATCTGCGCGCCGGCGAAGTGACGCTGACGACGCCGCGCGCGGGCGTGCGCGAGCTGAACGCGTCGGTGCGCATCGGCGAAGTGCACACGCACATCGGCGGCGAAGTGGTGTCGCGCGAAGGCCTCTTCCCCGGCAAGACCAACTACTTCAACTCCGCCGGGAAAACGCACATCGACGTACACGTCACGACGGGCGAAGTGAGCGTGACGCTGACGCCCTAGCGGAACGCCATAAATCCGCAAGGAGCGTATCCTTGCGGCATGCCCCCATCAGCGAGTGCCCTTGCCGTTCTGGCCGCGCTGCTGCTTTCCGCGTGCGCGACGCTGCCGAAGCCGGGGGATGCGAACCTCACGATCGTGCCCGACGGGCCGGAAGATTTTGAGTACGACGCCGCGCACCAGCGGCTGATCGTCGGCTCGCATCCGCCGGTGTTCGTGCCGGTCAACGCCGATGGAACGCTCGGCAACTTCGTCGACGCGCTGGCTACGGCGCAGCCCGACCTGCACATGGTCGGCATCAGCCTCACGCGCGACGGCAAGACGCTCTACGCGATCAACAAAGCGAAGCGCACGATCGACATCTTCGACGTCACGCCGGCGGCGCTCGTGCCGCGCGGCTCGCTGCCGCAGAGCGATCTGCTGCGCGCGTCCGCGAATGAAGTCTTTGCGGCGCGCGAGAATGAGGTCTACGTCACGAACGCGCAGGGCAGCCGCGCGCCGATCTTCGAAGCGCTGACGATACGGCGCTGGGCGACCGTCGCCTACTGGAACGGCACGAAGTGGATCCGCGCCGCGGATCGCATTGGTTTCGCGAACGGCATGCAGATGAGCAGCGACGAGCGGACGCTCTACGTGGCCGGTTTTCAGGAGAAAGCGATTCACGTCTACTCGCGCAACGCCGACGGCACGTTGACCGAACAGCGACGGCTGAAGCTGCCGAGCGCGCCCGACAACCTGAAGTGGGACGACGAGGCGAAGCGCGCAAAACTCGTCGTGGCGGTCCATCCGTCGCAGCTCCGCACGTCGCTGCACATCAAGATTTCGGATCGCGTGAGCGCGCCGTCGCGCGTGCTGCTCGTCGATCCGAACGACGGCAAATGCGAAGAGCTGTATCGCGGCGACGAGATCAACGCCGCGTCGACTGCATTTCTGCAGGGGAAGAATCTTTACATCAGCCAGATCCGGCGCGGCTATCTGCTGCGCCATCTCGTGGAGGCGCAATGAAACGCATGCTCGTGATTGGCTCGCTGGTGCTCGCAGGCTGCACGGCGAGCGGAGATCGTGTCCTTCGCGTCGATCGCGCCGATGACCAGCAGCGAGCCGTCGCCGTCGACGCGACGATGTTCGACGCGAGTCCCGTCGACGTCACATACCTCAACACCTCACCGTACGAAAAAATCGGCTTCAAGGCCGCGAACGGCAGCAATGGCTCGTTCGATCTCTATTCATTCGAGCTCGACGACGACGGCACGCTCTTCCAGCGCGGGCAGATCGACACGGTGTGCGATCGCATTCGCGAATCCGCGAAGGAGCGCGGCGCGATCATCGTCGTCTTCGTGCACGGCTGGAAGCACAACGCCACGCCGTGCGACGGCAACATCAGTTGCTTCCGCACGGTGCTCCGCAAACTCGCCGACGACGAGCAAACCCACGGCCGCAACCGCGTCGTGGCCGGCGTCTACCTCGGCTGGCGAGGGCTCGGCTGGTGCGATGAGCCGGCGAAGGAAGTGACGTTCTACGGCCGCAAAGCGGCGGCCGAACGCGTCGGGTCGGCCGAGGCGCGGGAGATTCTGCACAACCTGCGGGAGGTGCATGAGCAGCTGAACGATCCGAAGAACAAGGCCGTCAACGCTGCGGCGCACGGCATTCCGTCGCGGCTCGTGATCGTCGGCCACAGCTTCGGTGCGGCGCTCGTGCACGCGGCGGTGTTGCCGGACATGACGCAGGACATTCGCTCCGCGCGGCGCAAAGCGGAACAACTCGGGACGAAGCAGCTCGAACGGATCGATGGCTACGGCGATCTGGTGGTGATCGTCAATCCGGCCTTCGAGGCGCAGCGCTTCGACGTGCTGTCGCGCGAGATGATGTCGCTGCGTGCGAATGGCTACTCCTTCGCGTCAGACCAGAAGCCGGTGTACGTCGTCGTTTCGTCCGTCGGAGACAAGCCCACGCACTACGCCTTCCCGACCGGTCAGTCTCTCGGCCTGCTGCTGCAGCCGCTGAAGATCATTCACGGCCCGGCGTATTGGCTGCGTTACGTGACCACCGTCGGCCACTACGGGCCGTACCGCACGCACGAAGCGCAACAGATCACGCCTATCGAAGGCGGGATGGCCAGGCGTGTCAAAGATCAGTCGTGTTTCCCCGATCGCGAGCAAACGCTGCCGTCATCGTATCCAACCTGTTCGTGCGATCAGGCCACGTTCGGCGCGATGACGCGCGCCATCGCCGTCGCGTCGACGCATCTCGCCACCGCGGGCAACGACGTCTACGGAAACGTGCGCCTCATCGAGTACAAAAAAGCGCAGGACGCGCACCTGCCGTTCTGGGTGATCAAGGCGCAGACGAACGTGGTCGCGTCGCACAACGACATCTTCAATCCGACGTTCGTCTCGATGCTTTACGGCATGGTCACGAAGGTTGCGGATCAGCGTTACTGAAACTGTGGAGCGGCGGGCTGCCACCCGCCGCTCCAGCGTTTCGTCCCTGCTTAGTTGACGGTGTAGAGCGTCGGCGCGCCGACTTGCGCGGTGACGTTGCTGTTGACGATCGAGGCGTTGATCGTGATCGTCACGGTGTCGCCGACGGCGGCGTCGAAGTTCGTGGCGCCGGTGCCTTCCAGCGAGCAGCTCTTGGAGCTCTGGCCGTTCACGCTGAACAGCGTGCGCGAGGTGGTCGAGCCGTTGTGCGTGACGCTCAGCGTCGCGCTCAGCGTGTTCGAAGCGCTGCCGTTCGGGTCGGACCATTCGACGTAGCGGAGGTCCGCCGACCAGTGATTGGCGATCGGATCGCTCGAGCCGATCGTGTACGAATAGGTCGCGCTACTCGACCCTGTGCCGAACGCTTTGGCCGGTGTGCTGTAGCACCACATCGTGGCGTTCGAAACGTTGCCGGTCGTGCCGGCGCAGCTCGTGGACCACGAGTACTGATACCACGCCGTGCCGCAACAGATGTACGGTCCGGAGATGGTGGGACAGCCGGCGAACGCGCTCGGGACGACCACTAAAACGAGGGCAAGGACTGCAGCGATAGCTTTCATTCAGTCAATCCTCCTGCCGCGCAATTTCGGCCCAACGGCGGATTGGCGCTAGAGACAAAGTGTCAGCCTGAAGCGTGCGCGACGAACGCGAGCGCTTCGTCGCGCGTGCGCACTTCGCCGCGGATCTGCGCTTCGAGCAGCGCGCGTTTGGCGCGGCCGAGCTCCGGGCCGGGCGGCAGCGGAATCTCGCCGCCGTGCAGCAGTGGACGCAACGCGAAATCGGGGAAATCGAGCGGCTCGTTCACCAGCGGCTGCAGTTGCTGCGCGAGCGATTCGCCGGCGTCGTACAACGCCACGCGATCGTGATGTTCGATCAGACGCTGCAACGTCATCACGTCGTGCAGCAGCGCATCGCTCCACCGCCAGCGATCGGCAAAGTCGTGCGGATTTTCGATGAGCAGCGCGAATGACGCCGCGAGCGAGAGATCGTCGCGACCGCCCGCGCGCCGCATTCCGAGCGCGTCGAGCAGACCGGTGCGATCGAGCAGCTCCACGGCGCTGGTGAAGGCGTTTCCGGTGAAGATCACCGACAGCTCGTACGTCACTCGCTCCGGCGCAACCGTGAGGATCTTCGCGGCGCGCGCGCGGATCGCGTCGCACGTCGCGTCGTCCAGCAACATCTCGTACTTCACGCACATGCGCACCGCTTTGAGCGCGCGCAGCGGATCGTCATCAAAGTTCGACGGCTTGACCATGCGCACGATGCGCGCGTGCAAGTCGTGCTTGCCGCGATGCGGGTCGAGCAGCTCGTCGCGCGCGAGATCGATGGCCATGGCGTTGACCGTGAAATCGCGCCGCGCCAGATCGAGATCGATGTCGCCGCCGAGCAGCTCCGCGAAGTCGTAGATGTGCCCGCGCAGCGGCACGCGATAGGCGGAGAGATGCTCGCGATTGCCTAGGCGGATGACTTTGCCGCCGAGGGATTCGGCCACGGCGCGGGCGTTGCGGCAGGCGATGTCGACGTCGGCGGGCTCGCGGCCGATGAGGAGATCGCGGATTGCGCCGCCGACTACGTAGCCGCTCTGCAGCTTCGCCAGTGCGGGGAAGAGCGCGACGAGACGGCTACGCCACATGATTGCGCAGCGTGCCGATGCCCTCCACTTCCACTTCCACGACGTCGCCTTCGCTGAGCGGACCGACGCCGGCGGGCGTGCCGGTGAGGATCACGTCGCCCGGGAAGAGCGTCATCACGCTGGTGATGAATTCGATCTGCGCGCCGCACGAGAAGATCATGTCGGCGGTCGTGCCGTCCTGCCGCGTCTCGCCATTCACGCGCGTGCGCAGACGAAGGTTGGTGACGTCGAGCTCCGTCTCGATGCACGGCCCGATCGGGCAGAACGTGTCGAAGCCTTTGCCACGCGTGAACTGCACGTCTTTCTTTTGCAGGTCGCGCGCGGTGACGTCGTTCGCGCAGCTGAAGCCGAAGACGTAATCGCGCCATTCGGACGCGCGGACGTTCTTCGCTTCGCGGCCGATGACGATGACCAGCTCTCCTTCGAAATCCACCCGCTCCGATTGCCGCGGCCGGATGATCGTCCCCTCGGGATTCAAAAGCGCGCTGGGCGGCTTCAGAAAGATGATCGGTTCCTTTGGCGCTTCGTTGCCGAGCTCTTTGGCGTGATCGGCGTAGTTGCGCCCGATGCAAACGATCTTTCCCGGCACGACCGGCGGCAGCAGCCGCGCTTCCGCAATCGGCAGCGGGCGCGCCTCTTCGACCGTGCCGAGATCGAACGCGCTGGTGCCGGAGTAGCGCCAGATGCGGTCGTTCTCGGCCACACCGATGTGCGCGGCGCCGTGTTCGTGGAAGCGGTAGATTTTCATGAGGCGAATTGTATGGGAGCCACTGAGCTGCTGAGCTATCGAGCTGGGAGTGGCCGCTCCTGGCTCAGAAGCTCAGTAGCTCAGTAGCTCAGCAGCTTCCTCACGCCTGCTGGTCGTAAATCAGCCACAGTCCGCTGAAGCCGCGCAGCAGGCGGAAGCGCGAGCGATAGAGCTGATGCAGGATCTTTGGGTTCGAGTAGTAGACCGCTTCCTGCAGCAGATCGCCGAACAGTTCGTCCAGCGTTTTCGCGCAGTCGAGACTTTGCTTGGCGTTCGTCAGCACGTCGGCGTCAGGCTTCACGCCGGCGGCGCCGGCCATCGCCAGCGCGGTCGCTTCCTGATCGACTTTGATGCGCAGCGCGGCAGCGCGCAGGTAGAGCGTCCAGAGCTCGTCGTTGTCTTCCGGCGAGTCCGGTTCCATGCGCGCGAAGAGCTTCTGATACGCCGCCACTTCCCACGTCTCCAGGCGCAGCTCGCGCACGGCGGGGAGCTCGATCGCTTCTTCGAGCGCGATGTGCGTAGCGATGTAATCGAGCACGCCGGCGATGCGCACGAGCACCGGCAGCAGCGGCTCGTTGCGGCCGAAGAGATCGCCGATGCTGTCGGTCTGGCGCTGCTGATCGAAAAACGCGTCCGGCAATTCCGCGACTTCTTCGTCCGACGCCGTCAATCCGCGATCGAGTTGCGCGAGCACGTTGCCGATGCTCAGTTTCAGCTGCGCGACGAGATCGTGCTTCACGTTCGATTCCGCACGCAGCGCGTCGAAGCGTTCCTTGTATTCGCGGAATCGCGCGATCGCTTCGGCCAGCTCCGGATTGGTCTCGCCGAAGTTTCGCTCGATCGCTTCGCCATGCCGCAGCAGCTTCTGCGAGTCATCCAGAATCCGCTGCTCCTCGGCCTGATACAGCTCCGCGAAACGATTCTTCGAGGCGACATTCAGCTGCACAACGGCGAGCAGCACGTCGGGATCGAAGTAGAGATCGCCGATGCGATGCTTGAACGTGCGCGAGTTCTTGAGCAGATGCTTGCTGGTCAGATCGTCGAACGTCTTCGCCGCCAGCACTTCGTCGCGCATGGAGCGGATGGCGCGAATGAGGCTGATCACTTCATCGCGCGGCGCTTCGGCCACGCGCAACACGCTGAGCAGCGCGATGAGCTTCTCGCGAAACTCCAGCGACTCGCGCGAGATATATTCGCCGCGGCCCGGCAGCAGCTCCTCGCCGATGCGTGTGAAGAGAAAGTCGATCTTGTCGCGGCGATCGCCTTCCACGGCGTCGGCGTACAGATAAAACTTCACCAGGAAGTAGATCAGCTCTTCGTCTTTGAGATTGAGCTTCTCGAAGAAGCGGCGCACGAGCGACGGCGTGATCGCGTCGTCTGCTTTGAGCAGCTCTTTCGACGCCGCGCCGACCGCGCGCTCCGCGCCATCGAGCGCCGCGCGCGCGTCATTCGCCTGCGCCGCGTTCAGCTTTCCCGACGCAGTCTTGATGCCTTCGTAAACGAGCTTGAAATCGAGCGTGTACGGCGGCGCCTGATCGAGGAAATTGCGGAAGATTCCGGTGGCGAACTGGTGGTATGTCCAGATCGCCTTGAAGCGATCGGCGACGCGTACGTAGCGGGCGTGGAGCGGTCCGACTTCGGTAACGGTCACGTCATTTTTCCGATGCTATGATTCTGACACGAATGGCACAGACGACGTTATTCACTCGTGAACAGATCGATGCACGTGTGGCCGAAATGGCCCGCGAGATCACCAACGATTTCGGCGATCAGGAGCTGATCGCGCTCTGCGTCCTGAAGGGCGCCATGTTCTTCTGCGCCGACCTCGTGCGGCAGATGAATCGCGACGTCGCGCTCGATTTCATCCAGATCTCCAGCTACGGAAATCAAAAGTATTCGTCGGGCGTCGTCACGATCCTCAAGGAACCGCAGCTCGACATGCGCGGCAAAGCCGTGCTGATCATCGAAGACATCATCGACAGCGGTCTCTCCATTCGCGAAGTGAACAACTACATCGAGAGCCGCGGCGCCGCGCTCGTGAAAGTAGCCGCGTTCCTCGACAAACCGAAGGCGCGCAAGGTGCCGTTCACGCCGCACTACGTCGGCTTCGCCATCGAGCCGCAGTTCGTGATCGGCTACGGGCTCGATTTCGCGGAGAAGTATCGCAACGTGCCCGAAGTGCAGGTCCTCTCGGACTAGACGGCGATGCTGGAGTGCGTCCCGAATGTTTCCGAGGGCCGCGATCAATCGACGATCGACGCGATCGCGGAGGCAGTGAGCGGCGTCGAAGGCGTTCATCTCCTCAACGTCCATTTGGATCCCGATCACAACCGCTCCGTCTTCACCTATTGCTCGGAAGACGCGAACGCGCTCGCGGAAGCGACGTATCGCTTGTACGACGTCGCGGTGCCGCGCATCGATCTGCGCATTCATCACGGCGCGCATCCGCGCGTCGGCGCGGTGGACGTCGTGCCGTTCGTGCCGCTCGAAGGCTCGACGATGGACGAATGCGTCGCGCTCGCGCAGCGCGTGGGAGCGGAGATCGCGCGGCGTCACGACATCCCGGTCTATCTCTACGAGCACGCGGCGAAGGCCGACTACCGCCGCGAGCTGCCGGCGATCCGCAGCGGCGGATTCGAAAGCTTTCCGCGGAAGATTACGGACGAGCGCTGGTCGCCTGACTTTGGTCCGGCGCTGGTGCATCCGACGGCGGGCGTGAGCGTGGTGGGCGCGCGCGTGCCGCTCATCGCGTTCAACATGCAGCTCGGCACGACGCGCATCGAAGTGGCGCAGGCGTGCGCGCGCGCCGTGCGTGGCATCTCGGGCGGATTGCGTTTCGTGCGTGCGCTGCCGATCGCGCTGGCCAGCAAAGGGCTCGTGCAGGTGTCGATGAATCTGCTCGATCACCGCAAGACGCCGATTCATCGCGCCTTTCGCGTGGTGCAGGAAGAGGCGGAGCGCTACGGCGTGCCGGTGGTCTCGAGCGAGATCGTCGGACTGGTGCCGGCGGACGCGATGTACGAAGTGGCGGAGTGGTACCTGCGCGTCGGCGGCTGGCGCAAGGACATGGTGCTGGAAGAGCGGATCAGGATGAAAGTGCGCGGCGGATCGCGCTGACCCAATCCGCGTACATCTTGCCTGAGGGATGGAGTCCGTCGCCCGCAACCAGCGATGCATCGGTGGCTGCGTTGCGCGAACCCGCGGTGATGTCGGCGTAACGCGCGCCGGCCTTTGCGGTCTCTTCGCGATTCACCGCGTTGAACGCATCGATCTCCTCTCCGATCTTTGCGCGATCGCGTCCTTCCGCGAACGGCGTCACGCCCCAATCCGGAATCGAGACCACCACCACTTTGCGCGCGTCGCCGCCGGCGAAACCGATGGCGCGCTGCAGCAGCGCGGCGAATTGCGTGCGGTACTCGTTGATGTCGCGGCCGCGGTATTGATTGTTGACGCCGATGAGCAGCGTGACCAGATCGAACGGCCCTTGCGGATTCGCGGCGTCGATGGCGGCGTTCAGTTCGTCCGTCGTCCAGCCGGTCTTGGCGATGATCTGCGGCGGCGCGATGTTCAGCGCACGCGCGAGCTGGACCGGAAAGCGATCCGCTTCGGGAACGCTCTCGCCGATCGTGTACGAATCGCCGAGCGCGAGATAGCGTGTGGCCGATGGCATCGGCGACTGCGACTGCGGCGGCATGGCCGTGCAGGATACGAGTGCGAGCGCGAGAATCGCCAGCCTCTTCATTTCACGTAACCCGTGAAGAGCAGCACGGCCAGGATGATGCCGAGGGCGTAGCGGTAGTAGATGAAGACGTGGGTGGTGTGCGTACGGAGGTAGCGCAGCAGAAAGTAGATCGACGCCCAGCCGGAGATGAAGGCCACGAAAATCGAGACCAGGATGGGCGTGGTGCCGATCGTGGCGAGATGCTCGCGTTCGGAGAAGAGCTCCAGAAAACCGGCGGCGCTGACCGCGGGAATGCTCATCAAAAATGAGAAGCGCGCGGCGTAGTCATGCGGGACGCGACGAAAGAGCGCGGACATGATGGTGGAGCCGCTGCGCGAGGAGCCTGGAATCAGCGCGATGCACTGGCCGAAGCCCATGGTCAGCGCGTCTTTCGCATTGAAGTCCTCCCGCGCCCGCACCCCCCGCTTCCGCGCAAACGCCTCGGCGATCTGCATCAGCACGGCGATCGAGATCAGCTGAAACGTGATCACCCACGTGCTGCGAAACACGGTCTCGATCTGATGCTTGAGCAGCAGCCCGATGACGACGACCGGAATCGTGGCGATGATCACGTACCACGCCTCCGCCGAATCGGGATCGGCAAAGATGCGACGCGTCACCAGCCCGCGAAAGAACCCAATGGCCAGCCGGACGAGATCGCGCGCAAAGTAAATGAGCACGGCGAGAATCGTCCCGAACTGGATGACCGCCGAAGCGGCCGCGCCGGGATCGCCCCAGCCGAGAAGCTCGGGGACGATCTTCAAGTGTCCGGTCGAGGAGATCGGAATGAACTCAGTTAGCCCCTGGACGAGGCCTAGGACGATTGCTTCGATCAATGACATTGGTTCGTGGCCTCGAATTGAGAATTTAGAATTGAGAATTGAGAATTGGCTTCGCGGCTCGCGGCGTCTCGGTTTTCATTCTCAATTCTCAATTCTCAATTCTCAATTCCGGCGCGAGCCCGGCGAGCACGACGGGCAAGATCATCGGTCGTCTTCCCATGCTCTTGCGGAAGTAGCGTTTGAGTATGGCCCGGGTGCGTTCCTGCACGAGATCGGACTGGCGCAGTTCATCCAGGGGACTTTCCGAGAACATGCCAACGATCATCGTGCGCACTTCTTCGAGCACGTCCTGGCTCGCGTCGACGTGCACGAGGCCGCGCGTGATGATCTCCGGGTCGCGGATGAGGTGACCGTTCGAATCGACGGCCAGCACCACGATCACGAAGCCATCTTCGGCGAGGTGCTGGCGGTCGCGCACGACCACTTCCGGCACTTCCTCCGCCTCCGCGTCAATGAAGACCTTGCCTTGCGCGACGCGATCTTCGAGCACGCGGATGTCGTCGGCGACGATCTCCGCGACCTGCCCGTTCGTGATCACCACGCCGTGCGGCACGCCTGCTTCTTTGGCGAGACGCGCGTGATGAATGAGGTGGCGCAGCGTGCCGTGAATGGGGATGAAGAACTTCGGCCGCGTCATGTTGATCATCAGCTTCAGCTCTTCCTGACAGGCGTGTCCGGAGACGTGCGTGTCGGGCTGCTCGTGCGAGATCACTTCCGCGCCGCGGCGATAGAGATTGTCGATGACATGCGACACGGCGCGCTCGTTGCCCGGAATGGTGCGCGCCGAGATGATCACCAGGTCGCCCTTCTCGATCGAGACCTGGCGATGCTCGCCGATGGCCATGCGCGAGAGTGCGGATGACGGCTCGCCCTGCGTGCCGGTGGTGAGGATGACCAGATCGCGCGGCGGAAGATCGGACGACGATGCGCGCACCTCGCGCGCGAAGCGGAGGTAGCCGAGCTTCTCCGCCGTCTCCGCGTTGTCGACGAGCGAACGTCCGATCAGCAGCACTTTGCGGCGGTGCTTGCGCGCGAGGTCGATGATCTGCTGCACGCGGTGGATGTGCGACGCGAACGTGGTGACGATGATTCGACCGGTCGCGTTGGCGAACACGCGATCGAGCGCGTTGCCGACCGTCTTCTCGGATGGACCGTGGCCCGGCACGAGCGCGTTCGTCGAATCGCTCATCAGCGCCAGCACGCCCTGCTCGCCGTAATGTGTGAAGCGCGCGAGATCGGTCGGCTTCGCATCGATCGGCGTGTGATCGATCTTGAAGTCGCCCGTGTGGATGATCGTGCCGGCGGGCGTGGTGATGGCGAAGCCGAGCGCGTCGACGATCGAATGCGTCACGCGAATCGCTTCGATGCGGAACGAGCCGACCTCCACGACGTCGCGCGGCATGATCGCGCGCAGCTCAACGTCATCGATCTCGAATTCTTCGAGCTTGTCGCGCACGAAGCCGAGCGCCAGCGGCATGCCGCAGACCGGCAGATTCACGCGCTCGACGAGGAAGGGCACGGCACCGATGTGATCTTCGTGGCCGTGCGTCAGAAAGACGGCTTTGAACTTCGACGCGTTGTCGAAGATGTACGTCATGTCCGGCACGATGACGTCCACGCCGAGCGTGGCGGCGTCCGGAAACATCATGCCGCAGTCGACGAGAATGGCTTCGTCGCCATACTCGTAGATCATGCAGTTCATCCCGATCTCGCCGAGGCCGCCGAGAGGGATGATGCGGAGCGCGGCCGGCGCGGCGGGCGGCGGGGCGGGCGATGTGGCTTCGGGCTCGCTCATCGTCTGTCTTTAGGCTCAAAGGCTCACAGGCTCAAAGGCTCACAGCAGCACCGGCGTCGCGAGAGCGCTTCGTCTGTGCATTAGCCACGTGCAAGAGGCGCGAGAGCCGCGCTGCGCGCGCTCCTTTGAGCCTTTGAGCCTGTGAGCCTTTGAGCCTGCCGAAGCGCGCCGCGGCGCGCTACGGGTAAATCCGGTTCAGCATGCGCGGGTACGGAATCGTTTCGCGCAGGTGCGGAACGCCGCTCATCCAGGCCACCACTCTCTCAATCCCCATGCCGAAGCCGGAGTGGGGGAAGGTGCCGTACTTGCGGACGTCGAGGTACCACTGGAACTTGTCGACCGGCAGCTTGTGCTCTTCGATGCGCTGCAGCAGCAGATCGTGGTCGTGGATGCGCTGCGAGCCGCCGATGATCTCGCCGTAGCCTTCCGGCGCGATCATGTCCATGCCGAGGGCAACCGTCGGATCGTCGGGCGCGGGCTGCATGTAGAAGGCTTTGATGGCCGCCGGATAGCGCGTGATGATCACCGGGCGGTCGTACGAATTCGCGATGACGGTTTCTTCGTCGCCGCCGATGTCGTCTCCGAATTCGGCGGGCATCCCTTTCGATTTCAGCAGGTCGATGGCGTCGCGATAGGTGATGCGCGGGAACGGCCGCTTCACCGCTTCGAGCTTGGTGATGTCGCGCTCCAATCCCTTCAGCGCTTCCATCTGCCGGTCGAGCACGCGGCCGACGATGTACTCGACGAATTCTTCCGCGAGCTTCTGCAGTCCTTCGAAGTCGAGGAAGGCCACCTCCGGCTCGACCATCCAGAACTCCATGAGATGGCGGCGCGTTTTCGACTTTTCCGCGCGGAACGTGGGGCCGAAGCAGTACACCTTTCCGAACGCCGCGGCGGCCGGCTCGAGGTAGAGCTGTCCCGACTGCGACAGATACGCCTTCTCCCCAAAGTAGTCCGTCTCGAACAGCGTCGACGTCCCCTCGGCCGCATTGGCCGTGAGGATCGGCGAGTCGATGAGCACGAAATCGCGATCGTAGAAAAAGTCGCGGATGGCCTTCTCGACTTCGTTGCGGATCAGCAGAACGTAATGCTGATTGCGCGACCGCAGCCAAAGATGGCGGTGGTTCATCAGAAAGTCCGTGCCGTGCTCTTTCGGCGAGATCGGATACCCCTCAGCCAACCCAATCACGCGCAGTTCAGTCACGTGCAACTCGACGCCGCCTGGCGCACGAGGCTCCGCGACAACGTTGCCCGTCACTGCGACCGACGTTTCCTGCGTGGCGCGATCGGCGTCGTTCCACGATTCTTCGCTCACTTCTTTTTTGGAGACGACGCACTGCACGAAGCCGCTGCCGTCGCGAATGATCGGGAACTGCAACTTGCCCGAGGTGCGCTTGTTGTACAGCCAGCCACTGATGGTGACGGCTTCGCCGATGTGACCGGGCAGCTCTTTGATGCGGACTGAGGTAGCCATGAGGCGGCGGATTATAGCGGCTGGTTGTGACGGGGACGACGGGGGGCCTCCGGCGGCCGGGGCCATTGGCCCCGGACCCAATTGGTTGGCCTAGCCTCCGCCGACAGTGTCG
>DASSMK010000249.1:0-26963 GCA_035688915.1 Thermoanaerobaculia bacterium
GTGGCCGTGTCGCGCAGGAGTGTGCCGAGGATGCGGTCGTGCGTCATGGCGCCGCCGCCGACGAACGCGAAGTTCATCTTGCTGTACTGCGCTTCGAGGAGCAGGTTCTTGGTGAGGATGCCGCTGTAGTGCAGCCCTTTCAGGCTGTTCGGCAGCTGGCGGTCGGCCAGCGACGCGAGATCGACGACGTTGCCGAAGCGGTTGTTGGTTTCGGTGCGCTTCACATCGAGGTAGGAGCCGACGAGGCTGTGCTGCGCGGCGATGTTCGCCGTGAGCTTGCCTTCGACGCGCTTCTCATCGACGCCTTGCGCGAACGGAATCTTGGAGACGGTGGTCTCCGCGCTGGTGCTCGACTTTTCCTTGCGGCCGGCGACGAAGAACCAGAGACGGTCGCGGATGATGCGGCCGCCGAGGGTGCCTTCGTAGACGCTGTTGATGTCGTCGAGGTGATCGGCTTCGCCGACGAGCGCGGTCTTTTCCTGCCACGCTTCGTTGCGCAGCGAATCGCGCAGGGAGCCGGAGAACTCATTGCCGCCGGACTTCGTGATCGTGCTGACCACGCCGCCGGTGAAGCGGCCGTATTCGGCGGAGATGGCGCCGCCGGTGAGGACGGTCGTTTCCTGCACGGCGTCTTCGATGAAGAGGTTGTGCGGCTGGCCGCGGAGGTTTTCGTTGACGACGACGCCGTTCACGAGGAACAGGTTGTCGAACGACTGCGCGCCCGAGATGATGATCTGCTTGTTCGGACCGGCGTCATTGACGCCCGGCGCGAGCAGCGCGGCGGTGGTGATGGTGCGGTTGAGCGTGGGCAGCTCGGCGATGGTCTGGCTCGAGAAGTTCGTCGAGACTTCCGTCGTTTCGAGTGCTGCCGGAGCCGCGGCGGTGACGGTGATCGCTTCGGAAAGCGAGGACTGCCGGAGGTCGGCGTCGGCGCGGCTGGTCTGCGCCAGATTGACGCGGACTTTTTTCGTCACGGCGCTCATGCCGCTCAGATCGAACTGCACGGAGTAATCGCCCGGTGGGAGCGAGGCGAAGCTGTAGCCGCCGGTGTCGCCGCTGACGGTGGTGCGGGAACCCTGCATGGCGGGTGACGTGATCGTGACGGTGACCCCCGGAAGCCCTGCGCCTTCCGAAGTGACCGTCCCGACCAGATTACCGGTCGTCCCCTGCGCGAAGGCGAGCGTGCCGACGAGCAGGAGGACGAACGATAAGGCGAGGGTGCGAACAAAGATCCTCATCTTTTCTCCTTGAATGAAGCTCTGACCGATTGGATTGCGGCGCATTTTACGCTCGCCCTCGTCATCCGGAACGCCTTCAGGCACACGGAGTTGACGAGAAATTGCCTTTTGTAACAGCGGTGTAGGGAAAACGAGGACAGAGGTTGGGGGGGAGGGGGGGCGGTGGGTGGGCGGGGGCTGCCTTCTCCTTACCTGCCGTACACTACGTAAGGAGAACACCACATGCCCGTCTCCACCATCACCAGCAAGGGACAAACGACCGTTCCGAAGGAAGTCCGCGACGCGCTCGATCTCGAGCCGGGCGCCAAGCTCCGTTGGGAAGTTCGCGGCGGCACGGTTTCCATCACAACGGAGCGCCCGGCCCTCCACGCGCTGCAAGGCTTCATCAAGGACGGACCCGATCCTCTGGACGCGGTTGCCGAAGCTCGCAAGACGCGAGGCCGCGTCTGACGTGCGCACGGTAGTTGCCGACGCGAACGTCTTCGTCTCTTTTTTCGTCGATCGCAACAAAGCGCAGCAGGAAGCCGCTCTCGCGCTCCTCGCCGCCGCAGAAGAAGGAGAGATCGCGGGCGTCATCCCGCAATGCGTCGTCTTCGAAATCGCGTACGTGTTGCAGAGCCAATACGGCCTAACCTCGCGGCGCACGGCAAGCGTCATTGAAGCGGTCACCAAGTTCCCGGGCATGCAGATCGTCGACGACTGCCCGTGGCCACGCATCGTCGAGATCTGGCCCGAGCCTTTCGCCGGCGTTACCACGCGGCGATCGTCGCTCTCGCCATGACGAACCGATACGACTCCATCGCGACGTTCGACCGGAAGCTCGCGAACAAACTCGCAAGCTTCGGCGTGAGCGCGTACTTTTGAGCGCGGAGCGCTAAGCTGCGAGCCGAAGGCTCGTCAGCTTCAGCGCGGCTCGCAGGTCACTCGATCTTCGGCACGTTCGCGAATGCACCGTCGCCGAGTACCGCGCCCGACACATCGCGAATGATCAGACGCTTCGGCAGCGCCACGCCGTTTGCGTCGAAGATCGATCGCGCGGTCATCGTTGTGGCATGCAGCGCGAACTGCTGGTATCGCGATTTGTCGATGGTGAGCGTGAACTGCTGCGCGTCAAACGACCAGCCGCGGATGAAGCCATTCGCCTTGCCGTCGAGATTGCGATGCAGTTGCGTGCGCACAGTCGCGAGCTTCCGCGCGTACGCGCTCGGCTTGTGCTTCGTCGCCACGAGGCTGATGTGTTCGCGTTGCGTTTCCACAACACCGCCCGACGCCATCACGACGAGCAAAACCGCGAACAGCGTGGCCACTCCCGACTCGCGCTTCTCGAACATTCCGCACACTCCTCCCGAAGTGTGCTGATGGACACACTCGCGCGAAAAGTGTGGCCGCGCGCGGAGCGCTAAGTTGCGAGCCGAAGGCTCGTCAGCTTCAGCGCGGTTCGCGGTGCTTCACCGCATCCACGATCGCCTCGATGCGATTCTGCGGCAGGCGCCGTTCGTAGCCCCAGATGCCGTCCAGGTATTCGGCGCCGGTCGTTTTCTCCTGGCCTTCCGCCACCATGCGCAGCGCTTCCACCACGCCCGGCACGACCAGCGTGTGACCGCGCGGATCGCGCAGCATTGTCCAGAGCCAATCCTGCATCGTGCCGAGATCGGTGCGCGCCTGCGAGAGGAAGCGGCCCAGCGCGCGCAAGCGATGCACGATCGCGTACAGGCCGCACGTCGCGAAAAACGAATACGGCTCGAGCTCCTGCAACCGCGCGCGCAGCGACGCTTCGTCGTTGTGCATCGTGATCGCCCCCGGAGCGAAGAATTTCGCGCTGGAGACGATCGCGTGCGGCCGCAGATCGATGAAGCCGTTGTTGGCCATCTCGAAGGCGATGTATTCGTCGAGCGGCGCATCGATCTTCAACCGCGCGTGGCGCTCCTCGAACAGCTTGCGCAGCGCGTCTTCGCTCGTGACGATCTCGCCGAGGGGGGCGATCCAGAAGCCGCAGCGCACGGCGTCATCGACGACGATCGGCGAGCCGAGCGACGTCACGCTGAACACCGCATCGAGCACCACGCGCAGGATGTCCAGATGCGCGTTGTCGCGCGCACCGAATTGGTTCGGATCGATGAGCGGTTTGAGTGGCAGCAACTCGCCCGGCTTCTCCGCCGTCACGAGCGTGCGCAGATCGCGCGCGAGCGTCTCCACATCCCACTGCTCCACGTCGCGGAACGTCAGAGGCCGCGAGTTGTCGAGGAAGAAGCGGCGCGCGTTGAACGACGCGTCGGGATACTCCTCGAGCGCTTCGATGTCGAGCGTGCGCAGGCGGTGCAACAGGATGAGCAACGCGAGCGTGTGCAGCTCGGCCTGATGTTTCGCGGAGCCGAGATCCTGCAGCGCTTCCGGATCGACGCCGCTGAGCTGCGCGCCGAGGAGCACCGGCTGGTAAAGAAAATCGAAGACCTGCTTCGAATTCGCGGTCTCGGTGTAATAGCAGATGCCGCCGTGGAACCACGGCACGTTCGGATCGTCGCCGAGCAGCCCGACGGACGCGAGGACGTGCCCCAGCTCGGAGACGCTCGCCACTTTCATCACGCGATAGAGCGCGTCCGCGTTGGCCACGGAGAAGAAGCCGTTCTCGCCGCTGCGGATCGCATATTCGGGGCAGAGCTCTTCGCCGAGCTTGAAGTGCAGCGCTTTCGACGACGTGGCGTCGAGCTTCAGCGTGGCCGGCTTGAAGCGATGGATGAACTGCTTGCGCTCGCGCGCGCCGCGGAACAGCTCGTGCGGCGCGTTGCGCAGCTTGTCGATGATGCCGCCATGCAGCGGAATCGGTTCGCGCATGCGCACTTCGTCGATGCCGATGGCCGCCGCGGTGACGAGCATCAGCACGCCGCGCTCCGCGTATTTGTCCGTGAGGTGCTCGGCCTCGATGTGCTTCGTGCGAAGAAACTCGTCGCGCGCCGCGTGGGCGAAGCCGAGGCGGATGGCGGTGGAGCCGTCGGGACTTTCGTCGTACATGCCGCCGACGCCCGTCGTATGCGCGACGAGCACGCGCGCACCCCACGTCTCGCGCACCGCAACGAGATCGTCCGCGAACGTGCTTTCGAATCCGTCTTTGATCGTGGTCGTGAAGTCGGCGGGAAGGCCGAGGGAATCGGCGACCATCTGCAGACCGCCGGTTTGATACGCGAGGATGCTCGGCAGAGGAAAGCCCAACACGACCGACCGATACGGTTTCGCGTCGTAATCCCGCAGACGCGTCAATCGATCTTCGAGAAACGCCGTGATCGGCCGCGATCGATGCACGTACGCGAGCAGCGCGTCGCCGATTTCTTTGTGCGTGTTGCCGCGATTCACACCGGCCAGCGCAAGAAATTCGTCCACCGCCGCGTCCCGCGCATCGCGATCCGCATCTTTCACTTTCTCGATGCCCGGGATCGGCTTCATCTCGTACTTGGAGATCGCCACATACACGCCGCCCGGCGACAGATACCCGTGCTCGAAGTGCTTCGGCGCCGTGCCCGCACCCCACCGCGTCCGCGTGAATCGCTTCAGCCGCGATTCGAAGTTGTGCACCTCGTCGTCGCTGCGTCCGGTGACGATGAGCACCGGCACGTCGTCCGGCGACGCCGGCGGCTCGATGGTCATCATCTCTTCGAACATCGCCACCATCTGCAACGCCGCCGCGCCACCCACCGCGCCAGTGCCGCCGATGAAGACGTGAACGTCGCGATAGTGCGCGCGCGAACGCGCCGCTTCGACCAACCGCGGCCCAAACCGGCTCTTCTTGAAACGAGTGCGAGTCATGCGGGGGGAGCATATGCGATTGTTGTGATGGCGAGGAATGACGAGGGGACGACCGGGGGCCTCCGGCGGCCCGGGCCATTGGCCCCGGACCCCATTGGTTGGCCTAGCCTCCGCCGACACGCACTGCCAACTCGCACGACAGTCGCGGCGGAGGCTAGGCCAATCAACGGGTCCGGGCCCGTGGCCCGGCCGCCGGAGGCCTCCCGTCGTCCCCCTCGTCTTCCCTCACGCTCACCGCAATCGCAATGTGCAATCCCACGCGTGGCCGCCGTCGTCGCAGGTGATGCGTGCGTCGAACGGTTCGATGCTCGTGATAGAGACGCCGTCGCGCGGGATCTCGCCTTTGGCGGCGATCACGACGCGTCGCGGGCCGGCGGCGTCTTTGACGAGATGCGCGAAGCCGCGGCCGGTGTAGCAGCTTTGCAGGACGATGGTGGCGTCGGGGGCGAGTTGCGCGAAGAAGCGCTCCAGGTTCGCGCGATCGGTCGCGTCGAGCGTGCGTTGTTTGCGATCGGCGAAGTAGATCGAGAACGGATCGCCGTGGCCGGAAAGCACGAGCAGGTTCGCGCCGCGGACGTCGATGGCGAACAGCGCGTCATCGCTGGCGATCTGCTCGTGCACTTCCACGTGGTAATGCGTGGCCACGCTGCTGCGCAATGCGCGCTGGTGGGAGGTGTAGAAGAGGCGGTGGAACAGCGCGCGCTCGCGGGGATAGACGAAGACTGCGCGACCGCGCGCATACGCTGCGCAGGGCGCAAGAAGCACCGCCAGGACGATCAGTTTGCGTAGCATGGACCGGCTCGCCGGCCCATGCTCGCAGATTCCGCTCGCGTCCGCTACTTGTCGTTATAGAGCTCGATAAATTCGTAGATGTAATTGCCTGTGCCTGCGGCATCGGAGAACTCGCTGATGTAGACGCCCTTGCCGCATGCCGCCGGGGCACCGCTGCCGGGGTTGCCGGTGCTCGATGCCGCGCGCGTCCAGCTCGTGGACAAATTCGCCGCCGCGCAGCCATTCGTGCGGCGGAGACTTTCCAGCGCGCCGCTGGCCATCGCCACCGTCGCGCCGTCGAGGATGGAGGCCGACGCATTCTTCAATGTGTACGTCTCGCTGCCGTTGATCTGCGGCATCGTGTCCGCGCTGTTGATGTAGACCACGTTGCTCGCCAGCGTCACACCCCAGAAACTCTGGAACGCAGTCTTCGTGGCATTGCGGCCGATGATCACGTAGCCCTTCGAGGGAATCGTCGTGCCGGACGGGATCGTGTACGTCAGCGTGGCGTTGGCCTGCGTGAGCGTGTAGCCGCCGATGTTGATCGCCACGCCGTTGCTCACGGTCACGGTGACGCTCGCCGACGTGCCGACGTTCGTCGCCGCGTCATACGCCTTCGTCTGCAGCGTGTGCGTGCCGTTCGAAGCGCCGGTCGTGTCCCAGCTCCACGCAAACGGCGTCGCCGTATCGGTCGACTTCAAGGCGCCGTCGAGATAGAACTCGACCTTCGTCACGCCGATGTTGTCCGTCGCGCTCGCAGTGACGCTGGTCGTGCCGCCGACGGTCGCGCCATTGAGCGGCGCACTGATCGAAGTCACGGGCGCGGTGACGTCGCCACCGCCGCCGGCCGAATAGGTGATCCACATCGGCGCCGACCAGACGTCATGTCCGTCGGCCTGCACCGCGTGCACGTAGTAGTAGTACGTGCCGGAGGTCAGCGATTCGTTCACTGTGCCGCTGGCACTGTTCGACCACGACGCATACGGCGCGGCCGGCACGCCGCCGCCGATCTGCCCGCGCCACACTTCGAGCGTGGACGTGCTTTCCCCATCCGGATCGTAAAGATGCGCGACGAGCGTCGTGCCGCCGGCCGCGGTGAAGATGTCGCCCATGATGTGCGCCCCATCCCCCGTCCGGAACACCATCTGCGCATTCGGATCCTCGGTCGCATAGAAATGCCGCGCGCGATGCGCCGCGAGCAGGTTCGCTTTCGTCAACGCCGGCGACGTGGCGTTCGGCAACAGATAGACCGTGCGCGTCGGCAACGCCATGCCGTAGTTGTTGCAGTGCGAATCGTGATCGGCCGTCGGCGCGAGGTGGAAGCCTTTGTTCAGCGCCGATTTCCACTGCGTCGTGTAATCGGTCGAGCCGACGTTCGCCGTCCCGCAATTCGTCGCCGTCGTGAACGCCAGACCGCTGCGCACCGCGATGCCCTGCATGGCGTTGTCGGCGTTCGCGTTGAACGCGAAGTTGTCGAAGTTCGTGCTGTCGGGATGATTGAAGACGCCGAGGGCGCCGGCGGTGGAGGGATGCTCGACGGAGCGCTGGTAGAGGGTGAGATAGCCGTAGCGCTTCGGCGTGAAAACATCAAAGTAGCAGTTCGTGCCGGGCGTGCATTCGGCGCTCGGGCCGTTGCAGGTCGAGCAGGTTTCCCAGCCGAACAGCGTCGGTGTTTCGAGCAGCGTGACGTGGCCTTCATCGGCGTTCGTGGTGACGCCCCACTCCATGCCGTACACGCCGACGAACGTGCCGCTGGACGTGACTGCATTCGCCGCCGCCAGCCCATCCTGATACCGCTGCCTCACCTTCGCCTCGGTCACCGGCGGATTGTTCGTGGCGATGGCGTCCTGGATGAGATGGTTGTGCTCATTGACCACCCAGTAATCGAGTTGCGCCGTGTCGCGTGCGTAGGCGAAGACGTCCGACGGCGCGAACGTGCCGCTGCCGTATGCGTTGCCGGAACTGCAATTCGTGGTCGGCTGGCCGCCGTCCGACCAGTTCGAGTGCGCGTGCGTGGAGCCGTAATAGAAGTTGTAGCCGAAGCCCGCCTCCAGCGGCGCGTGCTGCTGGACCTGGCAGCTGGTGGCGTTGGCCGTCATGCGCAGATTGCGCGCGGCGTTTTGCGTGAGGTCGTAATTGACGATGACGTCGTCGGACGATGCGAGCGCTTCATCGCGCGGCTTCGCGGCGATCGTGTCGTAATCCATCACCAGCGGACGCACGTCGAAGTCGCCGACGTAGCGCGCGAGGAACGTGTAGCGATAGCGACCCGCGGGGACGAGCCGGCCGGCGTCGTCGCGGCCATCCCACCAGAATTCGGCGAGTGCTGCACCGTCGGTGCCGATGCGCGCGCGACCATTGACGGCGGTGACGATGGCGCCGCTTTCATCAGCGATGTCGAGGCGCCAGACCGCGAAGCCGAAGCGCTTGGCCACTGCAGCGCGTTGGTAGGAGAGGATCGAGTAGAGGCGCACCGCGCCGAGCTCTCCCTCATGCGATGGCGAGAATTGATAGGCGCTGGATCCGATGAACGCGATGAAGTTCGCATCGCAATCGTCGTATTCAGCCGCGATCACCGGGGAGACAAACAGCAACAGCACTGCCGCGATCCGCGCGAGAAGACGCATCAACATTTCCTCCGGATGGATTGATGGCCGGGCGGAAGTGCAATTTTCGTGCGGATGGAAAACAAAAAAAGCCGGGCGAAGGGCACGAGCCCCTCGCCCGGCACTCACGATCACCGGATCACTGGCAGGCGACGTCCGGGACCGAGACCACGATGTCTTTGGCGGTGATGTTGTCGACCCACGTGCCGGCCGGGTCGGCGTTCACCAGCTCATCGGATCCGAAGCGGAAGCGGAGCTGGCCGGTGCGTCCGGCGTAGGCGGAAAGATCGACGTCGTAATGCGTCATGGTCGGCGAGACACCGGAGAAGAACGGCGTGCCGGCGGCGACGCAACCGGTGCTCGCGGAGATGACGGGATAGCCTTGCGCGACATCGACCGTGCGCCAGGTGTAGCCGCCGTCGACGGAGATCTCGACGGTGGTGCCGTCGTACGCGCCGTCGGTGTTCTCGCTGACGTACGCGAGATCGAACGAGTACGCGCTGGTCGGCGAGAATTCGACGACGGGCGACGTGAGCGTCTGGCAGACGTTGCTGCCGTACAGCGCGTGGAAGACGGTGGTGAGATCGCCGGTGGTCGGCGCCGATTCGCGCGCCCAGCCGGAGGCACTCCATCCTTCATCGCTGCTGTCGAACGTGTAGGTCACGCTCTGCTTCTTCAGGTCGCGATTGACGACCGTGGCGAGCGTGCGCGTGGCCGGCGTCGTGGATGACGACGACGTGACGCTCGCGGAGAACGTGGCTACATCGGCGAACGGCGCATTGCCGACAGAAACCGTGAACGTGATGTTCTTCGTCTCCGCAGCCAGCGGCGCGATCGAGCCGACGTTCACGGTGTCGTTGTTAATCACAAAGTACGGGCGGTCGCTGGTGAGCTTCACGACCACGTTGTTCGCGGTCTTGTCGCCGGTGTTGTTGACCGCGACGGTGATCTGCACGAGCTCACCCGGGTCGGGCGTGCCGTCGCCGTCGCCGCACGAATTGAGCTTGTCGCTGATGATGGCGATCGACTGCGGCTGCGCGAACGGTTTGCGGTAGACGAAACACGACGAGCTGGCGTCGCCCATGGCGATCGGCACCGGCAGCGCGAAGCAACCCTGGTCGGATTTGATGTCGAGCACGAACTGCGCGGTGGTGCCGCAGAGCATGCCGTTCGGATCGATGATGATCGCATACGACGCGCTCGGACCCGCCGTCGCGCCCACGGCGACGGAGCCGTACGAATACGGGCCGGCGCTGGTGACGGTGATGCCTTGCGTCAGCGAGCGAAGCGTAGCGGTGACGTTGGTCAATGCGCCGAGGCCGGAGTTGCGGATGACGACGAAGAGCTTGGCCTGTTCGCCGGCGTCGAGCGTGCCGTCGTTGTTGCCCTTCTGCGAGTCATTGATGGTGACGTTGTTCAGCGCGGGCTCCGGCTGCGCGATGGCGATGGACTTCACGCCGCCCGCGGAGACGGACCAGCAGGCCGTGTTGCTGTTCGCCTGCACGCGATAGTAGTAAGTGACGCCGTTGTCGACGCCGACGTCGGTGATTGAGTTACCGGTGTTGACGCGCGCCAGCTCGAGGAAGACGTCATCGCGGCGCTCGGTGCGCAGCACGCTGTACGACGTCGCGCCGGCGACCGCGGTCCAGGTGATGGTCACGGCCGGAGTGCCGGTCGCAGAGTCGGTGGTCTGCGTGAGCGTCACGCTCGGCGTTCCCGGCGCGGCGCAGTTTTTCGTATCCGAAGCGACGGACGGTGCGGTGGTACCGGTCGCCCACTCTTCGGCGCCGTGATGCACGTACGCATCATTGATGTAGGCGGCGTGCGGCGTGCCGTTCGCGAGGCCGTCTCCTTCGTCATCGACGACCATGAAGCCGTCGTATGCGGAGGCGCCCATGGCCTGGAAGCGCGACGGCGCGTAGCTCGCGACGAGTGGCCGCGATTCGAAGTAGAGGCGTTCCAGGATGGTCCAGGCCACATCGCGATCGAACGCGCCGTTCGCCGAACCGTCCGCACTCGGCGGCAGCGCATCGCCCGCGTAAGTCACAAACTGCTTGTTCGCATCGAGCGTCTGCGTGCCGTATTTGCGGCCGCTCATGAGGTCCTGCACGAGATGCCAGTCGACCTGGCCCCACAGTTCGCCTTCACAGTGGCCTTCGCCGAGAAGCGGGCCGACGTAGTAGGGCTGCGTGGAGACGGCAGCGCAGTTGACCGTGACGTTGGTGGTGGTGAGGCGGCCGCTGCTCGTGCGCAGCTCGTCGACGTTGCGCACGCCATCGCACGTGCTGATGGACGTGCTGTTCGCGTCGGTGACGAAGGGGCCGCTCCCGAAGTTGTAGAACGACTGGCCGATGCAGGAGTCGTGATCGACGAAGAGCGCGATGTGATCGGCGGCCGCTTCGCCCGTGGCCATGTCGCCGAAGCCTTCGGCGTAGCCGGGCGCTTCGCCGTCGTTGTCATCGAGGCCGTGACCCCATTCGTGCTGCATGACGTCGCGGATCTCGCCGGTGTTCTTGCAGTGCAGCGTGTTGCTGCCCGAAACGTAATCACCGGCCTTGAAGAAGTTCAGCGCGGTGCCGTCCCAGAACGCGTTGCAGACGTCGTTGATGTTCACCTTCACGGTAACTTTCGAGTGGAGGAACGGGAGGTCGAGCCACTTCAGCGCGATCTGCCGCGCCACGTTCGTGTGGAAGAAGGCGGTGCGATCGGCGGGCGTGGAGGTGCCGTTGCCGTAGGAGACGGTGGGGATGTCGGGGCCGGAGACGACGTCATGGCCGCCGGTGCCGAGGTTGATGCGGCCGTTGGAGGATTCGGCGTAGGGCTGGAAGCCGCCCTGCGGATCGCTCTCGGATTTCACGCAGTCTTCGCAGCTCGTATCGAAGTAGGTGCCGTTCAGGCCTGTCGATGCGACGCCTCCGCCCCACGGGAAACCGCCGTTGCTGTTCGCGGTCTGTGCGCCGTTGGTGGTGCTGACGGCCGCGAACGGGAAGGAGCGCACCACTTCCGCGTCGGTCGCCTGCGCCGGGCGGATGCCGCCGGTCACTTTGCCGCTTGTACCCGCGGTGCAATCGGCGTAGCGATTCGTGTCGCCGAACGCGAGCACGGTGCCGGTCAGTGCGTCGACGTACGCGGCCCAGGTGGAACGGCCGCCGTCGACGCGGAAGACGACTTCATAGACGAGCTGGTATTTCAGCAGCGCGCCGAGAACGCCGCTGCGCGGGAGGAGCTTCAATGCCGGATCTTTCACTGTGACGATGCTCGACTGCGCAATGCCTGCGTGCGCGAGCACCGCCGTCAATGCCTGTGCGGCGGTCAATACGGGCGTGGTGACGACCGGCACGTCGGCGATGTTCGCGTTGTGCCAATAGATCATGTTGCCGTTGTTGACGGCGAAGACGAGCCGCGCGTGCTCGACCGGCACGCCCGCGATGGCGTAATCGAACGCGGCGTACATCACCTTGCCGCTGCGCACCGCGGTGGACGCTTCCGGCACGAACGTCAGGCGATCGTTCGTCACGCCAAGCACAGTCGAATTCGAGGCGATGAACGAGCGCGCGACGCGCTCCAGATCGGCCGCATTCGTCGTGAACGGAATGGCACCGCCGTAAACACGGCGCGGATGATTGGTGAGCGTGTCGAATTGCGCAGTCCAATTGCCGCCATGCGCGAGATTCCACGCGGACCAGACGGGATTGGCGAGATACAGCTGCGCCTTGGTCGCATCAAAGTTCGCTTTGAGCGGCGGCAGCGCGAGCGCTTTGGCGTCGAGCGCCTGTTCGGCGCGACGCGCGTCGAACGCAAAGGCGGTGGGGACGACGGTGCAGACCAGGAGCAGGGCGACGATGAGGGATCGAGTTCGCATGGGCGTTTCTCTCCTGCGGGTTGTTGGGAGTCGCCGAGTCTCCGAGTCGTCGAGTCGCAGAGGAGAACGCCGGCAGGCACGCTCCTCTGAGACTCTGAGCCTCTGAGACTCTGCGACTCGGTTTACTGGATCGGAAAGTACTGCTGCACCGTCAGTCGGTACGTCTGCAGAGTGTTCAGCCAGCCGCGCACATCGCTGCGCCATTTGCCGGCGGGCGGTGCGTCGATGGCCACGCCTTCGCGCGCGGTTTGCGACAGCGCTTGCGTGTCCTGCGAGGCTGCGACGGCGACGTAGGTGCCGCTGCCGTCATCGCGCGTCAGGAAGAGATCGAGATCATTGACGAACTGATCCCACGTCAGCTTGCTGTCCAGGAAGATCGCGCCCGGCGCCACCGTGAACTCGTGCGAGGTCGTCGCCAGCTGCGTGTTGTACGAGCCCGCGGCCGGTCCGACCGAACCGGTATATGCCTGCTCTGTCACATAAACCGGAATCGATTTGCCCGTTTTCGGATCTTTATACGACTTGAAGTTCTTGATCGCCTTGGCCTGCTGTACGGCCGCGTAGGCGTTCACATAGCCAGCGCCGGACGCGTATTCCTCGTAATCCGGCATTTTCGTGGCGGTATTGACGAGAAGGCGCTTGACCAGATCCGGTGTCATGTCGGTGCGCACCTGATAGAGCAGCGCGGCCACACCGGCCACGTGCGGCGTGGCCATCGACGTGCCGGTCATGGTCGTGTAGTACGGCAGCCATTCGGTCTTGATGTTGGGATCGTTGCCGGCGAGGCCGAGGGGCGGGAGGACGGTATTGGGGGAACGGGCGGAAACGATGTCGGTGCCCGGCGCGGTAATGGTCGGGTGATAGAACGCGTCGCCATAACGTCCGCGCGACGATGAGCCTTCAATGGTATGGCCGTCTTTCCAGCCGTTCGCCACGCCGATCACCCACGGAGCTACGCTATAGCGATTGAGTGTGTCGGTGCCTGGGCCGGAATTGCCGCTGGCGAAAACGACGGTCATGCCGTTGTCATGCGCAACCTTCGAAGCTTCATTGACGGGATTGGATGGATCGAACGCTTCGCCGGGATCCATTGTGGAGCCCCACGAGTTCGAGATCACTTTGATGTTGTATTGCGCGCGGTGGCTGATTGCGTAATCGAAACCTTCCAGCGCATAGAAGATAAAAAGCGCGTCTCCGGTGCCGATGCCCACCAGATGCGCGCCCGGCGCGACGCCTTTGTAATAGCCGCCCGAAGCGGTGCCGTTGCCCGCGGCCGTGCCGGCGCAATGCGTGCCGTGGCCGCTGGACGTATCACTGGTCGGCAGATTTTCCACGACCTGCACAATGCCCGCGCCGGTCGGCGAATCTTCCGCGGAAAGGCCGGCGATTTTCACGTTCTGCACGACCTTCGAGCCGTACGGCAGATCGGGATGCGTCGCGTCGATGCCGCTGTCGATGATGGCGATGCCGACGCCTGTGCCGTCCGCGCCGAAGTCACGCCACGCGCGATCGGCGCCGATCAGCGCCACCGATTCGTGCAGGTAGAACTCGAGCTTGCGATCGAGATAAAGCGACTTGAGGCCGGGGGTGCCGAGGAGGCGGGTGATGCCGGCGGCGTTGGTTTCGAGGAGAGCCATCGGCAGTGCCGACAGAAATTGCTGCCGCGACGCGACAGCGCCGACGAGCGTGCGGTCCGCGAGTGTGGGGACATGATCGAAGGTGGCAATCACGCGCAACGGCTCGGCGGTGGGAGTGGTGAGCCGCACCTGGAGTGCCTTGTCGAGGATCTGTGCCTGCGCGGCGGAGACACAGAGGGCGAGGACGAAAACGAGGGAGCCTGCCAGACGTCGTTTCATCGAACTTCTACCTTTCTCTCTTTCCGTGCTGCATGGTAGTACCACTACCACGTCGCTTTCGGGAGGCAAGAAAAAGGCCAGAGTTTGTAAGTTGTTGATCAGGCAAGAGATGTTTTGGTCGTGGTACTACTGGCTAGCAAACTGTCTGCGCGCTTGGTGGCACTACTACCTTGACCGAATCCTCGCGCGCGCGTAGGCTGGCGGCATTGAAGGGTCTCCAAGCCGCAGAGTCTCCGAGTCGCAGAGGGTTCGCGCCGCACGCGCTCCTCTGAGACTCGACGACTCGACGACTCTGCGACTCGAAGACTCTGCAACTCCACACCCCATGACCGCCGACGCCGACAGCACCCAAACCTCCCGCTCCCGCCTCCTCGGCGCGGGAAAGCGGCTGTTCGCGCAGAACGGCTACGAGCAGACCTCCACCGCCGCCATCGCTCGCTCCGCCGGCAGTTCCGAATCGCAGCTGATCCGCTATTTCGGCGGCAAGGCCGGACTGCTCGAGGCGATCTTCAATGAGTCGTGGATGGGGCTGAACGACGACGTGCAGAAGCAGATCGCGGAAGCGCAGCACGGCCGCGACGCCCTCCTCCGCATCCTCAACCTCATGATCGCCGCCCTCGGCCGCGACGACGAGATCGCGTTCCTCTTCCTCTTCGAAGGCCGTCGTATGCGCGGCGCGGCGCACGAAGTCGTCCTCTCGCGCGGCTTCGTCCAGTTCTGGGACCTCGTGTGCAAACTCGCGCAGCGCGGCCAGGAAGACGGCTCCTTCCGCACGGACGTCCCGGCGAAAGTGCTCGCCTCCGCGATGCTCGGCTGCGCCGAAGGGATGATGCGCGACCGCCTGATCAACCCGAACGATCCGAACTACACCGACGAATCGGTGCAGAAAGCGTTCGAGGCCATGGTCAATGGGCTCGCAGCGACTTAGCGACGACTATCGCGGCCGCCGCAGCAGTTCCGCGAACGTGCCGAAGTTGTACGGGTCGAGAATGAAGTTGAAGGTGCGGCGGATCGACTCCAGAACATCCTCCGCCGGCAGCGCTCCCTGCCCTCGGCTATTTTCCGCCGCCGCCGTCACCTGCGCCGCAAGATTGTTGCTCCAGTACTCGACGTTCGCGACGAACTGCACGTTGTAGTTCTGGCGGACGTTCCACCTTGCGATGTTGCCGAGGAAGGTGCGGAGGTGGTTTTCGTAGGTGAGCATGCCGGCGTTGGCGGCGTGCGTTCCCGCCACGAGATTGTTCGGTGTCATCGGCCCGCCGTGAGCGGCGTTCACGATATGAAGCCACGTGGCCGTCGCGTTTTGATAGAGAGCATCGGCTGCAGTTCGGGCCTCGCGTAAGACTTGCGTTGGCAACATTGCGCGGATTCTCCGCGAGCGAGTGTACGCGCGTCACCGGCGCTACGTCACCCACCGCAACAACTGTTGCATATGCACAGCTGTGTCACGGCACGATGACGAAATCTGTGTCAGCCGTGACGTTCCGAACGCCAATCGGTGACTCGCATTGCGCCTTGCCGGCCGCGGCTTTAACTCTGGACTAACAGCATTCGGTCCACATCGTTTTCGGCAAAGCAGGGGGACAACATGCGAGTCATTCGGCGAGGCGGAAACGCCGCGCACACGGCCAGGGTCTGCTCATTTTTCATCGCGCTTCTCCTCTCCCTCTTCGCGCCGCCCGCGACGGCCGCGCCGCAGCGACGCGTGCTCTTCGGGCCGGAGACATTCACGCGATCCGCGGAGGCGCCGAACGCGTTCATGCGCACGTTTGGCGTGACCGCGCCGGTGGGCGCACCGGTCGAGCTCGTCGTCGAAAACGGTGGTGCGAGTGCTGATACGTCGACCGCGGTCGCATCGGGATCGATCCTCATCGACGGCGCGGAGATCGTTTCGCAGAACGAGTTCCGCGCCGGCCGTACGACGAAGCCGCTGACGCTCGCTGCCGGCTCGCACACGCTCGAAGTGCGGCTGAACGGCGCGCCCGATCACTTCCTCGTCGTTTCCATCGCCGGCACCATCGCCGTCGCCAATCTCAGCGACGCGCGCGCCGGCCACACCGCCACGCTGCAGCCGGACGGCAACGTTCTCATCGCAGGTGGCCGCAACGCATCCGGCGTACTCGCGAGCGCCGAACTGTTCGACAGCCGCACGCTCACCACCCGCGCCGCCGCTCCGCTCAACACGCGCAGAGCCGCGCACTCGGCGGCAGCGCTGGCGAAGCCGCAGACGCTCTTCGCGGGCGGCACCGACGGCGCGACCACACTCGGCAGCGCCGAAATCTACGACGCCGCGTCGGGCACGTTCACCACGCTCGCGGCGTCGCTGCAACTCTCGCGCTCCGGCCACACCGCCACGCTGTTGCCCGACGGCCGCCTGCTCATCCTCGGCGGCACCGACACCTCCGGCAATCCGCTCGCGGCATCCGAGTCGTTCGATGCAGCGCGCGGCGCGGCCATCTACGATCCGCGCAACGGCGCGTTCCGCGTCGTCGCCAATGCATTGAGCGTCGCGCGCAGCGGACACACCGCCACGCTGCTGCCGAACGGCACCATCCTCGTCGCCGGCGGCCGCAATAACGACGGCGTGCTCGCGTCGGCGGAGCTCTTCGATCCAGTCAGCGGCACGAGCCGCGCGGCCGGTGCGATGACCACCGCGCGCAGCGGACAGACCGCCACGCTGCTGCCGAACGGACGCGTGCTCATCGCCGGAGGGCGGAGCAGCAGCGGCGTGCTCGCGTCGACGGAGACTTACGATCCAGCAGCACAGACGTTCACTGCGGCAACACCGCTCCAAGTCGCGCGCAGCGGACACACCGCCACGCTGCTACCGAACGGCGAGATCCTCATCGCCGCCGGCGAAACCGCGAACGGCATCACTAACGCGACGGAGCTGATCGGCCCCGCCGCCGCGGACAACATCACGCCCACCATCGCCGCGTTCCAACCCGCGAACGGCGCCACCGACGTGCCGCGCAGCACGATCGTTTCGGTGCGCTTCTCGGAGCCGATCGATCCGTCGTCGATCAACGCCACCACGCTGCAACTGCGCGACGGCACCACCGTCGTCGCTACCGCGCGCAACGTCGCCGAGTCTGGCCTCTACGCGTTCCTCGTCCCGAACGATCTGCTCGTGGCAGGACGCGTCTACACCATCGCCATCAACGGCGTGCGCGACCTCGCCGGAAACACGCTCACCGCCGCCGCCACGTTCACCACCGTCGCGCCGCCGTCCATCACGAACTTCGCGCCGCTGCACGGCATCGCCGGAACCGAAGTGACCATCCGCGGCGCGCACTTTGACAGCAGCGCGCCCGACGCGAACATCATCACCATCGGCAACGCCAGGCCGCCGGTGCTCACCGCCACCGCTACCACGCTCACCTTCCGCGTTCCCGCGCTCGCCGCGGGGCCGTACGTCATCAGCGTCGAGACGAACGTCGGCCGCGCCGACAGCGTCGATCCATTCGTGGTCGACAATCCCGCGCCCACACTCACTTCGTTCACGCCCAACACCGCCGCCGCGGGAACGAACGCTCTCGACATCACCGTCACCGGCAACAACTTCGTTCCCGGCGCCGCGCTGCTCAACGGCACGACGCCGCTCGTCACGCGCTTCGTCTCCGCCACGCAACTCGTGGCCACACTCGCCGCCACCGATCTGCAAGCCGCGGGAACGCTGCTGCTGTCCGTGCAGAATCCGGCGCCGGGCGGCGGCACGTCGAACGCGCTGCCGTTCACCGTCACCGCCAATCGCGGCGCCATCGGCGACTACATCTGGCGCGATGAAAATCGCGACGGCGTGCAGGACGCCGACGAATCCGGCCTGGCCGGCGTGACCGTGCAATTGCGCAACGGCTTCGGCACGCTCATGGCCACCACCACCACGAACACCGCCGGCGGTTATCTCTTCACCGATCTCGCCGCGGGCGACTACCAGATCGAAGTGGTGCCGCCGGACGGCTTCACGTTCTCCACCGCCTTCTCCATCAGCGACGACGCCGTCGACAGCGACATCGACCCACTCCTGGGCATCACGCAAGTCAAGCTCGCCGGCGGCGATCGCCTCGACGTCGACGCAGGCCTCTACACGCCGCCGACCACGCTCACCACCTCGCCGAACGACGGCGCGGCGAACGTCGCGGTCACGCGCGAAACGATCTTCCGTCTCTCCGGCCCGCTCGCCGAATCGACGGTCGTCGACGGCGACACGCTGTACGCGGAGTGGGGCGGCCAGCGACTGCCCGCGCGCATTCACGTCGCGCCGGATCGCAAGACCATCACGCTCTTCTACGACCGCGATCTGCCCGCCAGCGCGCGCGTGCACGTCACGCTGATCGGCAACGATCTGCGCGACACATTCGGCGCGCGCATCGACGCGGACGGCGATGGACTCGCCGGCGGCACGCTGCAGCTCGAGTTCGACACGCTCTCGCTCACGACGTTGCCGAACACAAAAGTCTGCGGCCGCGTGTTCGCGTCGCAGCTCGCACCAGGCAACGCGCTGACGTCCGTGAACGTGCCACTGGCCGGCGTGACCATCACGGTCGACGGCCTGGAAGAAACGCTGCGCACCACCACCGACGCGCAGGGCAACTTCTGTCTCGACCCCGCGCCGGCCGGCGATTTCTTCGTGCACATCGATGGCCGCACCGCCACGAATCCGATCGCGAGCGGCGATTACTACCCCACCGTCGGCAAGCTGTGGACTTCCATCGCCGGGCAGAGCACGACCATCGGCGACGTCTTCCTGCCGCGCATCATCGCCGGAACGCTGCAGCCGGTCAGCCGCACCAGCGACACGACCGTCACCATGCCGCCGGCCGTGCTGGCGCAGTTCCCGAGTTTGCAGGGCGTGCAAATCGTCGTCCCCGCCGATTCCCTCTATTCGGATGACGGCTCGCGCGGCGGCCGCGTCGGGATCGCACCGGTTCCGCCCGATCGTCTGCCCGCGCCGCTGCCTCCCGGTCTGTCGTTCCCGCTCGTCATCACCGTGCAAACGGACGGCGGCGCGAACTTCGACAAGCCCGTACCGGCCTGCTTCCCCAATCTCGCCACCGCCACCGGACCCGCGTTGGCGCCAGGCGCGAAGAGCGCGCTCTGGAGCTTCAATCACGACACCGGACAATTCGAGATCGTCGGCCCCATGACCGTCTCCGCGGACGGCGCGCTGGTCTGCACCGATCCAGGCTTCGGCATCCTCGCGCCGGGATGGCACGGCACGCAGCCGGGCTGCATCGCCTCGTCCGACGCGCCCGCCGCGCCGCCGCCACCGAAGACCTGCCCGCAGATCATCAGCGTTTTCACCAAGGACTACGCGAAGACCAAAGGAACGTCCGCGGCCGTGCTGTCGCATCAGCTGCTCTGCCTCGCGCAGAAAGGCTGCAAGGAAGGTCCGCACGACGATCCGTTCGTTCACGACGTGCTGAACGACATCGCCAACGACACGGGCACGAATCCGGCGCAGGAGACCTGCCAGAAAATCCCGCCCGTCATCATCCCGCTGCCGCCCATCAACGGCATTCCGGTTCCGCCCACTTCGACAACCGAGATCTGCGCGGTCGCAGCCGGCTATCACCACTTCCTCGATCAGCTGCTGCCTGCGTTCTTCATGCACTGCCCGATCAACGACGGCACGCATGAAGATTTCTTCAATAACGCGGTGGTGCCCTGCTTCGACGAGCTCTACGACGACGGCGAGATCGGCTGGCCGGCGAAAGAAATCGCGCAGCACACCGTGCCGTTCGCGGCCGGACATCTGCGCGACTTCATCAACGGCGAATGCCCCGTTCCGCTGCCACGCCGCCTCGGCAGCCAGACCGTGCTCGCGAATGCGCCGCAATCCGGCGACGCCGCGCTCCCTTCGAAGAACGATCTCTACCTGCCCGATCTCGAAAGCTACTACGGCAACCTGCGCGTCACCGCGGCGGATGGCAGCTACTTCCTCCACACCGGCCGCAAGCTGCAGCTGAAAGTCACGCTGCTCAATGACGACGGCACCACCACCGACCTCACCTCGCACACCACCGGCACCTACTACTACGGCGCGATCCTCAACGGCACCGTCACCATCACGCCCGACGGCTTCCTCACCATCCTTCGCGGACCGTCTGTCGCAGGCGACGTGCTGCCGCTCTACGTCTACGCCACCAACGGCGACAAGCTCGCCATCGGCCAGTTCGCGATCTACGACGACGACACCGACGCCGACGGCCTCAATGACGGCGCCGAATCCCGCGCCGGACTCGATCCGTTCCGCGCCAACGACGGCCACTCCGATCTCGATCGCGACGGCCTCACCGACATCGAAGAAGTCGTGGGCGGCACCAATCCGCGCCTCGTCGACACCGACGGCGATCGCCTCAGCGACTACACCGAGCGCTTCTACGGGCTCAATCCGCTCGTCCCGAATTTCGACGCGCTCGTGCGCTACCGCAGCCTCACCTACTACACCATCACCAATCTCTTCACCGGCTTCACGATCCGCGGCGTCACCTCCTCCACCGGCACCGCGGACAACATCCTGCTCCGCTCCAACGAGGCCTACATCGCCTCGTACTACAACCCCAAAGCGCGCGGAATCGGCCGCGTCCTCTTCATCAGCGGCGCCGACGGCACGCGCATCAAGATTCCCATCGCCGTGCTCACTCCGTCGCTCGCGGGCGACAGTGACAACGACGGTCTCGCGGACGACGTCGAAACGATCATCGGCACCGATCCGAATCGCGGCGACTCCGACAACGACGGCGTGATCGACGGCGCGGAAGTCGACGAATCGACCAATCCGCTCGACAACCGCCAGGCGCGCACCGGCATCATCGCCACCGCGGCCACTCCCGGCACCGCAACCGACGTCGCCGCATTGAACGACATCGTCGCAGTGGCCGGCCGCAACGGCGGCGTCTCGCTCTTCAACGTCTTCAACGGCATGAACCCGACCATCATTGGTCAGGTGTCGACGAGCTCCGCGCAAGCGGTGGCGTTCTCCGGCAACACGCTGGCCGTGGCCGACGGCCCCAACGGCCTGACCGTCATCGACGCCAGCATTCCCTCGGCCGCACGCGTCGTGCGCAACGTTCGTCTGTTCGGCGTGGCGCAGTGCGTCACCGCCTCCGCCGGCGTCGCCTACGTCGGCACCGACCTCGGCCAGCTCTACGCCATCGATCTCGCCAGCGGCACGATCCTGCATCACTTCTCCGGCGCCGTGAACATCTACGACGTCACCGTCGCCGGCGAAACGCTCTACGTGGTCGCAGGCGGCGATGAGCTCCGCGCCTACTCGCTCCCCGCGCTCCAATTCCTCGGCAGCATTCACGTCAATTGGGCCGCCGATCCGTTCACGCAACGCCGCCGCGTCTTCGCCGCGAACGGCCGCGCGTACGTGACTTCGTATCCCGGCTACGACGTCGTCGACGTCAGCGATCCGGCGCACATGAAGATCCTCGGCCCCGCCTCGCAATCGCTGGGCGTGCTCTCCTTCAAGCAGATCGTGCTCAACGGCAGCGGCCTCGGCGTCGCCGCGGTCGGCCCGAATCCGCGCGACGACGGCCAGAACCACATCTGGCTCTACGACGCGACCAATCCGGCGAACACCACTGCCTTCCTCTCCATCATGCAGACGCCCGGCGTGGCCTTCGCCACCACGATCTACAACGGCCTGGCGTACGTCGCCGACGGCGCGGCCGGATTGCAGGTGATGAACTACCTGCCGTTCGACACGCGCGGCGTCGCGCCGTCCATCACCCTGACCAGTAACTTCTCCGCGGGGGTCGCGGAAGAAAACAAACCCATGCTCCTCACCGCCGCCGTCTCCGACGACGTGCAGGTGCGGAATGTCGAGTTCTACATCGACGGCGTGAAGGCGCAGACGGACGGCAACTATCCGTTCGAATATCGCTTCATCACGCCGCCGCGCGCGCAACAGACCTCCTTCACTGTGCACGCGTGCGCAACCGACACTGGCGGCAACCGCACCTGCACGCAGGATGTGGTGACGACGCTGACCGATGACGCCACGCCTCCGCGCGTGATCGCCGTCGCGCCGCTCGTCGACGGCCTCGGCGCCTCCGGCATGGTCTCCGCGATCTCCGCGTCGTTCAGCGAGCCTCTCGCTGCGCAGACGCCTTCCGCGACGACGTTCCGTCTCTTCCGCGCAGGTGCCGACAAAGTCATTGGCACCGCGGATGACGTGCTCGTCTCCGGCGGCGTGGTGTCGTTCCGCATCGAGAGCAACACTGCCTTCCTCACCTTCTCCGCGGCGCTGCCGGTCGACAAGTACCGCGCCATTCTTTCCGCGACGATCCCCGATCCGCGCGGCAACACGCTGGGCAGCGACTTCGCGTGGAACTTCCAGATCCGCGCGCCATTCCAATGGATCAATGCCGCAGGCGGCGATTGGACCAACGCAGCGAACTGGGATCAACACACCGTCCCCGGCGCGAGCGACATCGCGCTGATCACGCTGCCCGGCAGCTACACGGTCATCGCCAACGGCATCGTGAACATCGGCAAGGTGACGATCGGCGGCGGCGCGAGCACGCCCACACTCTGGATCCGCGGCAGCAACTTCGGCAGCGCGAACTTCAACGTGGCCGACGCGCTCGAGAACTTCGGCGGCACGATCCGGATGGAAAGCAACGACTCCACGTACGAGTCGAACCTCTCCGTGCCGAACGCGGAGCTCATCAACCGAGGGACGATCAATGTCAACGCCGGAACGCTCGGTTCGCGCCGCATCGCCGTGCGCACCATCCGCAACGACGGCGCGATCAACATCAACTACACCACCAACATTTTCGCCGACGTGATCAACAACGGCACGGTGAGCGTGGCCGCGGGCCAGCAGTACATCTCCGCCGCAAACTTCACCTTCACGCACAACGGCGGTGATCTCACCGGCGCGGGTCTCTTCCGCCTGCCGAACGACAGCTTCGCCTTCAACGGCGGCACGGTCACGAACGCGCCGATGCTGATCGACTCCGCGCTCACCATCTCGCCGTCCGCCACCGGCGCAGCCACGTTCATCGTCAGCCGCGCCGCGCGCATCTCCGGCCAGTCGTCACCGGGCCAGACCATCTGGGTGCGCGGCGCGAGCTTCGACAGCGATTCGCTGGCGACGTTCGTCGACGGCTTCGTCAACGGCGGCACGATCCGCATGGAGAGCATCGACTCGACGTACCGCTCGGAGATGACCATCCCCGTCGGCTCGATCACCAACACCGGCATCATCAGCGCCAACGCCGGCTCCGGTGGCGCGCACACGATCACCGGCGCGCTCACCAATCGCGGCGCGCTGAACATCAACGTCACCACCACATACGCGGGCACGCTGACGAACGACGGCGGCACCGTCACCACCGCTTCCGGCCAGAAGCTGACGTTCGGCCGCGCACGCACGCTGCGCCAGAACGGCGGCACGATCAACACCCTCGGCGGCGTGGAACTGAATCAGGCCACGCTCGACTTCAACGGCGGCACATTCACCGGCCAGCCGCCGCTCCTCGTCGACAGCACGCTGAACATCGGTCCGAATTCGACCGGCGCCGCGACGATCATTCTGGCCGCGGCTTCGACGATGAACGGCTCCGTCGCGCCGGCGCAGACGCTCTGGATCCGCGGCTCCGGATTCCTCAGCAACGCGAACGTCACGCCGGGCGCTGGTTTCATCAACCACGGCACGCTGCGCCTGGAGAGCATCGATTCGTCGTACGACTCGAACATCACCGGCGGTCTCACGAACGCCGCCGATGGCGTGATCAACGTGAACGCCGGCACCGGCGGCGCGCGCCGTCTGACCGGCACGTGGCAGAACAACGGCACCATCAACTTCAATCAGGCCGCGATCCTTGGCGGTCCGTTCACGAACGACGGCACGCTGAACGTGAAAGCGTCGTCGACGCTGAACGGCACCTTCACCAGCAGCAGCGGCGCGATCAACATTTCCGCGAATCAACGCCTCACGCACAACGGCGCGAACGCGCTCTTCCTCCTCAACGGCGGCAACATCGCCAACGACGGCGCGTTCGAGCTGCAGAGCGGCACGTTCAAAGTGCAAGGCGGTACCACCTCCGCCAATCCGCTGCTCCTTGGCAACTCCTCGCTCGTGCTCAGCGATCCGTCTTCTGTCGTCGATCTGATGATGAGCGGCACCGCCACGGCCACCGGCACGCTTGGCCGGCAGCAGACGCTCTGGATCGCCGGCGGTAACGGCTACGGCAACATCACCTTCACGCCGGTCTCCTTCACCAACCACGGCACGCTCCGTTTCGAGAGCCGCGATGCCACCTACGGCATCACGCTGGCCGGCACGACGACCAACGCGTCCGACGGCGTGATCAACGTGCGCAACGGCAGCGGCGGCCCGCGCGACTTCAGCGGCACGCTGCTCAATGACGGCGCGTTGAACATCGACTATCCGGTCACGCTCAGCGGCACGATCACCAACAGCGGCACCGTCACGCTCGCAGCGCGACTCGGCTGCACGAAGACCTCCATCTTCAATCACAACGGCGGCACGCTGAACACGCTCGCCAGCGGCGCCTTCGAGATGTTCGAAGCGACGTTCAACTTCAACGGCGGCACGTTCACCGGCCTGCCACCGGCGCTCATCGACGGCAAGTTCAACTTCGGCCCAAACTCCGCCGGCAGCGGCACCGTTGCCATCGGCGGCGTGTCCACGATCTCCGGCGCTACCGCACCAGGCCAGGTGGTCTGGATCCGCGGCGGCGGCCTGTCCGGCAACACCACCGTCACCGCCGCGCCGGGCTTCATCAACAACGGCACGCTGCGCCTGGAGAGCATCGTCTCGACGTATCAGTCGACTCTGGCCGGCGCCTTCACGAACGGCGCGACCGGCGTCGTCGATGTGAACGTCGGCACCGGCGGGCAGCGCTTCCTCACCGGCGCGATCCGCAACGACGGCACGATCAACCTCAATCAGGACGCGACCGTCAGCGGCCCGCTCACGAACAACGCCATCGTCAACGTGAACTCGCAATCGATCGCCAACGGCACGTTCACGAATAACGGCACGGTCACGATCGCCGCAGGCAAGCGCCTCGTGCACAACGGCGCGAACGCGCTCTTCCTGCTGAACGGCGGCAACGTCGCCAACGCCGGCGCGTACGAAATGCAAAGCGGCACGTTCCGCGTGGCCGGCGGCACCACCAGCGGCGTCCCGCTGCTCCTCGGCAACTCGTCGCTGATCATCGACAACCCGCAGCCCGCGGTGAATCTCTCCATGGCCGGCAGCTGCAGCGCCAGCGGCACGCTCGGCGCCTCGCAGACGCTCTGGATCGCCGGCGGCAACTTCTACGGCACCGCCACCTTCACGCCGAACAACTTCACGAACAACGGCACGCTGCGCCTGGAAAGCCGCGACTCGTCGTACGAAACGAATCTCGCCGGCACGATGACCAACGGCGCCACCGGCGTGATGAGCGTCAACGACGGCACGCACGGCCAGCGAACCTTCAGCGGCACGCTCACTAACGAGGGCACGCTGAACATCAACTATCCCGTCACCTTCACCAACACGATCAACAACAGCGGCATCGTCAACATCAGCGCGGCCGGCCGCCTTTTCGCCAATGCAGCGGCGTCGGCCTTCCATCACAACGGCGGCAACCTGGCCGTGACCGGTTCGTTCGAGCTGCAGAACGGCACGTTCCACGAGAACGGCGGCGCGACCAGCGGCAACCTCCCGCTCATCGGCAACGCCAAACTCAACCTCGGCCCGAACAGCGGCGCCGCAACGCTCCTCCTCGCCGGCACGACGCAACTCTCCGGCGACATCGGCGCGGGCGAAACGATCTGGATCGCGGGCATGGGCAATTACGGCGACGCCGCCGTCACCGCGCCTGCCAGCTTCACGAACGCCGGCACGCTGCGACTGGAAAGCATGCTCTCCTCGTACATCACCGGCTTCACCGTGACCGGCACGATCACGAACGACGGCGCGATCCAGATCAACAGCGGCACCGGCGGCCAGCGCAAGCTCACCGCAGGCGTCGTCAATCGCGGCACGTTCACCGTTTCCACGCCGCTCACATTCGCCGGCACCACGTTCCAAAACGCCGCCGGCGGCACGCTGCGCGGCAGCAGCACGCTCACTCTCTCCACCGCCACGCTCGCCAACGACGGCACGATCGCGCCCGGCACCTCGCCCGGCATCCTCACGGTCAGCAACGTCAATCAATCGGCGACGGGAGGCACGTCCATCGAGATCGGCAGCGCTATCGCCGGCAGCGGCTACGACCGCCTCGCGATCACCGGCGCGGCCACGCTCAACGGCGTGTTGAACCTCTCGCTGCTGAACGCTTACGACCCGCCGCTCGGCACCGCCTTCGACATCCTCACCTTCGGCTCGCGCAGCGGCACGTTCAGCACCATCAACGGCGCCACGCTGCCGAACGGCAAGAAGCTCGACGTGACCTACGGCACGACCAAAGTGACCGCAACGGTGGTGGCGCAATGAAAATCGATCGACGCAATCTCCTGCAATCGCTGGCCGCTGTCGCAGTGAGCCAGGCCTTTCCGCTGCGTGCCGCGACGCATGCCGCGTCGCGGTCCGCAGCACCACACGCGTCGAATCGCGCGGACGAGGCCTATCGCATCCGCGTTGAGGCCGCGCGCTGTCAACGCGAAGCGATTCGCGCCATGCGCAACGCGCCGAACGGCGACGAAGACCGCTACGCCACGCGACTGGCCAGTTACTCCAAAGGCCTGCCGCATGCGAGCAACGGTCTCGTCGACGCTGCCGCTTACGCTGCGCTGCTGAAGGCGTGCAAGTCCGGCCGCTTCGCCGATTTCGCAGCAGTGCCGATCGGCGGCTCGG
>DASSMK010000250.1:0-10740 GCA_035688915.1 Thermoanaerobaculia bacterium
TCAGTCGACAGCCGTCACGAGAATGGCCGTCACGTTGTCGAGACCACCGCGCTCGTTCGCGGCGTCGATCAACTGCTTGCACGCCCGCTCGAGATCGTTCTGATTGGACTTCACGAGGCGGAGGATCTCGTCTTCCGGAACCATGCCAGTGAGTCCGTCGCTGCAGAGCAGAAAGACATCCTCTTTCCGCAGCTCGATCTCCGACGCGTCGGGCGAGACCTGCAGCGCGCCGCCGAGGGCGCGGGTGATGACGTTGCGGAGCGGATGCTTCTCGGCTTCCGCTTCGGTGAGCATGCCCGCCTGCACCTGCTCGAAGACCCACGAGTGGTCATTCGTGATGCGCGAGAGTTGCCCTTCGCGGATGAGATACGCACGCGAATCGCCGACGTGCGCGACGGACATGGTGGTGTCGTCCGCGAGACAGGCCACGACAGTCGTGCCCATGCCGCGCAGACGTGCGTCTTTGCGCATCGCTTCGAGGACTCGCGTGTTGGCGAGCCGCACGGCGGCCATCAGGCGATTCGTCGAGCGTTTGAAGTGCTCGTCGTATTGATGCGGCCAGGTGCCGTCATCTTCTTTCGTATGGATGATGAACTCGGAGATCGAATCGACCGCGATGCGCGAGGCGATCTCGCCTGCCGCATGACCGCCCATGCCGTCCGCCACGAGGTAGAGCTTCGTGTCGTCGGCGACGAGATAGGCATCCTCGTTGTGCTGGCGCTGGCGGCCGACGTGGGTGAGACCAAATGCCTTGACGTCCATGCCCGCTAGCCTTTCCGGAAAATGGAAAAGCCTTTCCCGGCCTCCTTCGCATCGCCACGGCTCTGGCGCAGCTCCGCGAGGGCGGTCTGCACGTCGAGATTATCGGCGTCCCACTTCAGCGCTTCTTCGAGATAGCGCTCCGCTTTCGCGGTCAGTCCCGCGCGCTGGCAGAGCAGCCCGGCGTCGCGGAGATACAGCGCATTCATCGGCTCGCGCTGCACGGCCGTTTCGATGGCCTGCACCGCCTGCCGCATGTAGCCGGGCAACCGCGACGCGGCGAGCGAGACGTAATGAAACGCCTTCGCTTCCTGCGCGTTGTGCTTGGCGGCCATGTCGAAATTCTCGTAGGCCGTGCGCATGTCGCCGTCCTTGTACGCCTTCACGCCTTTGGCGAGATACACCTTGGCGATCTGCACGTAGTCGACGGTCTTGCTCGCGCCGGCGGCGATTTCCGAATCGTGCTGGCGGCGGCGCGCGGGGTTGGTCAACACATTGACCGCCTCCGTCAGCGTCTGGAACTTACGCTCGGCGTCGGCCTTGTCCGGCCCTTTGTAGCGGTCGGGGTGTTGTTCGCGCGCGAGCCGGCGAAAGCGATCGCGGATTTCCGCTTCGCTCGCCGAACGGTCGATGCCCAACACCTCGTAATAGTTGACCTTCATCAACCCTTTGTCGATCGGTTCTGAAAGAGGCGCCGGGCCGAATCGCGCACTGCCTGCGACACGCCTTTGTCGTCTTTCAACCCCTTCAAATCACGTAAGGTTAATCGATTGATAAACGTAAGGACAAGGCCCACCGGCGCCTTCGGGTTACGGCAAAGTGTCAACATGATGTTGTACTTGCCCATCCAGTCCTTCTTCATGCCGATCAGGCGCAGCACTTCGCTGTCGACGTTGCGCATGCCGGCGATGTTGTCGACTTCCTGATCGGTCAGCCGCGGGTTGCGCATGACCGCCGAGCAGACCAGCCGGTTGCGGTCGCGTACGAGCACGAGCCGCGCGGAGCGATCGCCTTTGAACGCGAGCTGCACTTTTTCCGAGACGCTCATGAACGCCACACGCGCCCACACCGCAAATTTCTTCGGGTCCTTCTTTTCCGACTCGTCGATGGCGACCGGTGCGTTGTCCTCGGGCTCCGCCGCTGCTTTCTCCAGCAGATCGGCGATCGCTTCGAGGGACAGATTCTCCGGAAGCGGCGGCTCCTCTTCGACGACTTCTTCTTCGAGCTCCAGCTGCGCGAGCCGCGCTTTCTTTTCGAAGAACTCTTCGCGCGTTTCGAGCGCGCGGCGCCGCGCGTCGGGTGTGAGCTGCGGATTCGCGAGCAGCGACTCGAGAATCTCGGGCGCGCGGAGAATGCGCGCCTGGTTGATGACGATGACGTCCTGCAACGCTGGTCCGGCTTCTTTCGCCAGCTCGACGATCGCTTCGTCGGGCACCGCGCGATTGCGGATCAGCGCTTCGAGAATGATGTTGTCGCCGCCGGCGCGCAGCAGATTCGCAAGCTGATCCGCCGGCACCGCTTCGTTCATCGCGAATTCGAGCACGACACGCGGCGGGATCTCCGCGAGCGACGCTTTCGCCAGCGCCGGAATCTCGGGATCTTCGTAGTTGGAGAGATACGCGAGAACGCCGATCAGCTCCTGCTGCTCGAGCGGCAGGAAGCCGCGCGCAATCGTCGCCACGACCTCGCGCGGATAGGCTCCGCCGCGAATCAGCGAAACGACAGCGGAAGCAGTCAGCTCTCCGGGGACCGCGGTCACGTCTCGCTCCGCGGCTGATCCGATTTCATCTCTTCGAGCGCATCGCGGTCGTACGTCTTGTTCTTGATCACTTCGCCGTCGCCGCCCAGAACCGGCAGTTTGATGCCGTTCAGCGTGAGGCCGACGCCCGCCGCGTTGCCGATCGTGCGGAACCGAAATTCATCCTTCGCTTCGTATGTGCGGTGCTCGCCGGAGCGCAGCTCGTCATTCACGACGGTCTTGCCGTCCGCTTCGAGCGTGACCCAGGAGTTGCCGGTGAGATCGAGCGTGAGATGCAGCAGGTCGTCCTGCGCCGCAGCGGCCGGAGCCGGCACGACCGGCGCGGGTGACGGCGCCGGCTTGGCGGGAACGATGATGGCCGGACCAGCATCGGTTTTCGCCGAATCGAAATCGAAGCGCCGGTGCTGAATCGCCCACCAGCTCACCGATCCGAGCGCGAGCGCGATGAGCACGAGCAGCAGGATGTTGCGGTCGACGCGTGCGTACGGCGGCGGGATGCCGCGCTTGGACGGCTGCTTCTTCGTCAGCTCGCGTACCGGCTGCGGCGCCACCGGCTCGAAGCGCGGTTTTTCGATCCGGTCATCCCCCGCCGCCGCGAAGTTGTACCGATTCACAATCTCCTCGGCATTCAGGCCGAGGTAGCGGGCGTATTCGCGGACGAAACCGCGGGTAAAGACGGGAGCCGGCAGCGTTCTGTGATCGTTTCGCTCGATCGCTTCGAGGAAGCGCTTGCTGATCTTCGTCGCGTCCGCGATCTCTTTCAGCGAAATGCCTCGGATCTCCCGTTCGCGCCGCAGCTCTTCGCCGAAAGAGGCGAGCTCCGAGTGCGCCGGGGGCTGCGTTTCCTGGTCAGGCATCCGTCCCCGCATTGTACCCAGACAGCTCAGCCGGGACGGAAAAATCGTCGGGCCGCAGCCGCTCGATGCAGCGCCGCAAATAGACCGACGTCTCGGGCCGCGCGTGCAGGCTGCGCAGGTCGTTTCGCCGCAGATAACGGAGCTGCGAAGCGGCTACCGATCGAGGCGTTTTCGCATTCATCACGAGCGCCAGACGGATGGCGTAGCGATACGACCATTTGCGGTCGCCGGCGATGAGCAGAAGCTGGTCGACCGTCGCGCGCGTGGAGCTGGCCAGGAGCAAGAGATCGTCTTCGCGCAGACGCTTATTCGCCAGCAACGACTCGAAGACTTTCGGATCGGGATCGAACAGAAACGACTTGATGAGCGCGGTGCCGCAGCGGCGCGCAGAAGCGATGCGTTCGCCGAGGGTGAGCTGATCGACGCGGTTGACGAGCTGGATGTCGATGGCGCGACGGACCGGCGCCGGGACGGTGACTTCGGTCGAGAGGCGCAGCAGATCGAAGAAATAGAGATAGTGGACGAGCTTGACCGCGTGCGCCTGCGGCGTCTGGCGGTGCGCGACGATCCGCACGCGCACGTTGTAGTTCGCGGTAAGCCGCGTCTGCTGTGCAATCGAGCCGATCAGTGCGGGCGTGACATAAGGATTTTCGAGGATGGCGTGGACCTCGTCTTCCGTGAGAAGACGGAGGTTCTCATCGACGAAATCGCGCAGCGCCTCACGGCTGAGCTGTTTGATGGAGACGAGGTTCGTCACGTTTGCGGGAAAACACGACGGAAGGGGATGGCAATCCTCCGGAATTTCAGCTTGTCGTGCGCGCGACGATTATTATAATCGCCGGCGCCGGACAACTAATCTCACGACGCATCCCGTGTCGCATTCCGCGCACCTGCCCATGCCGGGCGTTTCGCAACGCCGGCGACGGCAATTCTTGAATACCAGGGGGAAAGCCGCCAAATGAACGGCTCAGGAGAGTTTTTTCACCAGTTCGCAGATACCTTCGACACCATTTACGACGGCCGGCGGAGCCGCTTCATGCAGGCGGTCGACCGCACCTTCCGCAGCGACATGTTCGGCCGCTTCAACAAAACGTTCGAGCATCTCGGCGATCTGAAAGGCAAGACGGTCCTCGACATCGGCTGCGGCTCCGGTCCGTACATCGTCGAGGCGCTGCGCCGCGGCGCCGCGAAGGTCATCGGACTCGACCCCGCCCCTCGCATGCTGGAGATTGCAGCTGCCCGGCTGGACGCAGGCAAGATGCGCGATCGCGCCGAACTGCTGCACGGCTCGTTTCCATCGGACGCTCAGACGATCCCCGGACGACCTGATGTGGCGATCGTCATGGGCGTGATGGATTACATCGATGAGCCGCAGTCCTTTCTCAAGGCGCTCGCGCAGAAAGTCGGAACGGGCGCGGTTCTGTCGTTTCCGAGCCGCCACTGGTTCAGGACGCCGCTGCGCCAGGTGCGCTACAAGCTTCGCCACTGCCCGGTCTACTTTTACGACGAAGCGCGCATCCGCGACCTGATGCAGCGCGCCGGCTTCCGCACCGTCACCGTGACGAAGCTTCCCGGCGCCGGCATGGATTACGTCGCCTGGGGCGCGAATTAATGTCGCTGGTCGTCACGCTGGATGTCGAGGACTGGCCGCAGTCGACGTGGGATCGTTCGCTTCCCATCAGCGATCGTGCGGCGCGGAACACCGAGCGAGTGCTCGACATCCTCGCCTCCACCGGCCGCAGTGCCACGCTTTTCGTCCTCGGTAAATTCGCGGAGAAGTTTCCGGCGCTCGTACGCCGGATGCATGCCGAAGGTCACGAGATCGCTTCGCACGGCTACGGCCATGTGGAGATCTTTAGCCAGACGCGCGAGGAGTTCAGCGAAGACATCCGCCGCTCGAAATCGTTTCTCGAAGATCTCATCGGCGAGCCCGTCGTCGGCTACCGCGCGCCGGACTTTTCGATCATCCGCTCCAGCCTCTGGGCGCTCGAGGTTCTGGCAGAGCTTGGATTCCGCTACGACTCGAGCATCTATCCGATCGCGCATTCGCGGTACGGAATCGCGGATTGGCCGATCGATCCGGTGCAGGTGAAGTTGCCCACGGGCGCAACGATCGTGGAGCTGCCGATCGCGACAGTGAACGTCGCCGGCCGCCGCATTCCGATCGGAGGCGGCGGATACCACCGCCTCTTCCCCTGGCCGGTGATTGCGTGGGCGATGCGCAGGCTGGCGCGCGAGGAACGACCGTTCGTCGCGTACTGCCATCCGTACGAATTTGATCCCGGCGAATTCGCGGCGCTGCCGTTCCGCGTGCCGCTGAGAACACGACTGCATCAGGGGCTTGGACGTGGCCGGCTGCGCGGTCGTTTCACGCGCATGGTGCGCGCCGGGAAACCGCTGCTCGCGCGCGATTTAGCCTCTCGCACGACCGCATCGATCAGCATCTAACGCACGCATTCGCGGCGAACTGTGCTGCGGCTCACAAATTGCCGGGCGAATACTCCGGATAATATTTAGATTGAACTGCATCTACTGCTTATTATAATGATCGCTCGATCCCAATAATGACGTACTGAGCCGTAATCCGCCGGCGCGGAGCGATTCAGCGAGACCGACAGCCAATATGCACAAAAACTTCTTGAGCCGCGTGACGGCGCTCCGTGTGGCAGTTCTCGCCTTCTTTCACGCGATCGTCTTCACCGGCTGCTATGCGCTGGCGTTTCTCCTCCGCTTCGACTTTCAAATCCCCGTCGCGTTCACGCAGTACGCCGTAGTCACGCTCCCGCTCGTCGTGGCGGTGCAGCTCGTCACCGGTATCTTCTTCAAGTTCTATCGCGGCTGGTGGCGCTACGTCGGCATGACCGACGTCCTTCGGCTCGTTTTCGGTCTCACCACAGCTACGGTTCTTCTCTTCGGCATCTGGTACGGCGCGTCGTTCGCCTCGCTCGATGCCCTGATGCTCCACCCGCCGCGCACCGTTCTGGTCATCGATTGGGCGTTCACGGTACTGACGCTCTTCGGCGCGCGCGTGCTCGTGCGCGTGAGCCGCGATCACTTCCGCGGCGAACAGCCCGCCGACTCCACCACCAACGTGCTGATCGTCGGCGCGGGTGACGCCGGTGAAGCGCTGGCGCGCGAGATCGAACATCGTCCGCAGCTCGGCATGAAGGTCGTCGCATTCGTCGACGATCAGCGCGTGAAGTGGGGCTCACTCATTCGCGGCATTCAGGTGCGCGGGCCGATCTCCAACGTCGGCCGCATCGCCGACGAGACCGGCGCCGAAGAAGCGCTGATCGCGATTCCGAGCGCGTCGGGCAAACGCATCCGCGAAATCATCCATCACCTCGCCACCGCCGATCTCCGCTTCAAGACCATCCCGGGCATGGATCAGCTGGTGAGCGGCAAAGTACACGTCACGCAGCTGCGTCCCGTCGACGTGGAAGATCTTCTGCGCCGCGCGCGCGTCGATCTTCCCGGCGATCCGGTGTCGAAGATGTTCCGCGGCAAGCGCGTCATCGTCACCGGCGCCGGCGGCACGATCGGCAGCGAGCTTTGCGCGCAGATCCTCCAGTTCGAGCCCGAGCTCCTCGTCCTTGCCGAACGCTCCGAATACGCACTTTACGAATCGCGCAAGCGTCTCTCGCGCGATGTGCCGTGGGCGGCTTCGAAGATCCAGAACGCGCTCGTCGACGTGCAGCAGACCTCGACGATGCGGCACCTGATCGACAACGTGCAGCCGCACATCGTCCTCCATGCCGCCGCCCACAAGCACGTTCCCCTCGGCGAAGAAAATCCGCCGGAGTACGTGCGCAACAACACACTCGCCACGCGCGTGCTCGCCGAGATCTGCGAAGCGGCCGGCGTCGAACGCTTCGTGCTCATCTCCACCGACAAAGCGATCAATCCGAGCAGCGTGATGGGGGCGACCAAGCGCGCCGCCGAGATCGTGCTGCTCGACGTGGCCAAGCGCAGCTCGATGAAAGTCGCAGTTGTGCGCTTCGGCAATGTGATCGGCTCCTCCGGCAGCGTGATTCCTCTGTTCATGGAGCAGATCGCGCGCGGCGGCCCGATTACCGTCACGCACCCGGAAGTGACGCGCTACTTTCTTCGCACGTCGGAAGCGGTTTCGCTCGTTCTGCAGGCCGCAACGCTCGCGAAGCAGGGCGAGATCTTCATGCTCGACATGGGCGAGCCGGTGAAGATCGTCGATCTCGCGCGCGACCTCATCCGCCTCTCCAATCACGCTGAGGACGAGATTCCGATCGTCTTCACCGGCCTGCGTCAGGGCGAGAAGCTGTTTGAAGAAATCCGCCTGCGCGCCGAATCCGTCAGACCGACCGTTCATCCGCAGATCGTCGTCACCGCCGCGGCGCAGCCCGATGCGGCGATGGTGGAGCGCTGGATCGCCAGAATGCGCGCCGCGTGTGAAGCAGGCGGTGGCGCCGTTGTGCCGGTGCTCTCGGAGTTCATCCCCGAGTACACGATCGCCGAAGTGCATCGCCAGTCGCGGCCCAGCTCAGCCGCCGCACAGTTCCTCGAGACCGGTATGATTCCGGTCCTGAAGGAGTCGAAGATTGTCACGGCGACGTGAGCCGAGAGACCAGCCCGCCCCAGACGCACCCGATCACGAAACACTGAGCTTTACTGCCGCGCGCAATCGCTGGCAGCGCGTCCTTTCGGCGCTGCTGCTCGCCGGCGCGGCGATCGTCCCGATCTTCATCTCTCCCGGTGCGGACGATCTCTTCCGGCTGCCTAAGCAGCTCGTGCTCTACGCCGTGACGATCGTCGCAGCGACCCTCTTCCTCACCGGCTGGCTCCTCGGCAAGCTGCCGCTCGACGACGACGCTCGCCGTCGTCTGCGCACGCCCGCCATCATCGCCGCCGCCGGCGTGGCGTGGGCGATCCTGACCACGCTCACATCCACCAACCGCGCCGTGAGCGTCGACGCGCTGGTGTGGGGCACCGCGCTCACCGCACTGCTGGTTGTTTCGATCTACGCGCTGCGCGGCGTACGCATCGAGTTCGTCGCCGCCGCCGTATTCATCCCCGCGCTGATCAACGCGATCGTACTGACGCTCCAGTCGTTCCACATCTGGAATCCGTGGGTCTTCGACGAAAAGACCACCGCGCGCGAAATGCGCAACGCGCTTCTCGGCAACCCCGACGATCTCGGCGTCTACCTCGCCGTACCTGCATTGTTCGCGCTAGTCCTGGCCGCGCGAGCGCCGCGGTTCCGCGCCCTCTACGCCGCCGTCGCCGCCACACTCTTCGCCGGCTTGCTGATGACGCAGACGGTGACGGCGATTGGCGCGTACACGATCGCGGCGACCATCATCGCCATCTTCTGGCACCGCCGGCTCGGCATCGCCGCCGCCGTGGCTGTACCGCTGGTGATCGTGATCGCCATCCTCACGTTCCGTCCGACGCACGAGCGCTTCTCGCAAGTGCTCGCAGCCGCAGGCGCCGGGCAGTGGAACAACGTGGTGAGCGGGCGCGTGGTGCCGTTCGCCGTGGCGTGGCAGATGTTCGCCGATCACCCGATTGCCGGCGTGGGTCCCGGTGCGTACAAGTACCACTACATGGATTACCGCCTGGAACTGGGCGAACGCCATCCGCGCATCACGGGCATGGCGCTTACGAATCCGATGAACTTCGCCGAGGCGCACAACGATCACCTGCAGCTGCTGGCGGAGATGGGTGTGCCGGGCTACGCGGCAGTCATCGCCGCCATCGTCCTCGTCGGCGCGATCACGTTTCGCCGCCGCCGCGCTGCGAATGCAGAGGATCGCATCGCACGACTCTTCGCACTGCCGTTCGCAGTGGCTGTCTTCATCATGATGATCGCGCAGTTCCCGTTGCAGCTCGGCGCGCCCGCCTATACGTATGCGTTCCTCGCCGCCGCCTGTCTGGCCTGGAGAGAGCTCGATGTGGCGTAAGGCGCTCGCGGCGCTCGTGGTCCTCGTCGCGTGCATCGCGCTTTACCGGTTCGTCTGGACGCCATTCCACTGCAATTACGTGCGCGGCCGCGTGACGCGGCTGACCGCCGACGCGTGGAAAGACGCGGGCTCGTTCCGCTCGCGCGAGATGGCGATGTCGAACGCGGTGGCGATTTCCGATTGCCTCGCGCGTTGCAAAACGGATTACGCACTGCAGATGCTGGCGGGCTCGAACTTCGAGTTGATCGGACGCAACGAAGCAGCGGTGGCGATGTACGAGGAAGCGCTCCGCAACAATCCACGTCCCGAAATCTACCTCGCCCTCGGCATCATGCAAACGAAGATGGGACAGCGCGACGCAGCGCTGAAAAACTTCATCCGCGCGGGCGAATTCTCCGGCACGTCCATCCTCCTCGACATCCCGGATGGCGCGCTGCGCTGGGAGGCGTATCGCGTCGTCGGCGCGCGGCTCGATGTCGCAGCGGCCGCAATGCATCAGCCACGGCGCAACAACATCGCGAACGCGCGATTCGAATCCGGTGCCGATCGTTGGCAGCCGATCAACGGCGCCACGGCTACGATCGAGTCGTCGCAGCGCCGACCGTCCGGCCGCACATTGCACGTGGTCGCGAACAGAGCCGATGGCGGCGTGCAACAGATCTGGCCCAGCGCCAACGCCACTCCGCGCGTCATGACCTCCGCCTGGGTTTTCGTCCGCCGCGGCCGCGTCTACCTCGGCAGTGGCAACGGTCATGTGCCGCTCGCGAATGCGACGTCGACCACGACCGGCAAATGGGAGCGGCTCGAAGGCGTCAACGAGACATGCCCCGCGTCGATGACGATCCTCGCCGCAGCCACCGCGGACGGTGCCGACTTTCTCATCGACGAAGTCAGCGCGACGAAAACTTTCGCGGCGCCGCCGTGCGAATGATCGTGCGATGATGCGCGCCGTCAATACAGCGATCCATCAGGAGCCTCTATGATTTCCCGCCTCGCACGCCTCGTCCTCCCTTTCATCGACCACGCCGCCACCGCACCGTTTGCGACCGTCGTCGATCATCCGCCGCAAGTGGATCGCGAGGTATTCACGCGCCTCTGGGAACAGGCGCGCAGCGTTGCGCCGGGCGAGGTGGCCGATTACGAGCGCGAGACCGGCTACGCCATCGATCGGCAATGGATGGACGATCTGGCGCTGCGCACGCAGATCGTGATCAAAAAGAGCGAGCTCTCGTACCTGCATGGCCGCGTGCTCTACTCCACGCTCTCCGCTTATGCCGCGCAGAGCAACGCCACATCAATCAACGTGATCGAGACCGGCACGGCGCGCGGCTTCTCGTCGCTCTGCATGGCGCGCGCGCTCGCCGATCAGGGCAAAGCTGGAAAGATCATCAGCTTCGACGTCGTGCCGAACGAAGTACCGACGTACTGG
>DASSMK010000251.1:0-8038 GCA_035688915.1 Thermoanaerobaculia bacterium
CGTCTCTTCGCCGACGGCACCGGAGCAGAGAATGAACGGAAGGTCGGGGTCGTGCTGCCGCACGACCATCAACGCATCGGGCGCAGAAAACGCGGGCAGCGAGAAGTCGCTGATCACGACGTCCCACGATCTGCTCTTCAACGCGTGCGCGGTCTCACTCGCCGACTCGACGCGCATCCAGTCGAGATCGAAACCGGCACGTCGCAACTCCTCGGTCACCAGCAGAGCGTCATCTTCGCGATCTTCGACGAGCAGCAGGGCGAGCTTCGTTTTCATTGGGGTCAGGGTCTCGTGTCGAAAATGGGAGCGGTGTTCAGCAGCAGCCAGTACATGCCCAGGCGTTTGGTCGCTTCGACGAACTGTTCGAAGTCGACCGGTTTGACGACATAGCTGTTCGCGCCGAGGCGATAGCTTTGGATGAGATCGGACTCCTCGGCGGAGGACGTGAGCACCACCACCGGTACGAGGCGCGTTCGTTCTTCGGAGCGCATGACGCGCAGCGTCTCGATGCCGTCCAGGCGCGGCAGCTTCAGATCGAGCAACACCACCGCGGGCATGGCGTTGTTCGGATCGCGCAGATATTGGAGCGCCTCGACGCCATCGGTCACGACGATCAGCTCGTTGACGATGTTGCTCTTCACGAGCGCGTGCCGCGTCAGCTCCACGTCGTCCGGATTGTCTTCAACCAGCAGTATTTTCTTGTTCATTCGACCTTTTTGAGTGGAGCGTGAAAGAAAACGTCGCTCCTTGTCCGGGCTCACCCTCCGCCCAGATGTCGCCGCCATGGCGCGCGAGAATGCGCTTCACGGTGGCCAGCCCGATGCCGTTGCCCGGGAAATCGTTGATGGCGTGTAACCGCTGGAATGCGATGAAGAGCTTGTGCGCGTAGGCCGGCTCGAAACCGGCACCGTTGTCACGTACGAAAAAGATGCGCTGACCGTTGCGCTCCGTCGCGCCGAACTCGATGTGCGCGCCCGCTTTCCGAGCGGTGAATTTCCACGCGTTTCCGATCAGGTTCTCCAACACCTGCTGCAGCAGTTGCCCGTCGCCTTCCGCCACGAGATCGTCCTGGATCGAAAATGCGACCTGCCGCTCCGGCTCGAGGCGGCAGAGCTCCATGGCCGTGCGCCGCGCGAGCGAGCTGAGATCGACGCGGTGCCGCTCCAGATCCTTGCGTGTCACGCGCGAGAGGCCGAGGAGATCGTCGATGAGCCGGCCCATCCGCTGCGCGGCAGCACGGATGCGCTGGAGATAGTCGCGGCCTCGATCGTCGAGGCGGTCCGCATACTCCTCGACCACGACGCGGCTGAAGCCGTCGAGCGATCGGAGCGGCGCGCGGAGATCGTGCGATACCGAATAGCTGAACGCCTCCAGCTCGCGATTGCTGTTGGCCAGCGCCAGCGCGGTCCGTTCGAGCTCCGCGGTACGTTGCGCAACCTTCTCTTCCAGCAGTTCGCGCGCATACTCGAGCTGCTGCTGCGCGAGCTTCTGCGCGGTGGCATCGAGCAACACGCCGATGCTCCGTTTCGGCGTGCCGTCGGCGTCGCGCAGAATGAGGCTGCGCGAAAGGACGTGAATGTAACTGCCGTCCTTCTTCTGCGCGCGGTACTCGCGGCTGAAGGAGTCGCCGCGGCCGCGCAGTCCGTCTTCGATGGCTTTCGCAATGCGCGGACGATCGTCGGGATGGATGCGCGCCAGCCACCAGTCGTTTCCCGGCTGCACGTCGTCCATCGTCCAGCCGAGCACGCGCGTGAGCGCCTCGCTCCACCAGACGGACTGCGTCGTGAGATCCCAATCGAAGATCACGTCGTTTGTCGCGCGGGCCACCAGACGGAAACGTTCCTGGCTGTCCAGCAGCTCGCGCTCGCGTGCGTTCAGCTTTTCTTCCGACCGGTCCAGCTGCCACGCGAACCACACCATCACGCTGATGAAGCCGACCACCACGGTGACGCTGAAGAGCGCCAGCCCCACTTCCTTCCTGAACAAGCCGGACGCCTCACCCGCTCCGCGCAGCACGCCCGCCGCGGCGATGGCGAGAATTGCCACCGGCACGAGCTGCCGCACGACGCGCGAGGCCTCGGTGCGGCGGCTGAAGAAGATCGCCATCCAGCCGTGATCGCCGTGCGTGGCCGTCATGCCGACGCCGACGATCAGGAACAGCACGGCGGTGGAGAGGATCATGCCCACGCCGTCGCGCTGCTCGAGATACGACCCGGCGCCGTAGAGGTAGCCGAACAGCACGGAGAGCGCGATGAGATTCGAGCAATCGACGAGTGCGTGCGCCACGCGATCGCGCGGATCGCGCCGCAGCGGCGCACCTGCATGCGCCAGCTGCGCCGGCCGCGCACGCAGCAGAATCGAAGAGGAAATCAGCATGAAGGCGATGGCCGCCAGCATGCTCATTCGTCCGGGTTGATAGATCGGCGGCGCCGCGGGAAACAGCATTTCATCGAAGCGCCACACGCCGGGCGTGAGACGTTCCGCCAGCTCCGCGGCGCTGAGGAGAAAGGTGAAGCCTGCCAGAGCATCGGCCGCGAACCGGCGCCGCTGCGCCGTCTCACGCGCCATCAGCAGGAGCGCGGAACCGCAGCAGACGAAGAGCACCGCCGTGTTGAAACGCATCCCCTGCCGATACGGGATTGCTCCGCTCAACACCGGCATGCCGGACAACCAGCCGAAGATCACAAGGAGGCCGGCAGCGATCGCGAGCGCACCGCACGCCGCGGGCAGTCGCCGTGCGGTGTTGGTTCGCGTCATGACAGCCACATACTCCTGAGCGATTTTCAACACGTGAGCTCTTTCGTAGTTACACCGTCTGCGTAGCGGTACGAGCCGTGTGGCTCCTACCAGCGCAACGTTTCTCTGAAGCCGCGGACCATGCGGCGTGCGGGCGGACGAACCCGCATGAAAGAGTGTGGGACGGAGAGCGGGACAGAAATAGTGGAAATGGACTGATTCGCGCGTAGGACGAGATCGCCCGGCCCTGTCGGAGGAGTCCTACGGCCGGGATCTGCGGCGTCACACCAGGTCGCGGCGCATGGCGTACTGGATCATCTCCGCGTTGTTGCGCAGGCCGGTCTTTTCGATGATGCGCGTGCGATACGTACTCACCGTCTTCACGCTCAGCACCAGCTCTTCGGCGATCTCCGAAACCGTGCGGCCGGCGGCGAGGCGGATGAACACTTCGAACTCGCGCGCGGTGAGGCGCTCGTGCGGATCGCGCGAAGCGACCGTCAATTCGCTGGCCAGCAATTCGGCGACGCGCGGCGTGATGTAGCGCCGCCGCCGGGCCGCGGTCAGCACAGCTTCGATCAGATGATCGGGCGGATCGCTTTTTTCGACGTACGCCGACGCCCCTTCGCGAAGCGCGCGCACGGCGTAGTGCTCGGCGGGATGCATGCTCAGCACGACGATGGGCAGCTGCGGCCGGAGCACTCGCAATTCGCGCAGCAGCTCCATGCCGCTCGACTCGCCGAGGGAGATGTCGAGCAACGCGACATCCCAGCGATCGGCCATGATCAGTTCTCGCGCTTCGGCCGCGTTGGATGCCTCGCCGATCCGCGCAAAGCGCGCCGACTCGCGCAGCAGCATCACCAATCCCTGCCGGACGATGGCGTGATCCTCGATGACGAGCGCGCGCATGCTAGCGCTCTCGCCGCAGCGGCAGCGTGGCCGTCACGGTCGTTCCCTCGCCGGCTCGGCCTTGCACGACCAGCGTGCCGCCGAATGACTCGGCGCGCTCGCGCATGCCGATGATGCCGAGCGAGGCGCGGTCGCCCGGCCCGGTGGCCGGAACGCCGATCCCGTCATCCCGAACGGATAGCAGAAGACGCTCTCCTTCGACCCGGATGCTCACTTCAACATGCGTCGCGTTTGCGTGTCGCGCAATGTTTGTCAAGGCTTCCTGCAGAATCCGGAACGCCGCGGTGGCCACATCCGCCGTAATGCTGATCTCTTCTGCGGGCACCTCGAGCCGCGTCGGAATGCCGGTCGAGCCTTCGAACTCACGGACCGTCTGCTCAATGGTTGATGTCAGGCCGAGATGATCGAGCGTCGACGGGCGGAGCTGATGGGCGAGGCGGCGGACGGAGGTCTGCAGATTGCCGAGTTGCTGCAGCAGCGACTCCATATCCTCGCTCAGCGTTCCGGCACCGCGGCGCTTCATGCGCGCCACATCGAGCCGGAGAGCCGTGATCTGCTGCCCGAGCTCGTCGTGCACCTCGCGCGAGATCCGCATCCGCTCCTCTTCCTGCACCTGCAGCAGCCGCTGGCTGAGCGCGTGCAGCTGTGCGGTCGATTCGCGAAGCGCCGCCTCGCTTTCGGCGCGCTCGGTGATGTCCGTACTGAGCGCGATCGTGCCGACGATCTGCCCATCGTCGTCGCGCAGCGGTTCCACGTGCGTCTGCAGTACGCGGTCGTGAAATACCGATTCGTATTCGGCGGGCGAACCTGCCAGCGCCGCGTGCATCGCCGGAGCGACGCGATCGCGATTGGCGGCCAGGTCGAGCGCCGCACGGCCGAGCAGGGACGGCTCGTCGATGCCGAGACGCTGCAGACCGGCTCCGGCGACGGAAGTGATGATCAGATCGCGATCGGTCGTCCAGAGCACGGCCGGGATCTGGTCGACGACCAAGTCCAGACGCCGGCCCGTCCGGCGCGCCAGAGTCTCTGCGCGATGCTGCTCTGTCCGGTCGATCATGATGCCCACGGCGCCGGTGACTTCGCCGAACGCATCACGAAGCGCGACAGTGGAAAGAGTGACGTCGACGATGTGCCCGTCCTTGTGCCGGCGTTGCGATTCCATCGTCACGCCGCGCGACCGCTCGAACAGCTGCCGGTAATTGGCGTCGAACTCCGCCTGCCGCTCCGGCGGAATGGCCGGTGACGGCCCGCCGAGGACTTCCGCGGCGGTGTAGCCGAACATCGCTTCGGCGGCAGGGTTCCAGAGCGTCAGGCGGCGTTCGCGATCGACGACGGCGATTGCCACCGGCGCGGCTTCGATCAGCGCGGCCAGCGCGTCACGCGATTCGCGCAGCTCGCGCTCGATGCGAACGCTGTCCGTGATGTCGCGGCCCGAGCTGAGGACGCCCGTCGCCTGGCCGTTCGCGTCGCGCAGAATGGTGCCGCGCCACGAGACCAGCCGTTCCTGACCGCTGAACGTGAGGATCGGGATGTCGGTGCCGATCGGCATCGGCTCTTCGCCGTTCATGATGGCGCGGAAGTAGGCGCGACGGGCTTCGCGCACCGACTCCGGCATGAAGACGTCGAACCAGTTCAACCCGATCGCCTGGTGCGGCTCGCATTCGAGCAGCTCGCAGCCGTAGCGGTTGATGTAATCGACCTTTTCGTCCCGGCCGACCACGACCATCAGCATCGAAGCGGCAGCGAGGTAGTCCTGCAGGTGCATCGATCACCTGATCATTCCCATACCGTCCGGCGACGGGTGCCGCCACGCAGCAGGGAACGATCGGTAGTGCATGAATCCACAGCGGGAGGTTCATTCTTCGCGCCAATGGCCGAGCTCACGTCATCGATGAGACGCGATCCAGACGCTAAACGCGCAACGATCCGCGAAATCCACGCGCGGCGTAATACGACTCCGCACCGTTGTGGTAGACGAAGACGGTGTCATAGCGGCGGTCGCAGAAGATCGCTCCGCCGAGTTTGCGGATTTGCGGCAGCGTCTGCACCCAGCTGGACGTCTTGGTGTCGAACTCGCCGAGCTGTTGCAACTCGCGGTATTGCTGTTCCGTCAGCAGCTCGATGCCCATCGCGGCAGCCATGGCCACGGCGCTGCCTTGCGGCTTGTTTTCTTTGCGCGACTGCAGCGCTTTGTCGTCGTAGCAAAGACTGCGGCGACCCTTCGGGCTGTCGGCCGCACAGTCATAGAAGATGAACTCGCCGCTCTTCTTGTCGAAGCCCACCACGTCCGGCTCGCCGCCGGTTTCTTCCATCCGGTGCAGTGACCAGAGTTTCTCCGGCTTCGCCTGCAGTGCCGCCGCGACAGAAGACCATTCCAGTTTCGGATGCCGCTTCGCGTTCCGCGCGAATCGCGTCTCGAGCGTGTCGAGCAATTCTTCGCGCTGTTTTGCCGTGATCCTGTCCGCCATGTTGGCAGCATCTTAGCCGCGCGCGGCAGAGCCGCGACATGCAAAAAAAATGGCTCAGCAGGACGTCTTCAGCACCACATTTGCACCAAATGCAAACGGGCTTCAGGAGGAAAAACGAACTATGCGAGCCATGACTTATCGCGGACCGTTCCGCGTCCGCGTGGAAGACAAACCCGACCCCGAGATCCTGCATCCGAATGACGCCATCGTGCGCGTGACGCGCGCCGCCATTTGCGGGTCGGACATCCATCTCTACCACGGCCTCATGCCCGACCTGCGCGTCGGCACGACGTTCGGCCACGAATTCATCGGCGTCGTCGAGGAAGTGGGCGACGAGGTCACGCACGTCAAGGCCGGCGACAAGGTGCTGGTGCCGTTCAACGTCTTTTGCGGCTTCTGCTACTTCTGTTCGCGCGGCCTTTACGGCAATTGCCACAACACCAATCCGAACGCCACCGCAGTGGGCGGCGTCTACGGCTATTCGCACACCACGGGCGGCTACGACGGCGGCCAGGCTGAATTCGTCCGCGTGCCTTACGCGAACGTCGCCGCCGTTCCCATCCCCGCAGGCATTGAAGACGACGACGCACTGATGCTCACCGACGCTTGCCCCACCGGCTACTTTGCGGCGCAGCTCGGCGACATCAAGGAAAACGACACCGTGCTCATCTTCGGCGCCGGCCCGGTCGGCATCTTCGCCGCCCGCTCCGCGTGGCTGATGGGCGCCGGCCGCGTGATCGTCTGCGACCATCTCGACTATCGCCTCGACTTCGTCGCGAAATACGGTCCCGCCGAAACCGTGAATTTCCTCAGCCTCAAGGATCCCGTCGTCTACTTCAAGAAGATCACGGACTTTGTGGGCGCCGACGTGGCCATCGACGCAGTCGGTTGCGATGCCTCCGGCAGCATGATGCAAACGCTAATGGGTCTGCGCCTGAAAGTGCAGGCCGGCAGCTCCGTGGCTTTCCATTGGGCCGTGAACTCCGTCCGCAAAGGCGGCACGGTGGTCATGATCGGCGTCTATGGTCCGCCCGTGAATCTCGCGCCGCTCGGCAGCATCATGAACAAAGGCATCACCGTGCGCGCCAATCAGACGCCGGTGCTCCGGCAGCTGCCGCGCCTCATCGAACATGTCCGCGCCGGCCGCATCAAGCCGAGCGAGATCATCACGCACCGCTTCCCGCTGGAAGACATCAGCGAGGCCTATCGCGTCTTCACCAGCAAACTCGATGGCTGCATCAAACCGATCGTGATTCCGAACGCCGCGTAAAAAGGAGGAGACGTATGTCATTCGCACCCGACCCCTTGTGGGAACAGAAATCGACGCGGCCGACGAAGCAGCAGCTCGACGCCGCCGCCGAAAAGCGCACCCTCGGCGAAGACGCCGTGCCGGCACCCGGACATTCGACGCAGCATGTGCCGCGCGACGTGCGCACCATCAACGGCTGGGGCGCCGATCTCGATCCGGCCAACCGCCCTGCCGTGCCGCGCGAGCTGCCGTCGGACGTGAAAACGCTCCGCGGCAACGTGAAGCACTGGCAGACACCGCACACGAAGATCTACATGTCCAATGAGCAGCCCGGCCTCACTCCGGTCTTCGGCGAGGCCTGCCCGTCCAAAGGACTGGCCCGTCTCGTTCGCGATTACGCATACCAGTACGGCGAAGCCACGAACCGCCGCTGGATGACGCTGATGATGGCCAACCGCATCGACGTGCTCGAGAGCATGATCGGCGACGCGCTGCGCGGCAAACCAGACAACTACGTGCGCGAAAAAGGTTGGGCCGCGAAGTTCAAGTACGACAGCGAGGGGCCGAGCCCATGGATCACCCTCGGCGTCGCGGCGGCAAGCGTGCTGGCCGTGGGGCTGGTCGTGCGCTCCTCGCGCCGCTGATGGATCAACGTTGGAGCGGCGGGCGCCCTCGCCCG
>DASSMK010000252.1:0-31386 GCA_035688915.1 Thermoanaerobaculia bacterium
GAGGGCGCCCGCCGCTCCAACGGGCAACGCGAGAGCGCGCTACCGCCGCCCCGCCTCCACGGCGTCGAAGACGCGCATGAAGTTCGCGCCGAGGATCTTCTCCATGTCGGATTCGGAGAGGCCGCGCGAGAGCAGGAGTGACGTCAGCTTCGGCAGACCGGCCGCACTCTCGAGGCCAGATGGCAGCGACGGCACGCCATCGAAATCGCTGCCGATGCCGACGTGCTCGACGCCGGCTACCTGCACCGCGTGCATGACGTGATCGGCGACCTGCTCGAGCGTGGCCTGCGGGCAGCCGAGGGTGTTGAACCACTTCAAATAGTCATCCCAGTCGGTGCGGTCGTCCGGCATCTCCTCGGTGCCGCCCAGGCCGCGCTCGTCGCCGTCGCGGGGCTTCTTGGGGCGCTTCTGCGCGTTCATGATCACCTGCGCCACATCGTCGCTGATGAACGCGGAGAAAAAATTGATCATGCAGACGCCGCCCTGATCGGCGAGCGTGCGCAGCATCTCGTCGGTCATATTGCGCGGATGGCGGCAGAGCGCGCGACACGAGGAATGCGTGGCCACGATCGGGACGCGCGTCGCCGCGACGGTGTCGTAGAACGCTTTGTCGGAAACGTGCGAGATGTCGACGATCATGCCGATGTCGTTCATCGTCGAGACCACTTCGCGGCCGAAATCGGTGAGGCCGTTGTGGCGCGCAGCGTCGCCGGACGAATCGCACCAGTTGTTGGTGTTCACGTGCGTGAGCGTCATGTAGCGTGCGCCGCGCGCGTACAGCTCGCGCAGCGTGTCGAGCGAATCTTCGATGGCGTGGCCGCCTTCCACGCCGATCATCAGCGCGATCTTGTCGTCGCGCTTCGCGGCGCGGATGCCGGCGGCGTCAGTGCAGAGCGTCAGCTCGTGCGGCAGCCGCTCCACTTCGGTGCGGATGATCTCGATGAGGCGATACGCGAATTGCGCGGCGCCGCGATTGGCGTAGAACGGCGGCACGTACGCGGCGAAGAACGAGGCCGTGATGCCGCTCGCGCGCAGCGTTTTCAGATCCGCCTGCGCCTCCGTGTCGTGCTCGTCGAGGTGCACGTTGTGCCGGAAGATCCGGTACGGCGTATCGCAATGTCCGTCGACGATGATGGCGCGGCGGTGCACCGTGGGCATGTCATTCGTGGGCGAAGTACTCATCGATCGTAGCGAGGTTCGAAACCAGGTCGGCGACGTTTTCGAAGAGGAACTCGGCCTTCGTCAGCGTGTCGCGCGGGAACCCGCCGCAGAGCACCGCGGCGCATGCGAGCGAAGCGCGATGCGAGGCCAGAATGTCGTATGGCGTGTCGCCCGCCACCAGCGTCCGCGCGGGATCGCTGCCGGCCTGCTCCAGCGCCGCTTCGAAAATTTCGGGCGATGGCTTCGAGAGCTGCGCGTCCTCCTTCGACGTGGAGCCCTCCAGGAGCTTCCCGACGCCGAGAAGCTCGACATAGTACTCGACCTCGTCCGGGTTGGAAGAGGAGGCGAAGGCGAGCTTGATGCCGCGGTCGTGCACGGCGTGCAGCGCGTCAATCACGCCGTCGAACGGCTGGACCGATTCCATGTAGCTGCGCTTCCACAGCTCGCCGCGATATTTCTTCAATTTCTCGCCGAAACGGCGCATTTCGCGCGCGTTCAGCATGTCCGGCACGAGCAGGTCTCCGCCTTTGCCGATCTGCATGCGGATCGTGTCCCATTCCAACTTTTTGTCGAAATGAGCGAACGCTTCGACCCAGCAGTCGGTGTGCTTGTCATTGGAATCGACGAGCGTTCCGTCGATGTCGAAGAGGATGGCTTCGGTGCGTTTCGTCACGAGCGCCACGTAGCAAAAGACGTGTCACGTTCGCGTGCAGACGTAGACGTGGTGCGCGGGCGGCAGGTGCACCGTGCCGTACGAGCGGCGAACGCTGACACGAAAGCCCGCGGCGCGCAGCATGAGCTGCAGTTCTTCGGACGTGTAGAGGCGCTGCACGTGCGTGGCGCGCGAACGGCGCTCGCCGCGGAAGATGGTCATGCGGCGCGTGAGCAGACGGGTGGCGGGATCGAAGTCTCTCGCGACCTGCACCGACCATGCATCGCCCGCCCATTGCGAATCGTGCGGCACATGCACCTCGGCCGCATCGAAGATGAAGAGGCGCGTGTCGAGCTGCGCGACGACCGGCGCGAGATCGGTCAAGTAGTTGACGATCTCGCCCATGGCGATGACGGCGTCGGCGCGCGGAAGAGGATCGGCGAGCGAAGCGATTTCGAAGTGGAGCGGCGGGCGCCCTCGCCCGCCGGCCTTTTCGCCAGAGCCTCGGCGGGCGAGGCGCCCGCCGCTCCAACATTCTTTTGCGAGCGCGATCATGGCGGGCGAGATGTCGATGCCGAGGACTTCGTAGCCGGCGCCGGCGAGAGCGTTGGAGAGGAAACCGCTGCCGCAGCCGGCGTCGATGACGAATCCGTTCGCGACACCGTGCTTGCGGAGCATGGCGATCACACCAGGTGCGGCGCGGCGCGCAAAGGCGCTGAAGCCGGCGTGATGCACCCACGCCAGATCTTCTTCGTAGACGCCGTTCATCGCCGTTTTCTGCGGTTGATCAGACTCTTGGCGATGGCCGCGAAGAAGATCGTGGCGAGCACGATGGCGATGAGAAACGCGACGGCGATGATGATTCTCATGCGCGTTCCGCTTCCGCGCGAATGGTGCGCAGCATGAAGCGGCGGATCAAGCCGCTGAACGGGCGGATGAAGGTCCAATAGATGCGGAACTTGCGGCGCGCCGCGGCATCGGAGCAAACGACGCGAGTCTCCGTGGCGACCTCGCACGCATCGCCTTCCGGCGTGACCGTGAAGTTCCACGCGGCCAGCGCGGTGTTCGGCGGACGCGTCGTGCCGTACGTCGCGGCGGTGACGGGCTGCACAGCGCAGAATGGCTGCCAGAACGAGCCTTCCAATCCGATCACCAACTCACGCGGCGCGTCGACGGTGACGAGCGAGAACGTCGAGCCGACCGTTCGCTTCTTGAGCCGCGTCATGCCGCGCAACGCCATGAGCATCTTCACCACCGGCGACGCGGCGAGATCCGCTTCACGAATGGCTTGAAACGTGCGCTCCTGCGTGGCGCGCACGCGGATGGTGTGACGCTCCGAGAACTGCGCGCGCGGTATGTATTGGTCGATGATCACTCCTGCACCGACCAGACGATGGCATTGAAGACGAGCGGGAAGGTGGCGTGCGTCTGGCCGCGATGCTGCGGGCGAAAACCGAGCAGCACGATCTTTCCTTTGCCGTAAGTGAGCGCGACCGCCGCTGCTTTGCGTGTCAGCTTCTCGGCGCCCGAGATCCAGCCCGACAGCAACACATCGCGTGCATCGTCCGGGTACGTCGCGAGGACCCAGCGCTGCATCTCCGGACCGGGCGCCGTCGTTTCGAAGGCGATGGCGGCGTCCTGAAACGCCGCCACTTCCGCCGGCATCCCCGCGGTGACCGGATGATCTGTGCGCAGTTTCAAGCGGACGAGCGAACCGGGATTCGAGTAGTCCTCCGCCTTCGCGTTCGCCAGCGTGTTGCGCACCGGCAGCGCGAATTCGTCGATCACGTAATCGCAGCTGTCGCCGAACGCGATGAGCGTCCCGCCGTCGCTGACGAATTTCTTCAGCGCGTCGCTGCCGCTCTTATCGAGTCCGCCGCGATACTCCGGCGGCAGCTCCTCGTTGTACTTCATCGCGTTGTCGGAAAGCTTTGGACGTCCGGTGGCGATCACCTCTTTGCGCACGTCGGGCAGGATGATCGCGTCGAACGGCAGCGGTCCCTTCTGAATCTCCTGCGGGGAGATTCCTTTGACATTCACGCCGTAGGTGTCGAGCACCCAGCGCGTCCACCCTTCATCCATCGACGCGTTCCACCCTTTGTACGTGGCGACGCGCGGTTTCTTCGCCAGCGCCTGCAGCCGCTTCACCGCTGCTTTCGTCTCCGGCTTCACTTCCGTGACGCGCGTCGTGCCTGCCGGCATCGCGGCGCGCTCGACGCGCACGCCCATCTGCAGCGGCAGCGTCCAGGTGGCGACATCGTACGGCTCGAGGATGCTTTTGCCCGGCTGCAGCTTCACTTCCGGATAGCGCTGCGGCTCCATCAGCTCCGTGATGAATTTCGCGTACGGCTGCGCGAGCGGAATCCAGTAATCGCCATTCGCGGATTGCCGCACTTCGACGTTGTGCTCGTTCATCAGCCAGGCGAGGTGCTGCGCGGTGGGCCAGTCGAACTGCTCTTTCGGAATGCGATATGCGTCGTTCGGTCCGGCGGTGGCGATGGCGCTGCGTGCACGCACCAGCAGGTCTCGCAGCAGATCCTCGCGGCGATCGGCGGCCGTTTCGAGCAGCGCGTCCGACGCGATGCGCTCGTAATCCATGATGTCGCGCATCCGCCAGACACCGCCCTTCCACGGGTTGGGATGATTGATGGTGGCCTTGTATTCGATGAGTCCCTTCGTGCCGCCACGCAGCTCCGTCGCATCGACGTTCACCGGTGAGGCAATGCGCGCCGACGCGGTCTCCAGCAGGAGGCCGGTGATGTTCTTCCACCAGCCGGTGTTGCGCGTGCCGCCGAGCCAGTACGCATCGAACGAGTAGCCGTAAATCAGGCCGCTCTTGTTGGCCTGCTCCAGGCGAAAGGCCATGTTCGAGCCGACCAGATTCGCTTCGCGCCAGATCAGCGGATGCACGTCGGGATCGACCGGATCGGCGAACGGCGGGATGAACATGCGCGGCCCTTCGTCGCCCATCTGGTGCTCGTCGACGAAGAGTTGCGGGTTCCACTCGCGGTAGATGACGCGGTTCACGTTCCGCGTCTCGATCTGCGTGAGCATGTACCAGTCGCGATTGTTGTCGTGGCCCGTGTAGTGGTGGTAGATGAACGGCAGCCGGCCGCCTTCGTAGCGCGTGCCGACGTACTTGCGGTACCAGTCGGTGACCATGATCTGGCCGTCGGGATTGAGCGACGGCACGAGCAGCAGCACCACGTTGTCGAGCCGGCGTTTCGTTTCCGGATCATTCGCCGTGGCGAGCGCGTACGCCCACTCCATCGCCATCTGGCTCGCCGCGATCTCCGTCGCGTGGATGTTGCACGTGACCAGCACGATCGATTTGCCCTCGTGGATCAGCGCATTGGCCTGGTCGTCGGAGAGTCCGCGCGGATCGGCGAGCTTGCGCGCGATCTCCTGCAGCCGCGTTTTGTTGCGCAGGTTTTCTTCGGACGAGATGACGGCGATGAACATTTCTTCGCCGAGGGTGGTCTTGCCGATGACTTCGACATCGACGCGGGGGGAGGCGGCGTCGAGCGCGCGGAAGTAATCGCGGATCTGCCGGTAATCGGCGAGCGTTTTGTCCGCGCCGACCGGCATCTTGAGAAAGCCGGACGGTGAGGGGATCTGCGCGAACGCGGCGGTGGTGAAAAGCGCGAGGAGCGCGAGCAGGCGTTTCATGGAGCGCGGATTATGACGCGGCTCGCTCCATGCAGAACGTTCGCGCGGAGGCAACGATGGCCAAGTGTGATGTCTGCGGCAACGAGTACGACAAAGCGTTCCAGGTGACCGGGCCGGGCGGCGGCGGGACGTTCGACAGCTTCGAGTGCGCCATCCATAAGCTCGCGCCAAAATGCGCGCACTGCGGCTGCATGATCATCGGCCACGGCATCGAAGCCAACGGCGCGATGTACTGCTGCGCGAATTGCGCGCGCCACGCCGGCGCGGACGGCGCTCGCGATCGCGTGTAACGCGGCCCGCGCGGCGGACGCGCCGTAAAATGCGGCCATGCGCCGCATGGTTGTCTTCGCCGCTCTTCTCGCGCTGACGTTCGTTTCGTGCGCCACGCTGCCGCCGCAACAGACTGCCGCGGCACCGCAGGCGGCGCGCTTCAAGATCCTGCAGATCAACGACGTCTATAAAGTGGAAGGGCTCGACGCCGGTGCCACCGGCGGCCTGGCGCGCGTGCGCTGGCTGCGCGAGCTGCTCGAATCCGACGGCACGCCGGTGCTCGTGCTGCACGCGGGCGACGCGTTGTATCCGTCGGTGATGAGCAAGTATCTCGACGCGCGGCCGATGGTCGACGTGCTGAACCGGCTCGACGGCGATGCGCAGGCGATGGACGAGCGGCTGATCGTGACGTTCGGCAATCACGAATTCGACAAGAGCACGCCCGACATCCTTCTGGCGCGTCTCGCGGATTCGCAGTTTCATTGGATCGCCACGAACACCAATCGCTGCGACAGCGCGGGCAAATGCGATCAGCCGTTTCCCGGCGTTCCGCGCACGCTGGTGGAAGACATCGGCGGCACGCGCGTCGGCTTCTTCGGCGTGCTCTATCCGGGTGGCGCGGGCAACAAATACGCGTCGACAACCGACGTGCTCGCGGCCGCGCGCGACGCCGTGACGCAGCTGCAGTCGCAAGGCGCGCGTGTGATCGTCGGCGTGACGCACGAGGACATGGCGGACGACGTGAAGCTCGCGCAGAGCGTGCCGGGCGTCGATCTGATCATCGGCGGCCACGATCATCTCTTCGCGCAGCAGAAGGCGGGCAACACCTGGATCACGAAAGCGGATGCGGACGCGAAGAGCGTGATCGTCTACGACGTGACTGTGCCCGCCACCGGCCCCGCCCGCACCGCGCCATTGCGCATCGCCATGGACACGACGATGCCGAAGGACAGCGCGATCGACGCGACGGTGCAAACCTGGATGACCACTCTCGCCACAAAACTCGGCGGCAACGAAACCCTCGGCCGCACGAAGTACCTGCTGGAAGGAGTGGAGCCGGCCGTGCGCGGACGCGAAACGGCGCTCGGCAATCTGCTGACCGACGTGGCGCGCGCGAAGCTCGGCACCGACATCGCCTTCCTGAACGGCGGCGGCATCCGCATCAATGACAACATCCCGCCCGGGCCGATCACCAGCTACGACATGGAAGGGATCTTCTATTACAACAACGATCTCGTCTCGTTTCCGCTGAAGGGGAGCGAGCTGCTGGAGATGCTGGCCAATTCGATCTCGCGCGTGGACGCCGGCGACGGACGTTTTCTGCAAATCTCCGGCTTCACCTATCGCTACCACAAGGAAGGCGATCACTACGTCGTCACGGATGTGAAGATCGGCGGGCAGCCGCTCGATCCCGCGAAGACATACACCGCCACGACCGTCGATTTCCTCTACCAGCGCGGCACCGAGGACGGATACCAGATCTTCAGCGACGCGCGGCGGCCGCCGAAGATCGCCGAAGCGCCGGACCTGCGTGCGGCTACGGAAGCGTACGTGCGGAGCGTGGGCACGGTGGAGAAGGACGTGGAGGGGCGGATCGTCCGGGAGTGACGACCGGGGGCCTCCGGCGGCCGGGGCCATTGGCCCCGGACCCCATTGGTTGGCCTAGCCTCCGCCGCACGCTCACTGCCAACTCGCGCGACAGTGTCGGCGGAGGCTAGGCCAACCAACGGGTCCGGGCCCGTGGCCCGGCCGCCGGAGGCCTCCCGTCGGTCAGCTACTCGTCGTCAATCTCCAAATCCGCCGGATCTGGGTCGTAAGCCAGCAACTCGCCTGGCTGGCAATCGAGCGCCGCGCAGAGTCGCGCCAGCGTGGAAAAGCGGACGCCTTTCACTTTTCCGCCGCGGAAGAGCGAGAGATGCGTTTCGCTCACGCCGATCATGGCGGCGATGTCTTTCGCTTTCACTTTGCGGTCGGCGAGCACGCGGTCGATGGTGATCACGATCGGCATCAGAAGATCTCGTCGAGCTCGGATTGGATCATGGAAGCGTGGCGCAGCACGCCGGCGATCGCTTTGAGCGCGAGGCCGATCGCGCCGATCACGAGTGCTCCCGCGTCGAAAGCGATCCAGTAGCCGGCATTGAAGCCGAGCAGGCGGCAAATGCCTGGTACGACCAGCACGCGGACCGCGGAGCCGCAGACGAGCAGGATGCCCACGCGCTCGAGCATCTTCGTCATCGGTGCCGCGAACAGCTCGCCGCGCGCGAACGCCGCCAATGCCGCGCGGACGCCCCACAATCCCCACAAGAACAGCGCTTCCGGAATCGCGGACGCCGCCTGACAGAGTAAATGCCGCACTGCGTCAGAAGCGAAGCCGCTCTGTACGGCGCGAATGGTGGCGGCACTGAAGCGCTCGCCGAGCACGAGCAGAAGACACACCGCCCACAGCGCGGTGACGAACGTGCGCATGCGCGCGCTGTGCTGCTGCAATGATGCCGTCGCCTCGTTTTTCACACGTCCTCACATTTCATTTGACCCTCGCTACAGTGCGATGTTAGTTTAACTCTTAGTTAAAGTCACTTCCTATGCACTGTCTCGAAACGCACGACCTCCACCACCGCTTCGCCACCCACGACGTCTTGCGCGGCATCAGCATGCAGGTTCCGGCCGGCAGCATCTACGGCTTCCTCGGACCCAACGGCGCCGGCAAGACAACCACGCTGCGCCTGATTCTCGGCCTCCTCCAGAAACAGCAGGGCGAGATCACGATTTTCGGCGAGCGGTTCGACCGCAATCGCATCGCCATTCTGCGGCGCATCGGCTCGATGATCGAGAGTCCTTCGCTCTACGATCACCTCACCGCCGCCGAGAACCTGCGCGTTTTGCAGCTGATTCATCGCTGTCCGGAACGGCGCATCGGCGAAGTGCTCGAGCTGGTCGGCCTCGCTCACACGGGAAACAAGCGCGCAAAGCAATTCTCCCTCGGCATGCGCCAGCGTCTCGCCATCGGCATGGCGCTGCTGCATGGGCCGGAGCTGATCGTGCTCGATGAGCCGACGAACGGGTTGGATCCCGAGGGGATCATCGAGATTCGCAATCTGCTGTGGGAGCTGAATCGGCGGCAGGGATGCACGATTCTCGTGTCGAGCCATTTGCTATCCGAGATCGATCGCGTGGCGACGCATGTTGGCGTGCTCGGTCGCGGAAAGTTGCTTTTCCAGGGAAGCATCGAGGAACTGCGGCGGCACCGGCAGGAAGTGCGGTCGGTGCGGATCTCGACCAGCGACAACCGCGCCGCGGTGGCTGCGCTTTGTGACGAAGGTGTGAACGCGCAACTGGAGGACGACGAAATCGTGATTGTTCCTATGAGCGGCGAACGGATCGCCGCACTGAACCGGCGCCTCGTGGCGCAAAACGTCGACGTCTATGAGATCCGCAGCGTGCGCAATGATCTGGAAACGATATTTCTCGACCTGGTGAGGGAGACCGCGTGACGTTCGTCCATGCCTTTCAAAGCGAATGGCTGAAGCGCAAGCGCAGTTTCGCGTCAGTCCTGATTCTCGGCGGAAGCCTCTTCACGCCAGCCATTGTGACCATGGTGCGGCTGACGCATTATCACGGTCTGCCGAAGGTTTATGCGGCGGCTGGTTTCTGGCCGGCGATGTGGCGCGCGTGCTGGGAATCGATGGCGGTTTTCTTTCTGCCGCTTTGTGCGATTCTCGCGACGAGCCTCATTACGCAAATCGAGTTCAAGAGCAACGCGTGGAAACAGGTGCATACGCTACCGATCAGCGCCGCGGTGATTTTCGTGTCCAAGCTCGCCGTCATTGTGCTGATGCTCATCGAGTTTCTGCTCATCTTCAATGCGGGCATTTATCTGGCCGGAATGATTCCGCACTGGCTCGTTCCCGGCGTGCCTCGTCCGCACGGCGAGTTCTGGGATTTGCCGCTATTGCGTGAAAACGCGCTGTACTTTCTGGCGGCGCTGCCGATTCTCGCCGCGCAGTACCTGATGGCTTTGCGCTCGCAGAACGTGCTGATGCCGATCGGCATCGGCTTCCTGGCCTGGGTCGGCGCGCTGGCGCTCGTTTCGTCGCGTTACGCCATCTGGTGGCCTTACAGCTTCACGATCATTCATTACGTCAAGGACAAGCCGAAGGGCGCGCAGTTCGCCGCCGTCACGCAGCTGCCGTGGCTGGCGCTCGCGTTCTTCCTGCTGCTCACCATCGCCAGTTACGCGCTATTCGTTACCAAGCCGGAGAAAGGATGATCGTGCGACGGACCTTCACTTGCGGGGCAGTGCTGCTGTCGTCGTTGCTGTTCGCCTCCTGCCGCAGTGCCGCTTATCGCGACCTCGACGCGAACATCGGGAAGGAACTGGCGAAGGGCATCCCCTCCGTCGCCTTCGCGATCGCGCAGAACGGCCACGTCGTGCACGAAGGTGCGGCCGGCTTCGCGGATGCGAACGTTCGCGCCACCGTGCACACGCCGTATCCGCTGGCGTCGGTCACGAAGCCGTTCATTGCCACGCTGGTCATGCGTCTCGCGGAGGAAGGCCGCATCGATCTCGATGCTCCGGCCGCGCGGTATGCCGACGGCTGGATTCCGGCGAGCGACACCTACACCGTGCGCCAGCTGCTGAATCACACGTCCGGATTACCGACCTACGCCACGATTCGCTGGAGCGACGAGCCATCGCCGACGCACGATCTGGCAGCGATGTTCGGCCGCTACGGCTTCACCGCGCACCCGCCCGGCACCGTCTCCGAGTACTCCAACCTCGGCTACGGCCTGCTCGGCCACATTCTCGAAGTGCAGAGCGGCCAGCCGCTCGCGCAGCTGCTCGAATCGGAAGTGCTTCGCCCGCTCGGCCTGCGCGAAAGCGCGTTGATCACGGCCGCATCCACGCCCGCCGGTTACGCGCATAAGTTCGATATGGAAGGGAAGCCGCTGCCCGACACGCTCAATGACACGCCGGCCGCGGGCAATCTCTACGCGAGCGTGCACGATCTCCTGCGCTTCGGCATGTTCCATCTCGATCGCCGCGCCACGCTGCTCTCGAACGCGACGCGCGAAACGATGCGCACGTACGTCGAGCCCGGCGCGCTCTATCCGTACTACAACTCCTCGCACTACGGCCTGGGTTGGTATTTCCGCACCACGGCGAACGGCACGCGCGTCGTCTGGCACGAAGGCGGGATGCCCGGTGCGAGCTCGCTGCTCGTGCTGCTGCCGGAGCGCGACATCGTCGCCGCCGTCGTCATCAACGCGAACGATCGCAACGACGTCGCGCAATCGATCTCCAATCAGCTCATCGCGCGCGTCGATCCTTCGATGCAGCCGCTGACGTTCGATCCGACCGAAGGCTTTTCGCCGTACGACGCGCAGGCGGCGTATCGCGGCAAGTGGGACGGCACGCTCACCGTCGACGGTGCGCCGCTGCGCTGCGCGCTCACCTTCGACGGGGGCGGCAAGATCACCGTCGTCTTTCCCGATCGCGCCGCGAATGACCTGCTGCCGCGCGAATCGACATTCAAAGCGCTGGTGAATGGCGATCTGCTGCTCGGCACCTTCGCCGCCACGCTGCCGGGCGCGGACATCGCGCAGAAGCCCGGCGGCTACGTGCTGCTGCGCCTCGTGCGCCGTGGCGAAACGCTGAACGGAACGATGATCGCGTACGCGGCGCCCGAGGGATTGCGGCATCTGTATCCCTTCCGGGTGTCGCTGCGGCGTGTGCCGTGAGCGTCTGCTAGGCTTCGCGCCGCATGAATCTTCCGCGCCGCATCGCGTGGCGGTACCTCCGGCGCCCGACCGATCGCCTCGTCTCGGCGGTCGGTCTCGTCTCCATCTTCGGCCTGGTGATCGGCGTCATGGCACTGGTGATCTCGATGGCGCTGATGACGGGCTATCGCCGCGATCTGCAGACCAAACTCCTCGGCGGCAACGCGGAAGTCTTCGTCTACTCCATCGGCGGTCCGATCGGCGACACCACGCGCCTCACGCGCGTGCTCGGCGAAACCGAAGGTGTGGCCGAAGCATCGCCGGTGCTCTTCCAACAATCCGTGGTGACGACGGAGAGCAACACCACCGGCACGGAAGTGATGTTGAAAGGGATCGAACCGAAGCGCGGACGCACCACGCCAACGCTCGCGCGCATCGTCGGACCGCGCGGCACGTTCGATACCGCGGCCGGCGAAGCGGGCGTCTCCGTCGGCAAGTATCTGGCCACGCGGCTCGGCGTGAAGCAGGGCGACGCCATCAGCGTCACCGTGCCGTCGACGGGGGAGGAAGGTTTCATGCCGCAGACCTCCACGTTCCTCGTCACGAACGTCTTCTCCACCGGCTTTTATGAATTCGACGCGCGCTGGCTCTTCATCGATTTGCGCGACGCACAGCGGCTGGCCGGCTCGCGCACCGCCGCGAATCTGATCGAAGTGAAACTCGTGCCGGGCGCCGACATCGATCGCGTCATCACCGCCATCGAGAAACGCACGGAGCGCCGTTACGCGGTGAGCGACTGGCGCGAGATGAATCGCGCGCTCTTTTCGATGCTGCAGGTGCAGCAGCTCGTGCTCTTCATCGTCATCGGCCTGATCGTCTTCGTCTCCACGTTCAACATCGTCTCCACGCTGATCATGACGGTGCACGAGAAGCGCAGAGAGATCGGCATTCTGGCGTCGATGGGCGCGGAGCCGAAGATGTTGCGCCGCATCTTCATCTGGTACGGCACGATGGTCGGGCTGGCCGGCACCGCCACCGGGATGATCCTCGGCTCGCTCATCTGCTGGGTCATCACGCGCTACGAACTGGTGTCGTTCCCGCCGGAGATCGCCGAGGTGTATTTCGTGTCGTCGATCCCGTTCGTGACGCGGGGGAGCGACCTGCTGATCATCGCCAGCTTCTCCATCGTCGTGTCGTTTCTGGCCACGATCGTTCCGTCGTATCGCGCGGCGCGGCTCAATCCCGTCACGGCGCTACGGTACGAGTAGCGATGCCCATATAATCCGCGCCGGTCCATGACTACGGCACGACTGGTTCTCGAAGACGGCACGGTGTACGAAGGCGAAGCGTTCGGCGCGACGGCGGACGCCATCGGCGAAGTGGTGTTCAACACCTCGCTGACCGGGTATCAGGAGATCGCCACCGATCCCTCGTATCGCTTCCAGATCGTCGTGATGACGTACCCGCACATCGGCAACTACGGCGTGGAGCGGGCAGTGGAGCAGAGCGAGTCGCCGCAGGTCGCGGGATTCGTCGTGCGCGACGCCGTGCGCGAGCCGTCGAATGCGCATTCGCAGATGCCCCTCGGCGAATACTTCGAGCGCCACCGCATCTCGGCGATCGCCGGCATCGATACACGCGCGCTGACGCGCAAGATCCGCAATGAAGGGGCGATGCGCGGCATCATCACCACCGATGCGTCGCGCGGCGTCGACTCGCTCGTCGAAGAGCTGCGACGTGCGCCATCGATGGCAGGACTCGATCTCGTGCAGCGCGTTACGGCGTTGCGTCCGTATCCGTTCGAAGAGCCGGGCGCGGAGTCGAAGCTGCGCGTGGCGGTGTACGACTTCGGCGTGAAGCGCGACATCCTGCGCCAGCTCGTGAAGCAGGGCTGCGACGTGACGATCTATCCCGCCACGACGCACGCCGACGAAATCCTCAACCGCAAATACGATGGCGTGCTGCTGTCGAACGGCCCGGGCGACCCGGAGCCGGTGACGTACGCGCAGGAGAACATCCGCCACCTCATCGGCAAGGTTCCGATCTTCGGCATCTGCCTCGGCCACCAGCTCCTCGGCCTCGCCCTCGGTGGCAAAACGTACAAGCTGAAATTCGGCCACCGCGGCGGTAATCATCCGGTGAAGGATCTGCGCAGCGGACGGGTGGAGATCACGGCGCAGAACCACGGCTTCTCCGTCGATCCCGACACGCTGAGCGAGAACGACGTCGAGTACACGCACATCAATCTGAACGACCAGACGCTGGAAGGTTTCCGCCATCGGCGCGAGCCCGCAGTGGCCGTGCAATACCACCCCGAAGCCGCCCCCGGCCCGCACGATTCGTTTTATCTGTTCGAGGATTTCGTGCGGATGATGGAGGAGTGGAAGGGGAAGGCTTAGTAGCTGCTCTCCACGTGCTCCCCGAACGTCTCCTTCAACGTGGCCACGATCTCGCCGATCGTGCAGTCGTTGCGGATGGCGTCGACGATGAGGGGCATGAGGTTTTCGGTGCCGCGCGCGGCGGTGTCGAGGCGTTGCAGCGCGGACTGAAAATCGCCCGTGCGTGAGTCGCGGAAGTTCTGCAGGCGCGCGACCTGATCGCGCTCCACGCTTTCATCGATGGTGAGGATCGGCAGCGACGCGCCGTCGCCTTCGATGAAATCGTTCACGCCGACCACGATCGCTTTCTTCTCTTCCAGCTCGCGTTGTGCGGCGTAAGCGGAGTCGCCGATCTCGTGCTGCATGAAGCCGGACTCGATGGCCTGCATGGCGCCGCCCATCGCGTCGATTTTTTCGATCAGCGTGCGCGCTTCGCGCTCGATGTCGAGCGTCAGCGATTCGACGGCGTAGGAGCCGGCGAGCGGATCGGCGGTCTGCGCGACGCCGCTTTCGTGCGCGAGGATTTGTTGTGTGCGCAGCGCGATCTTCACCGATTCTTCTGTCGGCAGCGCCAGCGCTTCATCGCGCGAATTCGTGTGCAGCGACTGGCATCCGCCCAGCACTGCGGCCATGGCCTGATAGGCCACGCGCACGACGTTGTTCTCCGGCTGCTGCGCCGTGAGAGTGGAGCCCGCGGTCTGCGCGTGGAAGCGCAGCGCGAGCGAGCGCGGATCCTTCGGTGCGTAGCGTTCCTGCATCAGCTTCGCCCACAGCTTTCGCGCCGCGCGGAACTTCGCGATCTCTTCGATGAAATCGTTGTGCGCGTTGAAGAAGAACGAAATGCGCGGCGCGAACGAATCGACGTCGAGGCCGCGAGCCACTGCGGACGCGACGTACTGCAGGCCGTTCGCGAGCGTGAACGCCACTTCCTGCACCGCCGTCGAACCGGCTTCGCGGATGTGGTAGCCGGAGACCGAGATCGTGTTCCAGCGCGGCACCTGCGCCGCGCAGAATTCGAAGATGTCCGTGACGATGCGCAGCGAAGGCGCCGGTGGGAAGATGTACGTGCCGCGCGCCGCGTACTCCTTGAGGATGTCGTTCTGGATCGTGCCCGAGAGTTTCGTCCACGGCGTGCCGCGGCGCTCCGCGACGACGAGCAGCATCGCCAGCAGAATCGACGCGGGCGCGTTGATCGTCATCGAGATCGACACTTCGTCGAGCGGAATGTCGCGCAGCAGCGTTTCCATGTCCGCGATCGAATCGATGGCCACGCCCACCTTGCCGACTTCGCCGCGTGCGCGCGCGTCATCCGAATCCATTCCAATCTGCGTGGGCAGATCGAAAGCGACGGAGAGTCCGGTCGTGCCGCGCTGCAATAGATAGCGGTAGCGTTGATTCGATTCTTCGGCGGTGGAGAAGCCGGCGTACTGCCGCATCGTCCACAGCTTGCCGCGGTACATCGACGCCTGCGGACCGCGCGTGTACGGATACGTTCCGGGCTCGCCGAGATCGGTTTCAGGACTGAAACCGCGACTTTCCAGATCTGAGGGGAGAAAGAAGCGAGGAAGGCGGTCGTTCATCTTCGACGTAACTTTTGCGTGCCGATCGGCACTTTCGGGCGCATACTATCGCCATGCGCCCAAAATCTGTCGTGTTGGCGGTCCTTCTGTGTCTATTTGTGCCTGTGATCGCGGGCGCTGACGTCATTTCAGCCGTCTCGCCTGCGAACTTCGACTTCGGACTCGTCGAGCAGTTTCTGACGATCCGCGGTACCGGCCTGGCGGGTTCCGTTTCGACCGAGGTGCAGTTCACCGGTCCGAATGGAACCATCGTCACCGCGGTCAGCGACGTCGATCCGAATGGCTCGTCGCTCATCGTGTGGGTTCCGGAGATCATGCTGCTCGCGGAAGGACGTGTGGCCGTCACGGTCATCGCCACTGACGCGACGGCGATTCGCACGATCGGTCCGGCATACTTCACGGTGTCGGAGCAACCGAGCTTCGATCCGCCGCAACTGGCGCTGCCGGAAGCGGTCGTCGCCGAAGCGGATTCGATTCGCGGAGCGATCGTCGAGTTTCCCTCCGACATCTCCGCCGTCGATCCGTCGAATGGCGCGACGCTGCCGGTGAGCTGCAATCGTGAGTCGGGCTCGTTGTTCCAGCTCGGCGTCACGGTCGTGACCTGCTCCGCGACGAACTCGTTCGGCACCACGACGGGCGGCTTCATCGTCGTCGTCACCGACACGGTCGCTCCTGTCGTGACGGTGCCCGACGACATCACGTCCGACAATCCGGTGGTCACGTTCACCGCCAGCGCGGTCGACAACCTCGACGGAAGCGTGCCGGTGACTTGCCGTCCCGCGTCGGGCAGCACGTTCCCGGCCGGCGATACGCAAGTGGTCTGCATCGCCAACGATCTGCATTTCAATCAGGGCGTCGGCACGTTCAACGTCCACATCACCGGCGGTCCGCCGCGCGTCCTCGTTCCGGGCGACATCGTCGCTGAGGCGACGAGTGCGGCCGGCGCGGCGGTGACGTTCGACGTGACGGCGGAAGACGCTGATTCGGTCACCTGCACGCCGGCGTCCGGCGCAACGTTCCCGATCGGCACCACGCTCGTCGTTTGCACGGCTACGAACACCGCCGGTTCCTCGACCGGCAGCTTCAACGTGACGGTGCAGGACACGACCGGTCCGGTCTTCACGGCTCCCGACATCACTGCCGAAGCGACCAGCGCCGCTGGTGCGATCGTGAACTTCACGGTCACCGCCGTCGACGCCGTCGACGGGGCGCGTCCTGTGACCTGCACGCCGGTCTCCGGCTCGCAGTTCCCGCTCGGTACGACCGAGGTGCAGTGCAGCGCGACCGACACGCGGAACAATGGTGAAGTGGCTTCGTTCTTCGTGAACGTCGTCGACACCACCCCGCCGGACATCACCTCGCTCACCGTTTCGCCGACCACGCTCTGGCCGCCGAATCACAACATGGTCACCGCGACCGTCACCGCCTCCGCGACCGATGCGGTCGATCCGGCTCCGGTGCTGTCGATCCTCTCTGTGTCGTCGAATCAGCCGGACAACGGCACGGGCGACGGCGACGTGGCGCCTGACTGGGCGATCACCGGACCGTGGACCGTGGACCTCCGCGCGGAACGCGCCGGCAATTCGGTGCGCATCTACACGATCACCGTGCAGGCCACCGATGCGGCGGGCAATTCCTCGACGGCCAGCGTGATGGTGACGGTGTCGGAACCGGCCAAACGCCGCCGCTGATGTAACGCAACTCGCAGTCTTCCCAAGAGCGGCGGGCAAACCCCGCCGCTCTTCGTTTGCCGCGTATAATCTGCGCCGCCTTCGCCATGGCCCTTTCCGGCAATCTCCAAACCATGCTTCCGGGCGATCTTCTCCAATGGCTCAGCCTTGGACAGAAGACCGGTACGCTCGTGGTCTCCAACGACCGCGTGGAGAAAAAGATCTTCCTGCGCAACGGCCGCGTGATCTCGTCGGCGTCCAACGATCCCCGCGAGTACCTCGGCCAGTTCCTCATGAGCCACGGCTACCTGACGGAACCGGAGCTGAAGAAGGCCATGGAAGTGCAGCTGCAGTCGGGGATTCTCCTCGGCAAGATCCTGGTGATGATCGACGTCATCGGCGAGAAGGATCTGCAGCGCCTGATGCGCCTCAAGGCGGAGGAAGAGATCTACGACATCTTCCTCTGGCGCGACGGCGACTTTTACTTCGTCGACGACCAACTGCCGCAGCAGGAGATGATCCCGCTGCAGGTCGACGTCACCGGCATCATCATGGAAGGGACGCGGCGCGTCGACGAATGGGCGCGCATCCGCGAGCTCATTCCGAACGAGGCGCTCGTGCCGGTGCCGCAGGGCGAGATGGACATCGAAGGTCTCGAAGAAGTCGAAGAGCCGATCGTGCGCGCCATCGACGGCAAGCGCAGCATCGCCGACATCGTCCTCGAGAGCCGCTCCTCGGCCTTCCACGTTTCCTCGACCGTCTACACGCTCGTACGCCACAACATGGTGAAGCTGGTCGATCCCGGCGCGCAGAAAGCGGCGCTCATCGCCGACGAAGCGCCGCCCGCGCCGATCATCGTGCCGCCGGCCGAGTTCAACGAAGACGATGAGATCGCAGCGCTGCTCACGGCGGCGCAGAACGCGTTGCGCGCGCGCGATTTCGAAAAGACGCAGCGCCTCCTGCGCGCCGCGCAGAATCTCGATCCGAATCATCCGCGCGTCCGCTCCGCCATCCGCGGCGCCGAAACCGCCATCCTCGGCGAACTGCGCAATCAAGGCATCAGCGATGCGAAGATCCCGCGCGTGGCCAAGCCGATCGAAGAGATCACGCAGATGAACTTCTCGCCGAACGAGGGCTTCATCCTCTCGCGCATCAACGGCCAGTGGGACATCGGCTCGCTGATCAAGATCAGCCCGATCCGCGAGACCGACGCGATGCTCATCTTCTACAAGCTCTACAAGGATGGGATCATCGCGCTCGCGTGAACATGCTTCGCGACCTTCGCCGGTATCTCCACGCCGCGTACATCGACTTTCGCCTCTTCGTGACGGGGAAGCGCGAGCCCGATCTGCCGCCGCTGCGTTTGCGCGACGTCGGTCCCGGTGACTTTCGCCGCGTGGGTGAGGATCTCGTGGCGATGCTCGCGGCGAAGGGTGGTCTGAAGCCCACCGATCGCGTGCTCGACATCGGCTGCGGTGTGGGACGCGTCGCGCTGCCGCTCACGCGCTTTCTGCGCGACGGCGGCACGTACGACGGCTTCGACGTCGTGAAGCCGTGGGTACGGTGGTGCGCGAAGCACATCACGCCGCGCCATCCGTACTTTCGTTTCGCGCACGCGGACGTCTTCAACACGCACTACAACCGCCGCGGCACGCCTGCCGCGCGCTATCGCTTTCCGTACGCGGACGCCTCCTTCGACTTCGCGTTCGCCACCTCCGTCTTCACGCACCTCGGGCTCGATGACGCGCGGCAATATCTTCGTGAAGCGCATCGCGTGCTCCGTCCCGGCGGTACTCTGCTAGCGACGTTCTTTCTGCTCGATGAAGAAGTGAAGTCGCGCATGGGACCGGACACCGGCATGAACTTCCACGCCGTCCGCGGACGCTATCGCCTCGCGGACGAAACCGATCCCGACGCCGCGATTGCCTTCGATGACGATCTGCTCGACGAGCTGATGCCGCGCGACGAATGGAGCGAGCGTCACATCACGCGCGGCGGCTGGCGGGGGCGGGGAGAAGAAGGGTGGCAGGACGTGGTCGTCGCGCGCGCGGCGCGCGCAGGCTCACAGGCTCACAGGCGCACAGGCTCACAGTAGCGCGTGCGCCAGCGCCGGGTGCTGCGCTGATGGCGTGTGGGTTTGGCTCAAAGGCGCAAAGCCGCAAAGGCGACAGGCTCAAAGGCGCAAAGGCTCAAAGGCTCAAAGGAGCGCGTTCGTCGCAAGCGCGTGGCTCACGCTTGTGGCGGGTACTAGCGCCTGCGTCGCCAGCTCCCGCGACTACGCCTGTGGCACGTGCGTAAGCCCTCAAACTTCGCGCCGCGCGCGCTGCTTTGAGCCTTTGAGCCTGTGAGCCTTTGAGCCTGCCCCCGGGCGGACGGCGGCCGTTACTCCAGCCCCACGATCGCGCGCACTTCCGTCTCCAGCGCGTTCATCTCGCCCTGATCGGTTTCGTGATCGTAGCCGAGGGCGTGGAGGATGCCGTGGGTGATGAGGTAGCGGATCTCGGTGGCCAGTGAATGCTTTTCCTGCGCGGCCTGACGGCGCGCCTGATCGATCGAGATCACGACGTCGCCGAGAGGGCGGCCGGGCTTCTTCGGATCGGCGTACGAATCGTCCGCCGGGAACGTGAGCACGTCCGTGGTCTTGTTCTTCTTGCGGAACTTGCGATTCAGCGCGGTGATCGTTTCGTCATCGACCAGTGCGATCGACACGTCGGTGATCTCCTGCTCGACGCGATTCAGTTTCTCCAGCGCGAGCAGCACCTTGCGCGTGAACGCACCGATCTCGCGCTGCGAGAATCGCGGCACGCTCCCGGAGACTTCTACGTTCGTCACGATTGATTCGGCTCCGACGCATCGCCGGCGCGGCGTTGCTTCGGCTGCGCATTCTGTTCGTCGAGGCGGTCATACGCGTAGACGATCTTCGCGACCAGCGGATGGCGCACGACGTCCTTCTGCGAAAAGTCGAAGAACTTCAGCCCTTCCACATCCTCGAGAATGCGCCGCACTTCGCGCAGACCCGACTTCTTTCCCTCGGGCAAATCGACCTGCGTGATGTCGCCGGTGACGACGGCCTTCGAGCCGAAGCCGAGGCGGGTGAGGAACATCTTCATCTGCTCGGGAGTGGTGTTCTGCGCTTCGTCCAGGATGATGAACGAATCGTTCAGCGTGCGGCCGCGCATGAACGCGAGCGGCGCGATCTCGATCACGCTGCGCTCCATCAGCTTCTCCACTTTCTCGAAGCCGATGATGTCGTACAACGAGTCGTAGAGCGGGCGGAGATACGGATTCACTTTCTCGGCGATGTCGCCGGGGAGGAAGCCGAGGCGCTCGCCGGCTTCGACGGCGGGGCGGCAGAGGATGATGCGCTTCATCTGCTTGTCCTGCAGCGCTGCGGCCGCGGCGGCGACGGCGAGGTAGGTCTTGCCGGTACCGGCGGGGCCGACGCCGAAGACGATGTCGTGATCCTGAATGGCCTGCAGGTAAAGCTTCTGCGCGACGTTGCGCGGCGAGACCACGCGGCGCACGGATTGTTGCAGTGCGTCGTCGGTGAAGAACTCGACGAGATTCGTTTCCGGTTTGTCGCGCAGGACGCGCAGACCGGTGGAGATGTCCGATTTGCGGATCGGGTAGCCCTGTTCGATCAAGCTTTGCAGCTCGCCGATCAGCTTCTGCACGGTGCTGATGTTCTGCGCCGGTCCGGTCACGAAGACTTCGCGGCCGCGCGATGAAATCTTCACGGCGTACGCGTCTTCCATCGCGCGCAGGTTCTCGTCGTGATTGCCAAAGAGGGTATGGGTCTGCTGCTCGTCGAGAGTCAGCTCGATGCTCGCCTTCTGTTCAGCCATGCAGCCTCATGCAATGAAAAAATCGATCCAGACTTCGCCGTATTCGGCGCGCCGGGAAAAAGTGAGTCGTTGCGGCTCGATCGTCCAGGGATCGCTGCGCCGCCGGTGCTCGATCGCCACCAGCGCTTCCGGTGCGAGCCCGACGCGCGAATCGATCGCCGCCAGCAGCTCGTCGTAATGCGCGTAATCGTATGGTGGGTCGGCGTAGATCACGTCGAAAACGTTGCCGCGGAGGCGCGCCATTCCGGCGATCGCGTCCGCGGTGATCGTTTGTACCTCAATGGACAACTCCTTCGCCAGCCGGTCGATGGCAGCGGTGTTGTGCCGCGACAGATCGATGGCCACCGCCGACGCCGCGCCGCGCGAGATCGCTTCGAAGGAAAAGACACCGCTGCCGGCGAAAAGATCGAGAAAGCGCGCGCCGTCGATGCGATCCGCGATGATGTTGAAGAAGGCCTGCCGCGCGCGCTCAGACGTGGGACGCACTTCGCCTTTCGGCATCGGGATGCGGCGGTTGCGCAGAGTGCCGGCAGTGACGCGAAGCATCAGCGGTTGGCGGCCAGCGGCCAGTGGCCAGAGAGATGACGTCGCGCCGCGCGAGGACGGTCGTTCCGCTGGCCGCTTGCCGCTGACCGCAGGCCGCTCACCTTCACTCGGCTTTCCGCCCCACGAAATACTGCGCCATGTCTTTTTTCGCCACGAAGATCGACACGGGATCGTTGAGGCATTTCAGCTCGACGACGCCGGCCGGCTCGACGACGCGCGTGACGCGATAGACGCGCTGGTCGTCGCCGACCAGTTCATCGCCGGGCTGCGGCTCGTATCCGGCGATGCTGCTCGTGACCATGCGGTCTTCGGAGATCGCGCGCAGCAGATCCTGCAGCGGCAGCACGCGATCGTGCATTTCCTTCGGCAGCATCGCGCCGGGATGGAAGCTGCGCTCGACGAACGTGCCGTCCCCGTCGTAAACGCGGAGCGTGGCGCGGCGTCCCTGCTGCGCCGGCGGAAGATCGTTCTGCCGGATCACGCGCAATCCCTCCGGCGCCGTGACGGACGCGTATGCCTTCAGCGCGTCGGCGGGGAGCAGCACTTTCTTGAAGATGGTCGACGCGCCGGTCATGTAGACGACGGCGAGCCCTTTTTCGAAGATGGAGATGCGCTGCTCGACGACGCCATCGTGCGAGATGAAATCGACGAGCGGCTTCGGCAGCTTGCCGTCGATCAGCTGCGAGCCGAGGGCTTGCGTCGCGCCGGCGAGCTCGGGGAGATCGTAGCGTTTGAGCTGGCGGCGGCGCTGCTCGGGGAGAGGCGTTGCGCCCGCGGCGCCGGGAAGCGCGGGATCGACTTTCGAGATGTCGTGCGGCGGCGCTTGTTGTTGTGCGGCGAGAGGCAGCGCGCAGAGAAATGCCGCGACGAGATGGATGCGAATCTTGCGTGCCCTGCGCACGAGGCGATTATCGCACCTCAACACGCCATGCGCTCGATCGGCGGCACCACCGGCACCATCGACTGCGAGAGCTCGGTCACGCACGCCAGAACGACGCCGACCAGCGCGCTGGCGTCGTAATCCTCCGGCACGACCATGCTGGTGGTCACGGGATCGAAGTCGGTGTTGTGGAGCACCGCGCCTTCACGCGCGATGGCAATGACGACCGGCCGCGGCTCGCGCAGGAACGCTTCGGGTGGCAGTGGCCGCGAAGTGACGACGACCACATGATCGTTGTTGCCGAGATGAGTCATCGCTTCCGCGACGGAGCTCGCCGCATCGACCGCTGCACCCACGCGCGAGAGAACGCGCTCGGCAAGCTGTCGTACTTCGTTTGACGCTTCGACGAGCAGAACGCGCATGCCATGCAGCATGGACCCGTTGCAGGCCATCCGTAAAGCGAGCTCTGGTGCGCCTGAGGTGCGCCAGCGCGTTACGCGGCGTTAGTTGGTCGGCGCGGGCGCGTCGTCGTCGAGATACTTGCGCGCCATTTCCCGCGCGTACGTCCGCGCCTGATCCGCGGCGATCTCGCCGTTGAATACCGCTTCGCGCGTCCGCTCCAGCGCCTTCGCCACGTGCGGTCCGCCCGGCACTTCGAGATCGTTGCCGCGCAAGGGGAGCTTGAACGTCTGGAACTCTTCGAAGCGCGCCAGATGCGGCACTTCGCTCGGCTGCTCCGCGGCGATTGCCGCGAGCGTTTCCGGCGCGACGCTCTCGTAGATGCGGAAGCGATCCGTATCGGTATGCACGTTCGCCAGTTCGTCGGCGAGGCGCGGAACGTCATTCGCGATCTGCACGACGTTGCGCGCGCGCTTCTGCGAAAAGCCGGAGCCTTCCAATTCGATCGGCGACGCATCGCCACGCAGGAGAGCGCCGGTGAAGACGACGTAGCGATCGATGTTCGGCTGCTTGTCGACCACTTCCTGAATCGCAGTCAGGCGCTCGGTCGCTTCGCGCGGCGCCTTCCGTCCGAAGAGGATCTGCAGCGCGCCGCGGTCATTCAATTCAGTCAGCACGCGCGCCGCTTCGTGCTCGTCCATCGCCAGAAACAGCTCGCGCCAGATGCGCTCGCGCGAGATGGTGTCGAGCGCATTGCTGCCGATTGCTTCGCGCATCAGCCGCTCGGTTTCCGGCTCGAGCTGAAAGCCCAGGCGCGTGGCCAGTCGGATGGCGCGGAAGACGCGCGTCGGATCGTCGAGGAAGCTCTTCTCGTGCAGGACGCGCACGACGCGCTGTTCGAGATCGCGCTCGCCGTGCGCCGGATCGTGCAGCGATCCGGTGACGAGATCCATGGCAATCGCGTTGATCGAAAAATCGCGGCGCATCAAATCGTCTTTCAGACGTCCCGCCGTGACGGCCGGCAGCGCGCCCGGATGGCGATAGCGCTCCTTGCGCGCGGTGGCGATGTCGATCTCCGGCAGCCCGTCCGCCGTGACTTTGTACGTGAGGAACTGCGGGAACGACCGCACGCGCCCGTCCACGCGCTTGGCCAGCGCGCGCGCCAGCGTGGAGCTGCCTTCTTCGAGCGTCAGATCGACGTCGATCACGGCGCGGCCGAGGAGAAGATCGCGGACGGGACCGCCGACGAGGAACGGACGGCAGTCCTTTTCGCTCGCGACTTCCTTCACGAGATCGAGCGCACGGCGCTGCGGGTTCGGCAGATCGAGGAGACGATTCATGGTTTGACGTTGTCGTACACGGTCTTTAAAACGCGCAGGCGGTGCCTCGGACGGAACTTCGACACAGTCTGCCGTGCCGCGACGAGTTTCTGCTCAGCTACCTCCTGCTTGAACAGGGCCGTCAGTATCGCATGAGTCATCTCGTTCGGGTCGTTTCGCGGAACCAGGAACCCTGTGCGGTTTTTCTCCAGGCGTAAATCGTTCAGAGGCGTGCGCGCCGCAACCACAGGAGCGCCAACTACTAACGCCTCAGAGACATAGCCGTCGTAGTCGAGATCGTCCATGGCCGGATCGGCCCAGATATCTACAGAGAGGAGATTGTCGGGTGTGGGCTCTTCGAAGAGGTGCCAGACCACGTCGGAACGGAATCGCTCCACGCGCGCCAGCGTGCGCTGAATCATGTCGCGCACGGCAGGACGATCGAACGAGCCGATGATCTTCGTTTCCCTCTCGTGCGGCTGCCATTTCGAGCCTTCGAAAAAGTGCTCCTCGACCGCTTCCGGAAGAGTGAATGGATCGACGACCATGCGCGGCGCGACGGGACGGCGCCAGCTCCAGCGCGTCTGCGGCAGGGGAGCGGAAGAGACGTAGGGGAGAGGGAAGCCGGCGAAATCGGCGGGGCGCAATTCGCGCGGCGCGTAGACGTGCGCGAGGTCGGCGCGGACGCTGCGAACTTCCTCCAAAGGGACGACTTGCACGTCGTGCAAAGCGGCCAGAGCGGCGTGATCGATTCTCTGCGATTTCCGCTCGTACGCGGAGGCTCCGGGGAGGATGACTTGGGCAATCCGCATCGTGAAGTGCCGCGCATTGTAGAATCAGGGCGCAAACCGCCAATGGATGCGCAGAATATCGGCGTTTGGAGCGACCGCGGCGACCTCGCGACGCGGCTGCGGCAGCAGTGTCCAGCCCTGGCGTTCGCCACCGAGGGCGAAGCTCGCGACGGCAGTCGCATCGCCATCATCGACGTCGATTCGCACGATCTGCTCGAAACGCCGCCGCGCAAAAGTCTGGCGCGGCTGATTCTTTGCGACGGCAGCGTGCCGCCGCGCAGGCGGCAGGGCGAGCTGCGCGTCGACCGCGAGATGTTCCTCGCCTCGCCCGGCGAATACCTCGAATTCGCATCCGATCTCGCTGCCGCCGCGGTGCACGCCACGCGGCTCGAGCATGAGATCAGCTACCTCTCCGAAATTCAGGAACTGATGTCGCTCACCGACGCCGAAGCGGTGTCGGAGCGGATCACGCAAACCGTTCTCGGATTGCTCGCGCTGCCGCAAGGAACGCTCTTCCTGCACGACCCGCGGCTCGAGCGCTACGTCGTCAGCTACAGCAACGATCCGAATTTCCGCGAGACCGGCGAATTTCTGCCGGGCGTTCCGGCCGATCTGCTGCAGCAGGCTCTCGCCTCGCCGCAGCTTTTCGCATCCTCGCGCAACGCCGAAGGACTCGGCCTGCTCGTCATGCCGCTGCAGGTCGGCGAAGATCTCCTCGGCGTCATCCGCGTGCCGTTGCGCAAAGCGGACGACGTCGGCGACGACAACGCGTCCAACGTCACCAAGTATCTGGCCACCGTGGCGCAGGTGCTCAGCAACGTCTACCAGCTCACGCGCAGCCGCGATCTGGCCATGCGCGACGATCTCACCAAGGCGTACAACCGCCGGTTCTTCGAGGCGTATCTCGACGAAGAGATCGAGCGCTCGCGCCGCTACGGCACGCTCTTCTCCATCATCTTCCTCGACCTCGACGACCTGAAGATGATCAACAACGTCTACGGTCACCTCAGCGGCAGCCGCACGTTGCAGGAAGTGGCGAAGCGGATTCTCGGCGCGGTGCGCGGCATCGACAAAGTGGTGCGCTTCGGCGGCGATGAGTTCTGCGTGATCCTTCCGCAGACCGATCAGGATCAGGCAGTGGCGGTCGCGAATCGCGTGCGCCGCGCCATCTCGTCCGCGCCGCTTCAGATCGATCCGGCCATCATCGTCTCCATCACCGCCAGCTTCGGCATCGCCACCTATCCGACGCACGCCATCACGAAAGAAAACCTGGTCCGCGAAGCCGACGCCGCGATGTATCGCGTGAAGTCGAGCACCAAGAACGCGGTGGGGATGGCCACGATCGTCGCGACGGCTACCGGCCAGCCCTAAAATGAGGGGATGTCCGACTCCCTCACCATCCAGGGCGAGCTCGCCGAGACCACCGTTCCCGATCTCTTCCGCTCCATCGTCCGCAGCAGCGAAACGGCTGTACTGACGCTCGAAGCGGCGGGGCGGAACGACACGATCTACTTCGCAGACGGGCGGCTGGTGTTCGCATCGAGCACCGATCCGGACATGGGGCTGGCCGAGACGCTGCTGCGCGGCGGCGAGCTGACCATCCAGCAGTACGACAACGCCATGGAGCGGCTGGTGGTGTCGCGGCGCATGGGTGCGATGCTCGTGGAGCTCGGCTATCTGCAACCGGACGAATTGATGCGCGCGGCGGAGCGGCAGGTCTCGGCGATCGTGCTGAATGCGATGTCGTGGCGCGACGGAAATTACACGATCGAGTTCACCGAGAGCGTGCCGGACGGCATCATCACGCTGTCGCTGCCGACGGAGCGTCTCATCCTCGATGGCGTGCGGCGCATCGAATACTGGTCGCTCGTCACGCGCGGCATCGGCCGGCTGGAGCGCGTGCTCGAGCAAGCGCCGAACGCCGACGCGCGCGTCTATCAACTCGAACTGAATGACGACGAAGCGCACGTGGTGTCGCTGCTTTCCGATCCGCAGACGGTCGAGCAGCTCTGCGCGCGCAGCTATCTCTCGAACTTTCAGACCTGCCGCACGATCTGGGGCCTGCTGACCGTGAATCTCGTGCGCGACGCGGAAGCGGACGTGAGCGAGAAGCGCGCGGCGGTGGAGACCGAGTACGAGCTGGAAGGGCTGGTGGAACGCTACAACTCGATCTTCCAGGCCATCTTCAATCTGGTTTTCCAGAGGATCGGCGATCACGTTTACGACTTTACCGATCGCGTCGTGCTGCACATGTCGCCGGAGACGATGCCGTATCTCTCCGGCATCACGTTCGTCAACGAAGCGCGCCTCGATTTCGATCAGCTGCTGAACAACCTCTACGCGTCCGGCTCCGCCGATCACACCGCCGTCGTGCAGACGGTGCTGGACGAACTGCTGGCCGGCTGGATTTTCGAAGTGAAGCGCGAATTCGGGCCCGAAGCGGAAGCGCGGGTGGTGCAGATCGCGAGCGGGCGAGTGCGGTAACGCGCCGGCTCAAAACGCACTTCGCGTAAAATAACTCCCCGTCTGATGTCCAAACGCCTCCTGCCCCTCGTCCTCCTTGCTCTGGCCGCGTGTGCGACGCCCGGCCCGCCGACGAAGCCGAACGATCGCGAGTGGACGCTGCTCACCGCGGACTATCAGTGGATCCAGACGCTGCGCACCGCGCAGAAGGTGCCGCCGGCCACCGCGCCGCGCAAAGAGCAGATCGAAGCGCTGCTCGAGAATCACAAGAAGCTCGAGCCGTCATACGTCACGTTCATCGACAAGGTGCGCGAGTATTGGGAGCGCACCTCCGACCCCCGCGCCGCCGCTCTGCTCGCGAACGAAAAGATCCTCCTCGGCGACGAGTACATGAACGTGCTCTCGCGCTACGACCGCGCCATCGAGCTCTATCAAGCGGCGCTGCAATTCGATTCGGCCAACGAGATCGCCAAGGCGCGCATCGCGGCGGCGGAGCAGAAGCGCTACGTCTCCATGAACTCGTTTTCGGGCGTGAAGCAGGGGATGAAGGAAGACGACGTGCGCAAGCTCGTCGGCCTGCCGCGCGAGGATTGGATCAAGCAGGTCGTGCAGAACAGCCGCGTCTATTCGGTCTGGATTTATCCGAAAGCCGACGGCGGCGCCTCCGCCATCTACTTTGACAACGGCGTCGTCTATCACACAAACTGGAACGCCGCACCGGCGCAGGCGAAGTGAAGGGGAGGGCGTGACGCATGTCTGAGGAAGCGGTCCACCAGCAGCACCACCACACCGACGATCAGTCTCACTACGAAATCTCATTGACGGCAGGTCAGGCTTTCGTGGCGTTCGTTCTGCTGTTGCTGTCTCTCGCGGCATCGTTCGCATTCGGTCTGATGATCGGCAAAGGGCAGGCGGATGAACGCCTGGTCGTGCGCAAAGAGCCTGCGGTGGTGACCGAGGCGAGCGTGCTGCCGAAGAAAACGGAGAACGGGGGGAAGATCGTGGAGCTCGGCGTGGCCGACGACGATTTTCAGCCCACGGAGACTGCCGCGACGACCAGCAGCGCGACGCCTGCGGTCGCCGACGAAGCGGCGAGTGAGGTCGCGACGGCCAGCGTAGTCCCTGCCGAACCGACGCCGCTCACGCAGGCGCAGATTCCTGCGACCGTGCCGGTAACGGCGACGGCGACGGCGGGCGAGGCGCCCGCCGCTCCAACGGTGGCGCCGGCGGCAAAGCCTGTCGCGACGCCGGCGGCAGCAGCGCCGGTCTACGCGCAACTCCTCTCGACGCTCGATCAGAAAACCGCGGAAGCGCTGGCCGTGAAGCTGATCAACGGCGGCTTCACATCCGCATACGTCGTCCGCGGCAACAGCGACAAAGGCGCGATCTTCCGCGTGCGCGTGCGCTTCTCGTCCGAGACGGAAGCGCGGGCGGCGGAGCCGAAGCTGAAGGCGTACTCGAATGATGTGTGGATTACGAGGTGAGTGATTAGTGGGTAGTGATTAGTGATTAGAGGCAGAGCCCGAGTGGGTCGCCAACTAATCACTAACAACTAACCGCTAACCACTAAACCGGTGGGTAGTGATTAGTGATTAGAGGCAGAGCCTGAGTGGCTCGCCAACTAATCACTAACAACTAACCACTAACCACTAAACCCGGCACGCCCCTCGCTCCACCGCAGAGCATGGCTGACAAAGCACGTACGACGACGCCGGAGCTCGAGCAGTTGCGCAGCGCGCAGGCGGCGAAGAAGCGTCCGACCGTCGATCCGAGTCACATCCTCGACAAGGCCATCTACCAGCTCTGGGAGACGATCAACGATCTCGACCAGATCCAGCCCGAGCGCGTCGAGCATTACCGCGTCTCCATCTTCGGCTCCTCGCGCATCCGCCGCGGCGATCCGATTTACGAAGAAGTGAAGAAGCTCAGCTTCGAGCTCGCGCGGATGGGCATCGACATCGTCACCGGCGGCGGCCCCGGTCTCATGGAAGCGGCCAATGCCGGCGCGGTGGAAGGGCAGATCGACAGCCACGCGCGCTCATTCGGTCTGGCCATTCATCTCCCCACCGAAGAAGCCGCGAATCCGTTCGTCGACAAAGTTTTCCGCCACCGCACCTTCTTCTCCCGCCTCCATCATTTCGTCCGCCTCTCCTCGGCATTCATCGTCATGCCCGGCGGCATCGGCACCGCTCTCGAGCTCTTCATGGTCTGGCAGCTTCTACAGGTCAAGCACATGAAAGAGCATCCGCTCATCCTGGTCGGTACAATGTGGCCCGGCCTGATCGACTGGATCCGCGCGACGATGGTCGAACGCGGGCTGGTGAGCCCTCCCGACCTCGACACCGTTCGCGTCGTCGCATCGTCGGATGAGGCCATCCCGATCATCGCCGCGTCCTACGAGCGATTCAAAGAGGAGAAAGCGAATGCCATCCCAGGAGCAAATTCTTGACGCGCTGAAGAAGGTCCGGTTTCCCGGCCTCTCGCGCGACATCGTGTCGTTCGGCTTCGTGCGCGACATCCGCGTCGAAGGCGGCACGGTGTGGTTCACGGTGCAGTTCCAGACCGAAAATCCAGCCGTCGGCGCGCAGATCGGACGCGACGCCGAAGCCGCCGTCCGCACTGTCGAAGGCGTCACCGACGTCAACGTTCATCTCGAGATCACCTCGCGCGGCGGCCAGCCGTCCAGCGGCCTGCCGCAGGGCGGTCAGGCTCCCGCGCCGCGCGTGCTCGAAGGGGTGAAGTACAAAATCGCCGTGGCGTCGGGCAAAGGCGGCGTCGGCAAGTCCACCGTCTCCACGAATCTCGCCCTCGCCCTCCGCGCCCTCGGCTACACCGTCGGCCTGCTCGACGCCGACATCTACGGACCGTCGCAGCAGATGATGCTCGGCATCACAGGCAAACCGCAGATCGACGAGATCGACGAGAAGATCCTGCCGATGGAAAACCACGGCGTGAAGACGATGTCGCTCGGCCTCATCACCAGCCCCGACGAGCCGGTGATCTGGCGCGGACCGATGGTCATGAAGGCGCTCGATCAATTCCTCAACGACGTCAAGTGGGGCACGCTCGATTTCATGATCATCGATCTGCCGCCCGGCACCGGCGACGCGCAGCTGACACTCACACAGAAGGCGGGGCTGACCGGCGCGGTGGTGGTGACGACGCCGCAGGACGTGGCGCTGATCGACGCGCGCAAAGGCTTGGCGATGTTCCGCAAGGTGAACGTGCCGGTGCTCGGCATCGTCGAGAACATGAGCTACTTCATCTGCCGCCATTGCGGCGAGCGCGAAGAGATCTTCGGCCACGGCGGCGGCAAGAAGACGGCCGAGATGCTCGGCGTGCCGTTCCTCGGTGAAGTGCCGATCGATCCGCGCGTGGTCGTGGGCGGCGACACCGGCGCGCCGATCGTCGCCACCGATCCCGACTCACCCGCGTCGCTCGCGCTGCGCGAAGTGGCCCGGCAGGTCGTGGCGCAGGTGGAGATGGGCATGGCCGGCCACACACACGGCCCCGACGATCATCACCATCATCACCACGATCACGACCACGAACACGCACACACGCACTGAGTGACTGCGACGCCGCGCCGCGCGCGCGGCGTCGCCCCTCGATCTGGTATCTTCCGGCGCGCCATGATCAACAAAGTGATCGCGTCCGCCGAAGAGGCGGTGAGGGATGTGGCCGACGGTTCGACGCTCGTCGTGGGCGGCTTCGGTCTCTGCGGGATTCCCGAAAATCTGATCAACGCGCTCGTCGCGAAAAAGGTGACGGGACTGACGTGCGTGTCGAACAACGCCGGCGTCGATGACTGGGGCCTCGGCCTCCTCCTGCAGACGAAGCAGATCCGCAAAATGGTCTCGTCATATGTCGGCGAAAACGCGGAGTTCGAGCGGCAGTACCTGGCCGGCGAGCTGGAAGTGGAGTTCGTCCCCCAAGGCACGCTCGCCGAACGGATGCGCGCCGGCGGCGCCGGCATCCCCGCGTTCTACACGCCCGCCGGCTTCGGCACCATCGTCGCGGAAGGAAAAGAAACGCGCGAGTTCAA
>DASSMK010000253.1:0-7799 GCA_035688915.1 Thermoanaerobaculia bacterium
GCCCCAGACCCCATTGGTTGGCCTAGCCTCCGACGGCAGTTCACTTCCAACTCGCACGACAGTGTCGGCGGAGGCTAGGCCAACCAATGGGGTCCGGGGCCCGCGGCCCCGGCCGCCGGAGGCCCCACGTCCCGCGCTACACTCGCGCGCCAGAAAGTCGAGTCCATGAACCTCAACGTCTACAAGTTCGGCGGCGTCGCCGTCGGCAGTGCGGATGCCGTTCGCGCCGCGGTGGCGCATGTGAAGCGCGCCGCGCCGCGCGTGGCCGCGGTGGTCTCCGCGATGAATGGCGTCACCGATCTGCTGCTCGAGACCGGGCAGTGCGCGCTGCGCGGTGATCGTGCCGGCTGGATCGCCGCGTCGCAACAATTCGAGACGCGGCACACGGAGCTCGTCGCCGCACTCGTCACCACGCGCACGCGCACCGCGGCGCTCATGACGATGATTCAGGATGCGACGCGCGAGATGCGCGCGATGGCCGAATCGGTCAGCGTGCTCCGCGAGCTGACGCCGCGTGCGCAAGATGCACTCGTCGCGCGCGGCGAACGCGTGCTGGCGCGCATCTTCACGGAAGTGCTCGCCGAACACGGTGTCGCGGCAACGTACATCGACGCCACGGAAATCGTCCTCACCGAACGCCGCCTCGGCAGCCTCTGGCCGAACTTCACGCGCTGCGAGCGCGCCGCGAAAAAAGTGATCGTGCCGATCCTCGACGACGGCCGCGTGGTGATCATGCCCGGCTACATCGGCAGTGGTCCCGAAGGCGAGCTCGTCACCCTCGGCCGCGGCGGCAGCGATTTCTCCGCCGCCATCCTGGCCCGCTCCCTCGGCGCCACCGCAGTGACGCTCTGGAAGGAAGTGGACGGCCTGATGACCGCCGATCCGAAGAGCGTTCCTTCCGCGCGCGTGCTCGCCGAGCTGCATTACCGCGAAGCGGCGGAGCTCGCGTTTTACGGCGCGAAAGTGCTCCATCCGCGCACCATGATTCCGCTCGTCGATCGCAAGATCCCGCTCTTCATCCGCAACACGTTCAAAGACGGCAGCGGCGGCACACGCATCGCCGACGACGTGAAGCCCGGCGCGTATCCCGTCAAGGCGCTCACCGCCATCCACAAGCAGGCACTCGTGGCCATCGAAGGCAGCGGCATGATCGGCGTGCCGGGCGTCGCAGGCCGCGCGTTCTCCGCGCTTTCAAACGCAGGCCTCTCCGTCACGATGATCAGCCAGGCTTCGAGCGAAGCGAGCATCTGCTTCGTCATTCCGGCGAACGAAACGAAGCACGCCATCGCCGCGCTCGAAGAGACGTTCATCCTCGAGCGGAAAGCGAAGCTGATCGATCGCATCACCGCCGACACCACCGTCGCCCTGATCGCCGTCGTCGGCCTCGGCATGCGCGGCCGTCCCGGCATCGCCGCGCGCACGTTTTCCGCGCTGAGCGGCGCGAGCGTGAACGTGATCGCCATCGCGCAGGGCTCGTCGGAGCTGAACATCACCATCGCCGTCGACGAGAAAGACGCCACGCGCGCGCTGCAGGCGCTGCACAACGAATATCAGCTCGATCGCATCCGCCCGCTCTCCGACACCTCCGGCCGCGAATCGAAGCTCACGCTCCTCGGCTTCGGCCAGATCGGCCGCGCACTCGCCGGCCAGCTGATCGCGCAAGACAAACATCTGCGGCAGGAGCTCGGCGTCGACATCAAAGTGACGGCGCTCGCCGACCGCAGCGGCATCAAGGTCGAAGAGAAAGGCTTCAGCGCTTCGACGCTGCAGCGCCTCGCCAAACAGAAAGCGTCCGGCGCGCGTCTCTTCGATCGCGATTCGCCACTCACGCTGCAGCAACTGCAGCTGGCGATGTCCGAGGAGTTGTGGTTGCTGCCTTCGCACCGGCCGATCCTGGTCGACCTCACTTCCGAAGAAACCGCGCCGCTGCTTCAGGAAGCGCTGGAGCATGGCTTTCATGTCGTGCTCGCGAACAAAAAACCGCTCGCGGTGCCTCAGCTCGAATTCGATCGGCTCATGGCGACGGCGAAGGAACGCGGCCTCGCGCTGCGCTATGAAGCAACGGCGGGCGCGGGTCTGCCGGTGCTCGACACGCTCGCCAAACTGCAGGAAGCGGGCGATCGCGTCGAGCAGATCTTCGGCTGCTTCTCCGGCACCCTCGGCTTTCTGATGACGGCGCTCGAAGACGGCAAGCCCTTCAGCGATGCGGTGCGCGAAGCGTGGAAGCTTGGCTACACCGAGCCCGATCCGCGCGACGATCTGTCAGGTCTGGATGTGGCTCGCAAAGCGCTGATCCTCGCGCGCACGCTCGGACGCCGCGTCGAGCTCTCCGACGTCGCGCTCGAATCGCTCTACACGCCCGCAGTCGATGACGCCGATCCCGCGACATTCGTGCAGAAAATCACCGCGCTGAACGGGTCGTTCGCGGAGCGAGTGGCACGCGCGAAGCTCGAAGCGAAAGTGCTGCGGTACGTCGCGAAGATCGGTCGCCGCAACATCCGCGTAGGCATTGAAGCGGTGCCCGAGAATTCACCGATGGGCCGCCTGCGCGGCACCGACAATCAGGTCGTCATCCACACGAAGCGCTATCACACCAATCCGCTCGTGGTGACCGGGCCGGGCGCCGGCGCGCAGGTCACCGCGGCGGGGGTCTTGAACGACATCGTGGCGATCACGATGACGGAGCGGCGGCGGAGCGCGCGATGACGCGCGCCACAGCATTCGCGCCCGGCTCGATCGGCAACGTCGGCCCCGGCTTCGACGTTCTCGGCCTCGCCTTCGAAGGCGCAGGCGACACCGTGACGGTCGAGCTGACGGACGGCGAATCGCGAGTGGCGAGCGTCACCGGTCGCGACGCGGAGCTCGTGCCGCTCGATGCCGCGCGCAACTGCGCCGCGATCGCCGCACTCGCGTTTCTTCGGCCTCACGGCAAGAACGCCATCGTGTCGATCGAGAAAGGTCTGCCGCTCGCCGGTGGGATGGGCGGCAGCGCCGCGTCGAGCGTGGCCGGTGCTTACGCCGCAGCGTTGTGCGTGAACGATGCGAACAACACGAATGCGATCGTAGCCGCCGCGTTGGAAGGCGAAGCGGCCGTGGCGGGGCGCCATCTCGACAACATCGCGCCGTCGGTTCTCGGCGGTCTCGCGCTGTCGCGCTGCGTCGATCCGATCGACGTGGTGAAACTGCCCGTTGCCGCCGATTGGTGGATCGCGCTGGTCACGCCGCGCGTGCGCATCCAAACGAAACAGGCGCGCGCGCTGCTGCCGAATGAAACCGATCGCGCCACCTGGATCCAGCAGATGGCCAACACCACCGCGCTCGCGCACGCCTTCGCATCCGGCGACGCCGCACTCCTCGGCCGCGCACTCGACGATCGCTACGCCGAGCCGCGCCGCGCGTCATTGATTCCGCGCTTTCACGACGTGAAACGCGCCGCGCTCGCCGCGGGCGCGTTCGGCTGCTCGATCAGCGGCAGCGGGCCGACGCTGTTCGCCATCTGCGCCGATGAAGCGAGTGCGCGGCAGTGCACTGACGCGATGCAGGCAGCGTTTCGCGACATCGAATCGACCGCGCACGCCGGTGCTATCGCCAAAGAAGGAGCACGCCGTGTCTGAATGGCTGCAATGCATCTCCTGTAACCACCGCTACGACGCGCTCGACGTTCGCTACACGTGCGACTGCGGGAACCTGCTCTCCGTCGAGCGCGACACGCTGCTCGATCGCAACTCCTTCGACGACCGCCGCACGTCCCGCTCGCCCATCGATCAGAGCGGCGTGTGGCGTTTTCGCGAAGCGGTGATGAGCGCGGAAAAAATCATCACGCATCCGGAAGGCGGCACGCGGCTCTACCAGCGCAATGGCCTCTTCTTCAAACATGAAGGGGAGAATCCGACCGGCTCGTTCAAGGATCGCGGCATGACCGTCGCCGTGACGCAAGCGGTGCGCGTCGGCGCGACTGCCGTGGCTTGCGCATCGACCGGCAACACGAGCGCGTCGCTCGCCGCCTACGCCGCACAAGCCGGACTGCGCGCGATCGTCTTCGTCCCTTCCGGCAAGATCGCCAGCGGCAAGCTCGCACAGACGCTCGCGTACGGCGCACTCTGCCTGCAGGTGCGCGGCGATTTCGACGACGCCATGCGGCTCGTGCGCGAAGCGTGCGACAAGCTCGGTATCTATCTCGTCAACTCCATCAATCCGTTCCGCATCGAAGGGCAGAAGACGATCATCTGGGAGCTGCTGCAGGACCTCGACTGGGAAGCTCCCGATTGGATCGTCGTCCCCGCCGGCAACCTCGGCAACACCAGCGCGTTCGGCAAAGCGCTGCGCGAAGCGCACGCGCACGGCTGGATCGACAAGATGCCGCGCCTCGCTTCCATTCAGGCGCACGGCGCGAATCCCTTCTTCCGCAGCTTCAGCGAATCGTTCGCCACACGCCATCGCGTCACCGCGGAAACGGTAGCCAGCGCGATCCGCATCGGCGATCCGGTCAGCTACGAAAAAGCGGCAGCCGCGATTCGCGACACGCAAGGCGTCGTCGAGGAAGTCTCCGATGAAGAGCTGATGGCCGCCAAGCGTGAAATCGACGGCATGGGCCTCGGCTGCGAGCCCGCCTCCGCCACGACGCTGGCCGGGGTGAAGAAGCTCCGCGCGGTGGGCGTGATGCGCGAAGGCGAGCGGATCGTCTGCGTGCTCACCGGCCACATCCTCAAAGATCCGGAAGCGAATCTGCGGATGGAAAACGTCCGCGAGATCGAGCCCACACTCCACGCGGTGGAGAACGCGCTGCGCTGACGAAAAGCAGAACGGCGGGGCATGCCCCGCCGCTCCAACCTTCAGCCCGGAAGAGGTGCTTACGCCTTGAGGTGCTTGTTCACCAGCGCGGTCATCTCGAACATCGAGACCTGATCCTTGCCGCCGAAGATGACGCGAAGCTTGTCATCGGCGTTGATCATCCGCTTGTTCTGCTGGTCCTGCAGGCCGTTCGCCTTGATGTAATCCCACACCTTCTTCGTCACTTCGCTGCGCGGCATCGGAGTGCTGCCGACGATCGCGGAGAGCTCCGTGCTCGGCTGCACTTCTGCGGCGAGCCCTTTGCCGCCACCTTTGCCGGATGTCGCTTTCGTAGCCATTCTCAACCTCGTCGCTAATGAATTTGCGGCCGATTCTGTGCCGATTCCCCCTCGCACGTCAAACCGGCCGCTGGAACTCACCATGCACGGCGCGCTCCCGATATACGCACAAACGAAGATTCGGCGCTGACCGGGGGCCTCCGGCGGCCGGGCCACCGGCCCGGACCCGTTGGTTGGCCTAGCCTCCGCGGACGCGGTCGTGCGAGTTGGCAGTGACTGTCGGCGGAGGCTAGGCCAACCAATGGGGTCCGGGGCCAATGGCCCCGGCCGCCGGAGGCCCTACGTCGTCGCCACGTCCGTACGGAGTCGCACCATCGCGCGGAACACCAGGTACAGCGCCAGCGCGATCAATGCGGCCGACGTGATGCCATTGACCATCGCGACGGGATCGGTGGTGGCCGTGGCGAAATTCGCGAGCGTCAGCCGCACCAGCGCGTAGAGCGTCGTCACGAGCACGAACAACATCGGCAGCAGCGTGAATGCAATCTGCTGCCGGCGCTGGTGCAGCCACACCGTGATGGCGAGCAGCGTCAGCGCCGCCAGCAGCTGATTCGACGCGCCGAACAGCGTCCAGAACTTCACCCAGTTGCCCGGCTGCGCGAAGCCGACGAAGTAAACCGGCAAGGCCACCGTGAGCAGCGTGCCCACCCACGCGCCGAAACGCGTCGGCCAGCGGAAGAGCTCCTGCACGATGTAGCGGCCGAGGCGCGTGGAGACGTCGACGGTGTCGAAGACGAATGTGGAGAACGCCATCGCGCCGAACGTGATCGCGAAGTGGCGATGCTTCTCGCCGATGAGAATGGTCATGAAGTTGCCGATGCCGTTGCCGTAGATCGTGCCGGGCTTGAGACCCGTCAGATCCTTCTGCGCCACGATCATCACCGTCACCATCGCAATCAGCGCCACGAACGCCTCGGCCAGCATTCCGCCGTAGCCGACGATCTGCGAATGCGTCTCGCGATCGATCTGCTTCGACGTCGTGCCGGAGCAGACCAGCCCGTGAAATCCGGAGCAGGCGCCGCACGCGATCGTGACGAAGAGGAAGGGGAAGAGCATGCCCGTCATGCCGCCGGAGTTGAACGTTTTGAACATCGGCTGCTGGATCGTGTAGCCGCCGAAGAAGACGCCCACGATGCCGAGGCCGAGGGCGAGGTAGAGGACGAAGCCGCCGAGGTAGCCGCGGGGCTGGAGAAGCGACCAAACGGGAACCATCGACGCGACGCAGCAATACGCGAGGATCAGCAGCGCCCACCACTTCGCGTCGAGCACAAAGTACGAGGAGTAGACCGTGCCGAGCCACACCGCGCCGAACGTGGCCGGCACGAAGATGATCGTCACGAGCCAGAGCGGCGGATTCAGAAAGCGCTGCACGAGTCCCATGATCACGGCCAGCAGCAGATAGAAGATGCTCGCCGCGGCTACAGCACCGCCGGGATGGAACGAGCGCACGCCGGCGGCGATCAGTTCTTCGCCGCCGGTGACGAAGCTCGATGCGGTGATGTCGGCGAACGCGACGATGACGTAGACGAGCGCGAGCCAGATGAACGCCATCATGGCCACGCCGGCGCGGGGGCCGAGGTGCTCGCGCGTGATGTCGGCGATGGAGCGCGCGCCGTGACGGACGGACGCGGCCAGCGCCAGGAAATCGTGCACCGCGCCGATCAGCACGACGCCGAGGCCGATCCACAACAGACACGGCAGCCAGCCGAAGGCCTGGCAGGCGATGATCGGTCCGGCGATCGGTCCGGCCGCGGCGATGGCGGCGAAATGCTGGCCGAAGAGATAGAACGGTTGCGTCGGAACGTAATCGACGCCGTCTTCTTTTTCGTGAGCGGGCGTGACGGCGGTCGCGTCGAGCTGCATGAGCCGCGCGATCCAGTTGCCATACAGCCGGTAAGCAAGCGCAATGAGGGCGAGGAACGCCACCGCGATCAGCGTCAATTGCATGAGGCGGATTCTAGCGGGGGAACGGCGGCCGCGGCGCTATTGAGCTCGCCTATCCATTCACCAAATCCCCATATTCCGGATGCTTCTTGATGTACGCCGCCACGAACGCGCATTGCGGCTTCACCGTCAGTTTGCGCGAGCGCGCGTCCTCCAGCGCGTGTTTGACCAGCTGGTTGGCGATGCCGCGGCCGGAGAGCTGATCCGGCACGATGGTGTGCGTGAAGACGATCGTCCGCGGCTCTTCGATGTCATACGCGGCGTAGGCGACGCTGCCGTCGACCGTGGTCTCGAAGCGCGATTCTTCTTCGTTGTGGCGGATGTCGTAAGTCATGCGGCCCCCTCTTCACGCAACATACCAGCAGAATCGATTGCAACCACTTCGTTGCCGCCGCGTCAGGACAGGCCGACTACTCTTGCGCGATGCGTAAAAGCTTGCCCATTCTGCTGCTGCTCGCGGCTTGCGCGACCCAGCAGTCCGCCACCCAATCCACTCCCGCTTCGCACGGCTTCGACGTTGCGAATGTCGATCGTTCCGCCTCTGCCTGCACCGACTTTTACCAGTACGCGAACGGCGGCTGGCTGAAGGCCAATCCCATCCCCGCCGCCTATTCGCGCTGGGGCAATTTCAATGTGGTCGAGAAGCGCAACGTCGACAAGATGCACACGCTGCTCGATGAAGCGGCGAAGGCGAACGCGCCGGCCGGCTCGACGCAGCAGAAGGTC
>DASSMK010000254.1:0-5671 GCA_035688915.1 Thermoanaerobaculia bacterium
CCGGCGGGCGTGGGCGCCCGCCGCTCCAAACGCCATCGCGCCGCTAGTGATACCGTTCGCGCATGCGCATCGTCTGCGTGCTCTTTCCGGACCTGACGCAGCTCGACCTCACCGGTCCGTTCGAGGTCTTTCATCGCATGCCTGATGCGGAGATCGATCTCGCTGCAGCCACGCTCGAGCCGGTCATGAGCGACGGCGGGCTCGCGCTCGTGCCGACCATGACGTTTGCCGAGGCGCCGCAGGGGGCGGTGCTGTTCGTGCCGGGTGGACCGGGCGTCAATGAGGCGATGCTCGATGAGCAGCTCGTCGCGTTCATCGCGCGACAAGGCGCCGGCGCGCGCTGGGTCACATCCGCGTGCACCGGTGCGCTGCTTCTCGGCGCCGCGGGGTTGCTCGCGGGATATGAAGCCGCGACGCATTGGGCGTCGATGGAGTTGCTCGAACCGTTCGGCGCGTGGCCGGTCGCGAAGCGCGTCGTGATCAGCAGCAATCGCATCACCGGCGGCGGCGTCACCGCGGGAATCGACGTCGCGCTCGCGATCGCGGAACAGACGTACGGCCGCGATGTCGCCGAAGACATCGCCGTGGCCATCGAGTATCGCGAGGCGACGGAAGAGAACAGCGCACGCGTTCTCGCGCGCATGAAGCCGATGCTCGACGAGCGGCGGCGCGCAGTCGCGGCCGCCGCCAAACGGTTGTCGTCGTAGCGCGTCAGAGCGAATTCAGAAACGCGAGCACCTTCGTTTTCGCGGTTGCCGCAAGCGCCGCGTAACGATCGCGTGCGCCGCGCGCTTGCCCGTCATGCGCGAGGATGGCCTGCTCCACCGTCGTCGCGCGGCCATCGTGCAGATACCGCTGCACGAAACGCAATCCCCACAGCGGCGCCGTGCGCATCTCGCGCGCATTCGCCGCGCCCTGCTCGATGCCGTCGCCGAGCGCGCCCATGTCATGCAGCAGGAAGTCGGAGTACGGGTGATAGGTCTGCCGATTCAGTGCGGCGATGTTGCTCGCGCCGCTGCGCTGCGTCGCCACGTGACAGGTGTTGCAGCCGAGTTGGTTGAACGTCGCTTCGCCGTCGGTCGTGTCGCGATTCTGCGGGCCGCGCGGTGGCGCCGCGAGCATGGTCATGTAATTCGTCAGCAGGATCGGTCCGTTGCCGTCGTCGTTGAGGCCGGGCAGCGGATTGAACGACAGCTCCGCGCAATTGCCCTGCGGGCAGCTTTCGTTCGGAAAGTCCGGCGTGGTGATGCCCATCTCGTTGACGTACGCGTCGCCGGCGAATTGGAAGAGCGTCGGCACCTGCCCTTTCCAGCCGAACTTGCCGACCGTCTTCATGCCCGCGCGAATGTTGTCGACGAGCGGCGCGCGGCCGGCCGTACCGTCGCGACGCGCCGCCTGCGCCGCCGCGAGCGCGATGAAGTCGGCGTCCGGTGTGGCGTCGACCAATCCGAGCCCGAACAGCGGCGTCGTGCGGCGGCGCGTCGTGACGTTCGCCGTCGCGGGAACGACTTCCGGTCTGAACGTGTGCGAGGAACCGTCGGCGGGCCCGATGGCGTGATCCTGCACGAGCGAGCCGCCGAGGTTTGCGAGCGCGTCGAAGATGTTGTTCGTGCGGCGGCCGAAACGCGTGACCGCACGCGCGCTGCCGCCGCCCACGACGGGCGCGCTGTGGCATGTCGCGCAGGAGCGCTCATTGAAGATCGGGCCGAGGCCGTCGATCACTTCTTCTTGCGAGGCGAAGTCGGCGAGGCCGTCGGCGAAGGCATCGCGCTGCGCCTGCGTCAGATTCGGCAGCGGCTGGCCTGCCGCGGGAACTGCGGGCGATGGCGGTGGCGTGGGGCCGCGCTGCGCTTTGCGTCGCAACGGCGCGGCGGTGGCGGCGAGGGAGACCAGGAGCACCAGGAGCACGATCGGCACGAGCCTGCGGGACATCTGCTTTCCTCCGTTTGTGGGAGTTGGACGCGCGTCGCGCCGATCCGTTTACGGGAAGAATGTTCCGCACGTGCGCCGTTCCGTCCGACGAACGATGCCCACGAAGCTCTTCCTCATCTCCCCCGCGAACCTCGGCGGCCTCCGCGCGAAACAGATCCTCTCGCCGCGCGCACGCTTCGCCACCGCGTTGCGTTTGCAGAGCGAAGAGGGAGTGCCGATCGCCGACGCGTTCGCGTTCATGAGCGCGCTCTACTTCCGCGGCAAGATCGCGTACGCGCGGCGCTTCGCCGTGCCGTCGCCTCTCATCGGCGGCGACGGCATCTTCATCATCACATCCGGCTTCGGCCTCGTCCCTCCCGATTGGCCGCTCACCGTCGAACGGGTGAAGCGGATGCAGAAGATCGACGTCGACGTGAACGCGCGCAACTACACGAAGCCGCTGAAGGAGCACGCGAACCTGCTCGCGCGAGCGCTGGAGCCTGACGCCGAAGTCGTGCTTCTCGGCAGCGTGGCCACCGGCAAGTACGTCGACGTGCTCCGCCCGATCCTCGGCGACCTCCTGCGCTTCCCCGCGCACTTTGCAGGACTCGGCGACATGGCGCGCGGCGGCTTGATGCTCCGCGCCGCGCGCGAAGGCCGCGAGCTGCCGTACACCACGCTCGACGCACCGCGCCACCGCACCGGCGGCGACGGGAAGATGCCGCGGGAGTGGTGACGCCCGCTCCCCCGACCGCCCAGGCTCAAAGGCTCACAGGCTCACAGGCTCAAAGTAGAACCCACGGCTCGCACGTGCATCGCCTGAATCCCTGTGTGCTGAAACGAGGCGCGCCCGGCTCTCGGCAGGCTCGCGCTACTTTGAGCCTGGGAGCCTTTGAGCCTTTGAGCCTACCCCGGTCCGGGCGGCCACGGTAAGCTCCCTCCGATGCCGAAAGCCCGCACCATCGAGATCCCCCGCGACGCCGTCGACGTCATTCTGAAATTCGGCGAACGCGAAGTGCGGCTCACGAATCTGAAGAAGCCGTTCTGGAAGAAGCTCGGCATCACCAAGCGCGATCTGTTGCAGTACTACGCCGACGTTTCGCGCTGGCTGCTGCCGCATCTCGTCGATCGTGCCATGGTCATGAAGCGCTATCCGAACGGCGCGGAAGGCGATTTTTTCTACATGAAGCGCGCGCCGGAGCCGCGGCCGGAGTGGATCGAGATCTGCGACATCATGCATACCGAGGGGAATGTGAATTTCCCGATCGTGCAGGACCTGCCGTCGCTGCTCTGGCTCATCAACCTCGGCTGCATCGATCTCAACCCGTGGTACGCGCGGTGCGACGACACCGATCGTCCCGACTTTCTCCATTTCGATCTCGACCCTGGTCCGGGCTCGAACTTCGCGCAGGTGCGTGAAGTGGCGCTGCGCGTGCGGGACATCCTCGGGTCACTGAACATGACCACGTATGCGAAGACGACGGGCTCGAAAGGTATTCACATCTACATCCCCATCGTGCGCGCGCCGCTGCAGAAGGAAGTGTGGGGCTTCGCCAAAGCGATCGCGCTCGAGCTCGAAGCGCGGCACCCGAAGATCCTCACCGCCGAATACCGCAAGGTGAAGCGGCCGTACGCGCGCGTGCTCGTCGATTACAACCAGAACGCGTGGGGTCGCACGCTCGCGTCGATCTATTCGGTGCGGCCGACGCCGTTTGCGGGCGTCTCCATGCCGGTGACGTGGGAGGAGATCGAAGGCGGCGTGCGCATCGACGACTTCCGCATCGACAACGCCATCGAGCGATTGAATGACGTCGGCGATCTCTGGAAACCGGTGCTGGCGAAAAAAAGGTACGACCTGATGAAGGTCGTGACCGCCGCGAAAAAGAAGACGCGTTAAAGCGGCATCGCATTTGGAGGGACGTTTCTCCGATGCCTGCCAGACGCGCTGCACCGAAGATCGCCACCTCCGGCTGGCCGGAGCTGAACCTGCCGCTCGAGCCACCATTTCCGCCGATGGAAGCGAAGCGCGCGGCGAAGATTCCGCCGGGCGACGGCTGGCAGTTCGAGCCGAAGTGGGACGGCTTCCGCGCCATCATTTTTCGCGACGGCGAGAACGTGGCCATCCAATCGAAAGCAGGGCAGCCGCTGGCGCGCTACTTTCCGGAGATCGCGGAGGCCTTTCGCGCGCTGAAAGCGGATCGCTTCATCGTCGACGGCGAGATCGTGGTGCCGGTGAACGGGCGACTCTCGTTTGACGATCTGCTCCTGCGCATTCATCCGGCGGACTCGCGCATCCGGAGCCTGGCGGCGTCGACGCCGGCGCAGTTCTACGCGTTCGACATCCTCGCGCTGCGCGGCAAAGCGGTGAACGACAAGCCGATCGAGAAGCGGCGCGAGCTGCTGGAGACGTTCTTCGCGAAGATCGACAGCGCGTTCATCCGCCTCTCGCCCGCCACGCGCGATCGCAAGCTCGCCGCCGATTGGTTCAACAAGTTCGGCGCCCTCGGCCTCGACGGCGTGATGGCCAAGCGCCTCGGCGAGCCGTATCACTCCGGCGACCGCGACGGGATGATCAAGGTCAAACATCTGAAGACGGCCGATTGCGTCGTGGGCGGCTTCCGCTACGCCGAAGGAACGAAAGTGGCGGGCTCGCTGCTGCTCGGTTTGTACGACGACGAACGGCGGCTCGTGTACATCGGCCACACGTCGTCGATCAAACACGACGAGCGGAAGGAGCTGACCGCGCTGCTCGAATCGATGCGCGGCGAGAATCCGTTCGAAGTGCGCACGCCGGGCGGCCCGAGCCGCTGGGCGCAGGGGCGCAGCAGCGAGTGGGAAGCGGTGCGGCCGGAGCTCGTCTGCGAAGTGGAGTACGACTACTTTTCGCAAGGCCGCTTCCGGCACGGCTCGAAGTTCCTGCGCTGGCGGCCGGAGAAAAAGCCGAAGCAGTGCACGATGGAACAGGTGGAACCGCCTGCGCCGAAAGCGGCGAAAGGGAAAACAGTCGGAGCGTTGTTCTGATGCATGTGAAAAAACTCGTGCTGCTGCTGGCGCTCGTGTCGTCGTCGCTCGCTTTCGAGGCGATGGCGCAGACGGTGCGCATCACCGACAAACCCGATCGTCTCGTTTCGGGCTTGCTGTACGTGCCGATCGTGGCCACCGCGCCGGTGGAGCGGCTGGCGCTGGTGGTAAACGGCACGCCGTTCACTCAAGTGCAGGGACGCGCGATGACCGCACAGGTGAACGTCGGGTACTACATCCGCCGCCTGCGCATGCGCGCGATCGGTTACGACGCGCAGGGCAACGTGGCCGGCGAAGACGAGATGGTGGTGAACGATCCGCGGCCGCCATTCCGCGTGCGCCTGCAGGCCCCGCCGGCGATGCCGGAGAGCGGCAGCGTGACGCTCGAAGCGAACGTGATTCATCCCGACGAGATCGCGGTGAGCGCGGTCGACTTTTATGTCGGGGAAGAAAAAGTGGCGACCGACGATGCTGCGCCGTACGCAGCGACGATCGATGCGGCCAAATATCCGAACACCGTCTACTCGCGCGTGGTCGCGCGCGGAGCGAACGGCGACGAAGCGAACGACGTGGTCTTCTTCGGCGAACGCGAACACGAGCAGATCGACGTGACGGTGCAGCAGGTGCCGCTGTCGGTGAGCGGCGGCAACACGCCGCTGAGCCTCGACCAGCTGACGCTTATAGACGACGCGAAGCCGCGCAAGATCGAGTCGCTCATCCCCGCCAGCGATCAGCCGCT
>DASSMK010000255.1:0-29268 GCA_035688915.1 Thermoanaerobaculia bacterium
CGGCGGGGCTTGCCCCGCCGGCTACCGAGAACGGCGGGGCAAGCCCCGCCGCTCCCACGCTTCCGGAAGACGTCCATTCGTACGTCGAAGCGAAGCTGCGCGAAACGCTCGGCGCACTGGCCGGCAAGCTCCACACCGGCCGCTCGCGCAACGACCAGGTAGCGACGGATCTGAAACTCTGGTTGAAAAACGCGTGCGACGACGCCACCGCGCTCGTCACGTCGCTCGGTCGCGCCCTCGCGCAACGCGCGCTCGACGAAGCATCGACGCCGATGCCCGGCTATACGCACATGAAACAGGCGGAGCCCGTCACGTTTGGCCACTGGTGCATGGCGTACGTGGCCATGCTGCAGCGCGATCTGTCGCGCTTCACCGACGCCAAATCGCGCGGCGATGAATGTCCGCTCGGCTCCGGCGCGCTGGCCGGCACGCCAGTCGCCATCGATCGCGAACGCCTCGCGCAGTCGCTCGGCTTCGCGCGCGCCACGAGCAATTCGCTCGACGGCGTCTCCGACCGCGACTTCGCGGCGGAGTATCTCTTCGCGTCGTCGCTGCTGCTCAATCACCTCTCCAAGCTGGCCGAAGATCTGATTTTCTTCACCAGCGACGAGGCGAATTACGCGGAGCTGCCGGACAGCCTGGCCACCGGCTCCTCGCGCATGCCGCACAAGAAAAACCCCGACGTGCTCGAGCTGACGCGCGGCCACGCCGGGCGCGCGCTCGGCGAGCTCACCGGCTTTCTCGCGCTGCTGAAAGGCCTGCCGCTCGCGTACAACAAAGATCTGCAGCTGGATAAAGAGCCGCTGTTCCGCACGCGCGCCACGCTCGCCATTCTGCTGCCCGCGCTGACCGCGCTCATGGCGGAATTGAAAGTGAATCGCGACGCCATGCGCGCCGCCGCCACCAGCCCGTTGCTGCTGGCCACCGATGCCGCCGACGAGCTGGCGGCGAAAGGGATTCCGTTCCGCGAAGCGCACGAGATCGTCGGCCGCGAAGGCGCGCAGTCGCACAATTCCATCGAAACGATTCTGGCGAAGAAGAACGTCATCGGCGGCACCGCGCCCGATCGGGTGAAGGCCGCCGCGCAAGCCGCGCTGGAGACACTCCGTTGAAACTTCCCAAGGGCTTTCTGGCCTCCGGCGTCCGCGCCGGCATCCGCAAAAAGCGTCCCGACCTCGGCCTCATCGTCGCCGAAGACGGCGCCACCGCGGCGGCCGTGTTCACGAAGAACAAATTTCAGGCGGCGCCGGTGGTGCTGTCGAAAACCGCGCTGCGCGCGAGCGGCGGCCATGTGAAAGCCGTCGTCGTGAACGCCGGCTGCGCGAACGCCGTGACGGGCAAAGAAGGTCTCGATGCAGCGAAGCGCGTGCGTACGCGCGCGGCGGAGCTGCTGCATTGCAGCGACAACGAAATCTTCCTCGCCTCCACCGGCGTGATCGGCGTCGTGCTGCCCGACAAGAAGGTCCGCGACTTTCTGCCGGATGCGGTGTCGCGCCTTTCGTCGACGGGCGTGGAAGCGCTGTCGCACGCCATCCTCACCACCGACGTCGGCCCGAAGGTCGCGCAAGCCACGTTCAGCGTCGGCGGCAAACGCGGTCGCATCGTCGGCGTCGCAAAGGGCGCGGGCATGATCCATCCGAACATGGCCACCATGCTCTCGTTCGTGATGACGGACGCGAACGTCTCCCCCGCCGCCTTGCAGCGCGCGCTGAAAGAAGCGGTGGACCAAAGCTTCAACGCCATCTCCGTCGACGGCGACACATCCACTAACGACACGGTGCTGCTGCTCGCGTCCGGAAAACTCGGCAACGCCGCGAACGCGAATCTCGATGACTTCCAGCGCGCGCTGAACACGCTCTGCCGCGAGCTGTCGTGGATGATCGTGCGCGACGGCGAAGGCGCCACACGCGTGATGGAACTGGAAGTGACCGGCGCCAAAACCGAGCGCGATGCCAAGCTCGCCGCACACGCCATCGCTACGTCGCCGCTGGTGAAGACCGCGCTGCACGGCGGCGATCCAAACTGGGGCCGCATCCTCGCCGCCGTCGGCCGCAGCGGCGCACGCTTCTCCGTGAAACGCGTCTCCCTGACCGCCGGCCCCATCGCCCTCGTACGCAGCGGCCAGCCCGTCGCGTACAAAGAAGCGGATGCCGCCAAGGTCTTCGCCCGCGAACGCGTCCCCATCCTCGTCGACCTCGGCGCCGGCACCGCCCGCACCGTGATTATGTCGAGCGACCTCGGACACGATTACGTGAGCTTGAATGCGGATTACCGGTCGTGACGCGGCGACGAGCTATTCAGCTGTTGAGCTGTTCAGCTATTCAGGCGGCGGACGCACCTCTCGCGCAGTAACCCTGAACAGCTGAATCGCTGAACAGCTGAACAGCTAAACTCCCCCCATGCGCAAGACCGCCGTCCTCGCACTCGCCGCACTCCTTTCCGTCCCGATCCTCGCCTTCGCCGCCGCGCCCGAGCCTGTCCGCGCGAAGCACGGCATGGTCTCCTCCACCAGCGAGATCGCTTCGCGCGTCGGCGTCGACATCATGAAGAAGGGCGGCAACGCGGTCGACGCAGCCGTCGCCGTCGGCCTCGCCCTCGCCGTCACCTGGCCCTCCGCCGGCAACCTCGGCGGCGGCGGCTTCATGCTCGTCCGCAAAGCCGACGGCACCGTCGAAGCGCTCGATTACCGCGAGCGCGCGCCGCTCGCCGCCACGCGCGACATGTATCTCGACGAGCAAGGCAACGTGGTGAAAGGCCGCTCCACACAAGGCTACAAAGCGGTCGGCGTTCCGGGCACGGTGGCCGGCCTCGCGCTCGCCCACAAACGCCACGGCAAACTGCCGTGGGCCGACGTGGTCGAGCCGGCGCGCCGCCTCGCTTTCGAAGGCTTCCCCGTCAGCTATCACCTCGCGCGCAGCCTCTCTTTCGCATCCACGAAGACCAAGATGCAGCCCTTCGCCGAAAGCCAGCGCATCTTTCAGCGCGGCGGCAAACCGTACGAAATGGGCGAGACGTTCGTGCAGCCCGACCTCGCCGCCACGCTCGCGCGCATCAAGAAAGATCCTCGCGACTTTTACGAAGGCGAGACCGCGAAGATGATCGTCGCCGACATGAAAGCGAACGGCGGCATCGTCACCGCCGAAGATCTGCGCACCTACGAGCCCACCATCCGCCAGCCGCTGCGCACGACCTACCGCGGCTACGAAGTCATCACCATGCCACCGCCGTCATCGGGCGGCATCGCGCTCATCGAGATGCTGAACATCCTCGAGGCGTACGACCTCAAATCGATGGGCTGGCATTCATCGCTGTACGTGCACACCGTCGTCGAAGCAATGCGCCGCGCCTTCGCCGATCGCGCGCAATTCCTCGGCGACACCGATTTCGTGAAGGTGCCGGTGAAGGGCCTGACCAGCCGCGAATACGCCGCCACGCGTCGCGCCACGATCGATGCAACGAAAGCGACGCCGAGCCGCGACGCCGGCGCGGGCGATCCGATGGGCTACGAATCGCCGGAAACAACGCACTTTACGATCGTCGACGGCGACGGCAACATTGTCAGCAGCACCTACACACTCAACGACAGCTACGGCTCCGGCGTCACCGCCAAAGGCACCGGCCTGCTGCTCAACGATGAGATGGACGACTTCACCTCGAAGCCGGGCGTGCCGAACGATTACCAGCTCATTCAAGGGGAAGCGAACGCCATCCAGCCGAAGAAGCGGCCGCTGTCGTCGATGACGCCAACCATCGTGCTCAAAGACGGCAAGCCGTTCTTCGCTGTCGGCAGCCCCGGCGGCCCGACCATCATCAACACCGTGCTGCAGGTCGTGCTGAACGTGATCGACTTCAACATGGACATCCAGGAAGCGATCGCCGCGCCGCGCTTCCATCACCAGTGGCTGCCCGACGCGATCCTGTGGGAAGAGATGGACCTCCAGGCCGACACGCGCGCGGCGCTGGAGAAGATGGGCCACACGTTCCGCGACATCCCCGGCATGGGCCCGACACCGAGCAACATCGGCGACGCGCAAGGCATCATGGTCGACCCAGCGACCGGCATGCGCATGGGCGGCAGCGATCCCCGCCTCGGTGGCGTGGCGGTGGGGTGGTAGCGATACCGTTGGAGCGGCGGGCGCCCCCGCCCGCCGAAGCTCCCGGTGGGCGAGGCGCCCACCGCTCCAACTGCAACGCGAGCGCGCCACTGCTGTCATATGATCGCGCGCGTGATGAAAACCGATCAGAAATCGCTCGCCGCCTGGGCCGCGAACGAGCGCTCCGCGTTCGAGAACGCGCTCCGCGACTTCGTCGAGATCCCTTCCGTCTCCGCCGATCCGAATCACGCGAATGACGTGCGCCGCTGCGCCGATCGCGCCGCGCAGCTGATCCGCGAGTTCGGCGGCGAAGCGAAGGTGCTGGAGACCGACGGCTTCCCGCTCGTCTCCGGCCGCTTCGACTCCGGCGACAAGAACGCGCCGACGGTGACGATCTACAACCACCTCGACGTGCAGCCTGCGTCGCGCGAGACCGAACCGTGGAACACCGATCCGTTCACCTTCACCAAAGAAGGCGATCGCTACTTCGGCCGCGGAACGACCGACGATAAAGGTCCCGCGCTCTCCGCGCTGTGGGGAATCAAGGCCGCGCGTGAAGCGGGCGTGCCGATCAACCTGCGCGTGCTGTGGGAGCTCGAGGAAGAAATCGGCTCGCCGAATTTCGAGAGCGGCATCAAGACGCACGCGAAGGAAGTGGCTACTGGTCACATCCTCGTCTCCGACACGATCTGGGTCTCGCGCGATCGCCCGGCCTGCCCCGCCGGTCTGCGCGGCCTGCAAGGCTTCTCGCTCATCCTGGAGACCGGCACGACCGATCAGCACTCCGGCGTCACCGGCGGCGCCGCGCGCAATCCGATCGGCGAGTTGATGCAGCTCGTCTCCGAGATGTACGACGCGCGCACCGGCAAGGTGAAGATCAAAGGCTTCTACGACGACGTGGCCGCGCCGAGCCGCGCCGAGCTGAAAGACTTCGCGAGCTCCGGCTTCACCGTGAAGCAGTTCAAGAAGGACCACCTCTTCAAATCGATCCGCACCGAAGACGCGATGGATGTGATGAAGCGCATCTGGGCCATGCCCACGTTCGAAGTGCACGGCCTGGTCGGCGGCTACACCGGCCCCGGCATCAAGACGGTCATTCCGCCGCGGGCCGAAGTGAAAATCTCCTGCCGCCTCGTGCCGAAGCAGGATCCGAAAAAGATCATGAAGCTGATTCGCGAGTTCGTGAAGCAGCGCAATCCCGACGTGAAGATCGACGTCGAAAATCAGATGTATCCGTACCTCGCGCCGACCACCGGGCCGCTCGCCGATGCGGTGCGCGACGCGATGAAGTTCTCCTTCGGACGCGAGCCGGTCTTCGTCCGCGAAGGCGGCTCCATCGGCGCCGTCATCTCCATGGAAAAGGTCTTGAAGTGCCCCGTCCTCTTCCTCGGCCTCTCCCTGCCCGAGCACGGCTACCACGCGCCGAACGAGAACTACGACTGGCGCCAGGCTTCCGGCGGCATCGTGGCGTTCGTGCGCTACTTCGAGAACGTGAGCAAACTGCGGTCGTGATGATGCGCAAACCGTTGGTCGCATTCGTCCTCTTCTTCATCGCGCTCAACGCGCACGCGACGTTCTCCATCGTCGCGTGCGATCCGCAAGCGCATGAATGCGGCGTGGCCGTAGCCTCGCGCTTCTTCAGCGTCGGCAGCGTCGTGCCGTACGCCGCCGCGAACGCCGGCGCCGTCGCCACGCAAGCGAATGCGAACGTGACGTACGGACCGAAAGGCATCGACCTGCTGCAGCACGGCCTCAACGCCGAAGAGACGCTGAAAGTGCTCCTGCGCGGCGACGCTGATCCGAGCGCGCGCCAGGCCGGCATCGTGGCGCTCGACGGCAGCTCCGCGACGTACACCGGCCCCGGCTGCACGTCGTGGGCAGGCGGACGCCGCGGCCCGAACTACGCCGTGCAAGGCAACATCCTGGCGGGCGAACAGGTCGTCGTGGCGATGGAGAAAGCGTTCCTCGAAACGAAAGGCACGCTCGCGCGCCGCATGTTCGTCGCGCTCTCCGCCGGCGATGCCGCAGGCGGGGACGCGCGCGGCCGCCAATCCGCGGTGTTGATCGTGGTGAAAGAAGGCGCCGGCTTCAACGGCGGCAACGACCGCGCCATCGACATCCGCGTCGACGACCATCCGCAACCCTTCCAGGAGCTCGGCCGCCTGCTCGATTACGCCGAGATGAACTACGCCTGGAACGCAGGCTGGACCGCCTTCACCCACAAACGCTACCCCGAAGCGCTGGAAGCGCAAGAGCGCGCCGCGACCGTCGCCCCCACCAACGCGGAGGTCCTCTACGACTTGGCCGTCATCCGCCTTGCGAACGGCAAAAAAGCGGAAGCGCTCGACGCCCTGCGCAAAGCCGTGACGCTCAACGCGAAGTTGAAGACACAAGCGCAGCGCGACAAGGATTTGGATGCGCTGCGTGGGGATGCCGCGTTCGAAGCGCTGATTAAGTGATCAAGGTTCGCCCGCGCGCTCGTTGAGCTGGTCGAGTTGCTTCCGCGCGGACCTGCGAATGCTCTCGCGGTTCGTCGTGTCGATGAGACTCGTCAGATCCGCGCGCGCTTTGGTCGCAAGTAACTGCGCGACCGATTCTCCGCATCGCTTGTTCGCACACTCGTAGTATTCGACGACGTGCAGATAAGCGATCTGCAAGCGCAGCGTCTCCGCGAACGCGGGATCGCGCGTCGCCTGCAGTGCGGTCTTGAGAATCTCTTCGCTCTCGCGTTGTGTCTTCGTCTGCACGAACGGCGCGGCGTAGATCGCATACGTGGAGGTCGGATATTTCTCGCGCAGCATCGCGGCCGCGTCCCATCCTCTCGTCTGCCAGTCGCGAGAGGACCACGATCCGGAGCGTCCGAGCTTCTTCAGGTCCGCCCAAGCCTCAGCGTCCACGCCAATGGGAGCGTCAATCTGCAACAGCGCCGGCTGCGACCACACCCAGCCCGGCACACGTTCCGCGGGCGTGGCGGCCGCTCTGGGATTGTTGTTGAGCGGCTTGGCCGGATCGGCCGGCTGAATCGCAACGCGGACTGAATAGCTGCCGGGATCAGAAACGCGACGATCCGACCAGAGGCCGCGCATCGTCAGGTGAAGCGGCAGCGCGTAGATGTGCCTCCTCGTCTCACCTGCGCTGAGCCGGTACATCTCAGGATGATCGTCGTCGCCCACTGCGGGCAAACTGTCGATCACCTCCGGCTCGCTCGTATTCAACTCGGCGATGAACGGCGCGTCGCCATCATGCGTGACTTCAAAAGCCGCGCGATCTGTGTAAAACGCCGGCTTCGCCGAACGGTTCGTGATGGTCACCGTTACCTCGACCGGGATCGACGGCAACGCGTGCTCCGGCGCGAACTTCAGCTCAACTTTGAGTGGCGACGCGGCCGGCGCTCCGAATGCGGCGGTGCTGCAGAGAAGGAGGATGGCCAGCGCAATTCGCCTCAACATCGTTCGGCTCCGGCATCCGACCGCGTCACGATCGCTCCGCGCCCCCTACTTCTTCCCCGGCCCTTCCCCCACATACCGCGCTCTTGGCCGGATCATCGCGTTCATCGCGTACTGCTCGATGGCATGACCGATCCAGCCTAACGTCCGGCCGATGGCGAAGAGCGTCAGCGGGGCGCCTTCTGGCAGTTCGAGAGCACGTGCCAGCGCGACGAGGCCGAAGTCGAGCGTCGGGTGTTCGCCGGTCACGGACTCCGCCGCCGCGGCGAGCGATTGAGCGAAGGCGAGCTCCTTAGATTTCGGCAACGACTCGCGTAACAGATCGAGCAGTAGCGCGGCGCGCGGGTCGCCGTTGGGGTAGAGCTGGTGGCCGAAGCCGTCCAGCGTGTCGCCGCGCTTCAACCGCTCCGCGAGCGCTTTGCGCAGATCGCGCGAACGGCGCACTTCGTCGAACAGCGCCTGCACGCGCGCCGTCACGCCGCCGTGCTTTGCGCCTTCGAGCGCAGCGAGGCCGGCGACCACCACTGAATACGGATTCGAGCCCGCCGACGCCACGCATCGCGCGGTGAAGGCAGACACGTTCAGCTCGTGATCGGCGCAGACGATCAGCGCCGCGCGAATCAGCGCCGCGGCGTTCTTCGCCTCCGGCACCCAATGCCGCGCCAGCGTCTCCTCCACCGTCGGTTCGAGCTCGCTCGTTTCGCCGGCCACACTGGTCAACAGGTTGACGATCCGCCAGCCGCTCTGCGCGATCGCTTTTGGCCGCAGGTCGAACGCCAGCGGATCGCGCGCGCCGACCAGCGGCAGGATCGATTGCGCGCGCGCGACGAACGGCAGGTCGGCCGTGCTGCCACCGCCGATCACATGCAGCGGTGTGTCGAAGATGTCGGCATCGAACGTGCCGGTCCAGATCAGCGACGCCACTTCCTCCAGCGTCCGCTCCCGCGCCAGCGCCACGACGTCATGGCCGCGGTAATAGAGCTTCCCGCCCGCGATGAGCGTGATGGCCGATTCCAGCACCGGCACGCCCCAGCGCAGCGCATTCTCCGCCGCCTTCTCCGGATTCTTCCGCTCCTCGGCCCGGCTGCGCAGCCGCTCCACATCCTCGCGCGAATAATGCCGCTCGCGCGGGCGCCCCGGCACCGGCTCGGAACGGACGAAGCCGCGGCTCACGTACGCATAGAGCGTGGCGCGGCTCACGCCCAGAATGCGCGTGGCCTCCCCTGCCTCCACCCATGCTTTTGTGACGGAGCTCTTACGACTCATATGTTGATTCTACAATCAAGATTGACGCTTGCGTCAAGTGAAATTAGGTTGATGGACATGATCACGAATCAAGTCATTCACAACGGTCTGGAAGGCATCGTCGCCGCCGAAACGCGTCTGAGCATGGTGGACGGCGAGCGCGGAGAACTGGTCATCGGAGGCTTCCGCGTCGAAGAACTGGCTGCGAGCGCAACGTTCGAAGAGACGCTCCTACTCCTGTGGGACGGTGAATTTCCTGCGTCGGATGCGGTAGTCGCACTACGACGCGCATTGGCGCAGCGCAGAACGCTCTCCCACGCCACCATCACTCTGCTGCAGAACATCGCCAACGAAGGCGGCACCAGCGCGATGGATGCGCTGCGCATGGCCGCTGCGTCGATCGTCGCGCCGGATGACGATCGCGAAGCGGCCATGCATCTCGTGGCGAAGTTCCCCACCATCGTCGCCGCGTACTGGCGGCTCACGCATCATCAGCAGCCGATCGCGCCGCGCGAAGACCTCGGCCATGCCGCGAACTATCTCTACATGCTCACCGGCGACGAGCCATCCGCGGAGCGCGTGCGCGGGCTGGAGACCTATCTCAACACGGTCGTCGATCACGGCCTGAACGCGTCGACTTTCACCGCGCGCGTCATCGCCTCCACCGAATCCGATTTCGTCTCCGCAATCACCGGCGCGATCGGCGCGCTGAAAGGACCGCTGCACGGCGGCGCTCCCGGCCCCGCGCTGGACATGGTTTTCGAGATCGGCGAAGCGTCGCGCGCCGAAGAAGTGTTGCGCAAGAAGATCGCCGCGGGCGAACGGTTGATGGGCTTCGGTCACCGCGTCTACAAAGTGCGCGACCCGCGCGCCGACGTCCTCGCCGCCGCCGCACAGCGCATGTTCACGAACGGCGGCGACATGAAGTTGTACGACCTCGCCCGCGACGTGGAAGCGGTCGCGCTGCGCCTGCTCGAAGAGCACAAGCCCGGCCGCAAGCTGCAAACGAACGTCGAGTTTTACACCGCACTCCTCCTGCACGGCCTCGGCCTCGACGTGCCGCTCTTCACGCCCACCTTCGCCATCAGCCGCGTCGGCGGTTGGACCGCGCACTGCTTCGAACAGCGCGCCGCGAAGCGCATCATCCGGCCGCAGTCGGTGTACGTGGGAAGGATGCCGTAGCGACGCTACAATCGCGCGTCATGCGCAGACTGCTCCTGCTCGCCCTCTTCATCGCCACGCCGATCTTTGCCGCCGATGATGCCGTCGTGGCGCTGAAAGCCGCGCGGCTCATCGACGGCACCGGCGCCGCTGCGATCAACAACGCCGTGGTCGTGATCACGAACGACAAGATCACCGCCGTCGGATCGAACGTCGCCATTCCGAAAGGCGCGCGCGTCATCGATCTCGGCGACGCGACGCTGCTGCCCGGCTTCATCGACGCGCACGTGCATCTCATCGGCCGCCCCCTCGGCGAGCCCGGTTGGGACACCGCCGCGGTGCACGATTTCGACGGCTACAGCGCCATCCGCGGCGTCGAAGCCGCTGAGAAGACCCTCCTCGGCGGCACGACCAGTGTGCGCAACGTCGGCGCCGAACAGTTCCACGACATGGCGCTGCGGCAGGCCATCGATGAAGGGCACATCCGCGGGCCGCGCATGCAGAACGCCGGCTACGCGATCGGCATCACCGGCGGCCACTGCGACGAGAACGGCTACAAGCCGGGCATCCTCGACGCGTCGTGGAAAGAGGGCATCGCCAACGGCAGCGAGGAAGTGCGCGCGGCCGTGCGGTACATGGTGAAGTACGGCGCCGACGTGATCAAAACGTGCGCGACCGGCGGCGTGCTTTCGGAAGGCGATGCGGTCGGCGCGACGCAGTACACGTTCGAAGAATTGAAGGCACTCGTCGATGAAGCGACGAAGCTCGATCGCAAAGTGGCCGCGCACGCGCACGGCACCGACGGCATCAAGAACGCGGTGCGCGCCGGCGTCTCGTCGATCGAGCACGGCTCTTTCCTCGATGAGGAAGGGGCGAAGATGATGGCGGAGCGCGGAACGTTTCTCGTGCCGACGCTCTCCGCCGGCGAGATGGTGGAGAACGCCGCGAATCACAACGTGCTCACCGGCCAGCGCAAACAGAAGGCGCTTGATGCGGCCGCGGCGATGCGCAACGCGATCAAGATCGCGCTCGCCCATCACGTCCCGGTGGCGATGGGCACCGACGCAGGTGTCGGACCGCATGGCGCAAACGCGCATGAGCTCACGCTGCTGGTGCAGTGGGGCGGCATGCGGCCGATGGACGCGATCGTCGCCGCCACGATGAGCTCCGCGCGTCTGCTCGGTTGGGAGAAGCGCGTCGGCTCGATCGAAAGCGGCAAGCTCGCCGACATCATCGCGGTGCCCGGCGATCCGCTGCAGGACATCAAGCGCGTCGAGCACGTCTCGTTCGTGATGAAGGGCGGCGTCGTTTACAAGCAGTAGCGCCGCCGCTCAGCGCAGCTCGAACAGCAGGTAGCCTTCGTCGCGATAGCGCAGCGCCGCGCGCGTTTTCAGCAGCTCGGTAATGATGGCGTCGGTGCGCGACGGCACTTCGAGAATCGTTTCGCGCTCGAGCATCGTCAGCGGCTGGCCGGACGCAACACGATAGCGCGCGCTGCCGAGGACGACGTGCGTGATGCCTTGCGCGCGCAGCGCGTCGTGCAGCGCGGCGGCGTTCGGAAATTGCGCGAGCCAGTTCGCGATGCGCGGGCCGTCGAGATTGCCGCCCCACACTGCTTGCCGGTCAAGATGAAAGACGCGCGTTTCGCCGAGGAGGAGGAGGCGGGCGGTGGGTGGAGTGGTGGCGGCGATATGTGAGTAGAGCTTCGTGAACGGCTGCAGGCGCGCCAGGTATGCGGACGCGGTTTCGCGGCCGGCGAGATAACGCGCGTACTCGTACGACTCGAAGACGAAGCCGATCAGCGCGAGTTGCGCGATCAACGCGATCGCGGCGACAGCGCTCAGCGCGAAGCGCAGCGCGCGCGAAGCGTTGCGCCAGATCTCGACACACATCGCCGAGCCGGCGAGTGCGAGCGGCACGACGCCCATGACGATGTTGCGTGAGCCCGGCGCGATGCTGATGAGAATCGGCAGCTGGATCAGGCCGATGAGGAGCAGGTCGCGCATCACACGATCGCGGCGGCGGATCGCGAAGAGCGCCGCGAGCGCGGAGAGCGGCATCATGATGCCGAGGGATTCGTCGACGATGTTCTTGTCGAAGATGTCGCTGCCGCGTGCGAGCTCGCGCCAGCCGCTGAAGCTCTCGCCGGTTTTGTAGTTCATCACCGCGGGCGCGTCGCGTTCGAGCAGCGGCGCGACGGGCGAGCCGGTCCAGATCAGATTGCGAACGTAAAAAAATCCGCCGAACGCCGCGACGAGCAGCGCGGCTTTCGCCAGCGCGCGTGCGTTGCGAATCCGGAACGCCGCGACGATCGCGAACGCGAACAGCCACGGCAGCGCCGTGTATTTGCTCGCGATCGCGCCGCCGGCCGCGGCGAAGGCGATGGTGTGATCGTCCGCTTCGAATGCGTCGAGCGCGAGCATCGCCAATCCGATCACCGCCCATTCGTCCCAACACCAGCCGGCCACGATGGCCAGCGCCGGAGTGAACGTGATCGCCGCGACAGGCCACCACGCTTGCTCGCCGGCGATGCGGCGCGCGAAGCGGAGCAGCACGAGCAGCGTCGCGAGGAAGAGACCAAAGCGCGCGAGCTTCGCCGCCGTGCCGCCGTGCAACGCGAGAGCCGCGAGGTCGGTGCCGTGCGTCGCCAGCGCGAGGTACGAATTCGAGTTCAGCGGCAGCTCGAGCATGCGGCCGTATTCGAGATACGCATGCGGCACCGCGAGCTTGTAGATCATCTCGTCGGGCGAGCTGACGGGCGTGATCGCGGCGATGAATGCGATGGCGATCGGGATGAGCAGTGCGAAGAAATCGGCGGGGCGAGCCCCGCCGCTCCAACGGGCTCGCAAGAGCATCACGGCACCGAGCGATGCGAAGGCGATCGTGACGATCGGAATCAGCTCGTGGATGGCGAGGCCGGTCCACGCCACGAGCCCCACGAGCGTGCCGAAGGTCGTGTAGCCGATCAGCAGCGACGTCAGGGGATCGGCGTCGCGTTTGAGCGCCAGCAGCGCGAGCTTGCCCGCTGCGAAGCAGGCCAGCAGTGCCGCGGATGCGGCGAAGAGGGGCGGCAGCGTTTCGCCGAGGAGCAGCGCGGCCGGTTGGAAGCGGAACAGAAAGAGCAGCGTGAGGCCGAGGGCGGCCGCGAGGAGCGGGATCGCACGGCGGACGTCGGTCATGCCGCGTGAACTTTAGCGCGGCGCGCCCGTATCTCCGAACGGAGGACAACAATGTTCGAGCTACTCGCTGCACTCGCCGTCTTCGCCGTCGCCGGATTCACCATCGTCATGGCGCTGGTTGCGGTGAAGCTGACGTTGAAGCTCGTGCTGCTCCCGCTCAAGCTGATTTTGCTGCCGTTTCTGTTGATCGTGGCAGTGATCAAGCTCGTGGCGGTGCTCGCCATCGGTGCGGTGATCATCGCGCTGCTGATTCCGGTCGCGATCATGATTGGGCTGGTGGCGCTGCCGTTCGTGCTGATCGGACTGGTCGCGGCGTAAATGTTGGAGCGGCGGACGCCCTCGCCGTCCGGAATTCGTGAGAGCATCGGCGGGCGAGGGCGCCCGCCGCTCCAACGGTCAGCGCGAGAAGATCGCATCATCGCGAAAACGTCAGCGACGCCCAGAGGCTCTCCCAGTCGGCGTGCGCCATGTGCGGCGCCGGCACGAGCACGGTCGACTTCACGAGCCACTCCCCTTTCGGCATGGCGAACGTCACGCGTCCATTCGCGTCCGTGCGCGCGGTGAGGCGATCGGTGTGATTCATCGCCACGACCATCGTGTCCGGCAGCGGCTTGCCGTCGAGCAGCAAGAGGAACGACAGCGATGCCGACGAGTCGGTGTACGGATTCGATTCCGGCACGAGCTCGCAGCGCCACCCGAACGGCGTCGACGCTGCGAGCTCGCCCGGCGGCGTGTCGGCTTTCGGCGGCGCGTAGAGCAGCGTCTTCGCGTAGCGATAGAAATTCTCTTTCCCCTTCTTCCGCGAATCGCCGCGGCGCGCGCGCTCCGCGATCACCTGATCCGCGCCTTCCAGGCGAAGGTAGTCTTCGAACTTTTGCGCCGGCATCTCGTGCGGCACGCCTTTGCCGCGATAGCCGACGATGGTCAGGCCGGGAAATTTGATCTGCACCGCGCCGGCGGGATCGTCGCCTTCGTAGCCGAGGACATTGCGTTCGGCGACGACGTCGCGTGCGATGAAGAGATCGAGAAGATTCGACGCGCGCACCACCGGTTCGCCGGTGAAGTTTTCGCCTACACGCAAATGCGTGGCGATGAGCGTCCCCGCCTCCGCACGGTACTGTGACGGTTCGATCCAGAAGTCGTGCGCGAGCGCCGGAAGGGCGAGAAGAAGGAGAGCGGGAAGGAGGCGCAGTCTCATCCGGGCAGTATTCTTGCTCGATTCCGCCGCTTGTGAACGAGAGAAAGCGGGCCCTTGTTGTCGATGATGACGACCCAATCCGCACGATGCTGGCAAAAGTCGTCGAGCGGCAGAACCTCGACGTCGATACGGCGCGTGACGGCGAAGAAGCCATCGAGCGGCTCGACCAGGACGGCTATTCGGTGATCGTGCTCGACATGATGATGCCGCGCGTGGATGGCTTCGGCGTGCTGCGCTACATGCAGAAAAACCATCCCGACAAACTGCGCTGCACGATCATCGCGTCGGCCGTGCCGGAGAGCGAGATCCTCAAGCAGTTCGACGTGCCGGTCTACCGCATCCACGCCAAACCGTTCGACATGGCGCGGCTGATCGCGGACATTCAGTCGTGCGCGGGGACGGCGGCGTAGCGGCGCGCGGCGCTTCGCGTCGCAGGCTCAAAGGCTCACAGGCTCAAAGGCTCAGAGTAGCGCGCGCGGCGCGAGAGCCTTGCCTTGCGGAGATGCCGTGTCTTGTCGTTCACGGCAAGCGCGGAGGCGAGAAAGCTCGCGCAGCGTGTGCTGCTTTGAGCCTTTGAGCCTGTGAGCCTTTGAGCCTCCCGAGCAACGCTCGCTCGCGCCGCTCGCGCGCGTCAGCGCGCGCCGTACTGCTTCTCGTAAAACGCCTTGTACTCCGCGCTGCGCTCTTTGATGGCGCGCCACCACGGCTCGTTCTCGGCGTACCAGCGCACCGTCTGTTCCAGCGCGTGGTCGAAATCGGTGTCGCACTTGAAGCCGAGGCGTTCGAGCTTTTTGGTGTCGAGGGAGTAGCGGCGGTCGTGGCCCTGGCGATCGGCGACGCGCTTGATCAGCGATTCGGGCTTCTTCAGCAGCTCCAGGATGCGGAAGGTGATGTCGCGATTTTCGCGCTCGTTGCCGCCGCCGATGTTGTACACCTCGCCGTTCTCGCCGCGCTCGATCAGGAAGTCGACCGCCGCGCAGTGATCGGTGACGAAGAGCCAGTCGCGGACATTCTTGCCGTCGCCGTAGAGCGGCAGCGGCTGATCGTCGATGGCGTTCGTCACGAAGAGCGGAATCAATTTCTCCGGATACTGGAACGGTCCGAAGTTGTTCGATGCGCGCGTGACGATCACCGGCATGCCGTACGTCTGGCCGTACGCGTACGCCATCCGATCGCCGCCCGCTTTCGACGCGGAGTACGGATTGCGCGGGCTGAGCGTGTCGGTCTCGGTGAATGAGCCGTTGTCGATCGAGCCGTACACTTCATCCGTCGAGATCTGCACGAAGCGCTTCAGATCGGGCGCATGCTTCTGCGCTTCTTCGAGCAGCACGAGCACGCCGCGGACGTCGGTCTCGATGAACGTGGCCGCTTCCATCAGTGAACGATCGACGTGCGTTTCGGCGGCGAAGTTCACCACCACATCAATCCCGCCGCCGTCGATCCCTTTGTAAGCCTCGGCCACATCTTCCGGGTTGGCGATGTCGCCCTGCACGAAGCGGTAATTCTTCTTCCCTTCGTACTCGGCGAGGTTCTCGCGGATGCCCGCGTACGTGAGCTTGTCCAGGTTCACGACCTGGGCGTCGTCGCCGTATTTGTTGAAGATGTAGCGAATGAAGTTCGATCCGATGAAGCCGGCGCCGCCGGTGACTAAGTAACGCATGGGCCGCGAATGATACGGCGGTTAGAATCGCGCGTCCAATGGCGTCCGATTCCTCATTTCGCGGCGAGCTGCGCGCGTTGGTCCGGCTGGCGGTGCCGCTCGCGGCGGCGCAGGCCGGCACCAACCTGATGGGCCTCGTCGACGTGGCCGTACTCGGCCGCTCCGGCGCGCGACAACTCGCCGCTGCGGGACTCGGCAACGCCATCTTTTTCGCAGTGTCGGTGATCGGCATGGGCCTCGTCTTCGGCATCGATCCGCTCATCTCGCAAGCTCTCGGCGCAGGCGATCGCGTTCGCGCACGCCGCGCCTTCTGGCAAGGCATCTGGCTGGCGCTGTGCGTTTCGGTGATCCTGACGATCGTGGCAGTGCTCGCGGCGTATGCGTTTCCGGCGGCGGGTGTGCAGCACGATCTGATCGCGGAGTCGCAGCAGTTCCTGCTGATCCGCGCGATCTCGCTCGCGCCGTTTTTGATGTTCCTCGTCGCGCGCGCGTACCTGCAGGCGCATGGGCGGACGACGCCGATGCTCGTGGCGATGATCACCGCGAACATCTTCAACTTCCTGCTCGATCTCTGGTTCGTGTTCGGCTGGGGACCGGTGCCCGCGATGGGCGTCGGCGGCGCCGCGCTGTCCACCGTGGTCTGCTCGTTCCTGCAGCTGGCGATCGTGAGCGTGGCGGTGCGGCGGATGCGCATCGATGGCGTCGATCATCGCTGGCACGCGGGTGAAGTGTGGACGGCGTTCAAAGTGGGTCTGCCGGTCGGTCTGCAACTCGGTGCGGAGATCGGCGTCTTCGCGCTGGTCGGCGTGCTCGCGGCGCGACTCGGCACGCTGCAATTGGCGTCGCATCAACTCGTGCTCAGCCTGGCCTCGTTCACGTACACACTCGCTCTCGGTGTGGCGGCGGCGGGGAGCGTGCGCGTCGGACGAGCGGTCGGCGCGAATGACGCGATTGCCACGCGCCGCGCCGGCATGGCTGCATTCATCGGCGGGATTGTGATCATGTCGCTCAATGCGGCGGCATTCGGCTTCGCGCCGCAGCCGCTGGCGCGATTAGTCACGAATCAGCAGAGCGTGATCGCCGCGGCGCTGCCGCTGTTCGTCGTGGCCGCATTCTTCCAGCTCTCGGATGGCATTCAGGCCGTCGGCGCGGGCGTGCTGCGCGGCGCCGGCGACACGAAGTTCGCCTTCTACGCCAATCTCCTCGGCCACTGGTTCATCGGCCTCCCCATCGCGCTGCTTCTCGGCTTCCACCTGCAGATGGGCATCGTCGGTTTGTGGTGGGGTCTGTGCGCAGGATTGACGGTGGTGGCGGCGCTGCTTTTCTATCGATTCGAGCGACTTTCATCGCGAGCCATTGCGCCGCTGTAGCGCTTACCTCGGCGGTGGCGGTGCTGGGGACTGCGCTTCGCGCGACTCCCAATGCGGTGCATATCCACTCGCGGTGTGTTCGATGTAGATGAAGCCGGCCACGACGAGCGCAAGCACGCTGGACGCGATGGTTGCGGCTGCGAAGAGAACGCCGGCGCGACGACGACGCCACACGATTGCGGAGCCGATGAAGAGGATCGCCAGCACCGCGCCGATCAGAATCGGCCAAACGGGATCGGCACTGGAGTAGAGGTCCGCCACGCCGGTGCCGTGCGTGGCGATGTTCGCGGCGACGGCTACACCGGCTAATAAATACGCTGAGCATAAATAGCGCGCTCGGTCGAAGCGGCTTGGTAACGCGCTGGGTGCCGCGAATGAGAGAACGGGCTCGCCGATCGCTTCGACTATGCGCTCGTACCGCGCCGGCCCGTCGATTTCAGTTGTGGGATTGCAGCCCGATGCGCTGAGCAGATCGCGCTCCGCGCGATAGCCATCTGCGAAGACGACGTAGCGCCGGCCGGCGGAGAATCGATAATCGCAGTCGCTTCCATCCTCGAGGAGCGTGATGCTGGGAACGCGGTTTCCCTTCCACACATTAGCAACGGCGAACGTCACTTCATTGTGCGGATAAAACGCGCCGAACGCATTGCCGATCGTGACGCGCTTGCCGACGACGACGCCGTCGAACACGGCGTACGAGCGACCGACCGCAGGCTGGCCAAGCATCGGCACGCCCGGGCAAACACACGCAGATGCCGCCGTCGCCGTCGCGATCAGGAGGACGGCGGTCGCGATCAGCGTTCGGGGAGCGCCACGCACGCGAGCATGGTAGCGCGCAGCTGCTGCCCCGGCGCTGATGCGCGCGCCGCTAGTACATCGACCAGTGCCGCGTCAGGTAATCGGCGAACGTCAACACGAACAACACGCCCAGCCAGAGGAACGACACGATCACTACGATCCAGGTCAGGCGCGGCGAGTGGATGACGTGCATGAACCAGAGGATGACCGCCGTCGCTTTGGCGATGGCGATGGCCATGGCGATGGGAGTGTTCCAGACGCCGAGGTTCACGCGCGCGGCGGCGACGGTCAGCACTGTCAGCACCATCAGCAGAAAGAAAATGCCAAAGTAGACCGCCAGCGAGGTGACGTGGTGCGCGGGCGCGTGGCCGATGTGATCTTCGTAGTCGGTCTTATGAGCCATCAGTCTCGAGCCTCAGTGAATGAGATAGAGCAGCGGGAAGAGGAAGATCCAGACGATGTCGACGAAGTGCCAGTACAGGCCCATCACTTCGATCGGTCCGTAATACTCCTCGCCGAAATCGCCGCGCCACGCACGGCGGATGAAGTACAGCAGCAGGCCGGCGCCGATGATCATGTGCACCGCGTGCATGCCCGTCATGCCGAAGTAGAAAATCATGAACAGCTGGACTCCCGGCCTGAGCGCGGGACTGTCTACGACGTTGTGGTAATGGCTGCCGGGGAAGAAGCCCTCGTGAATGTGCTCGTTGTACTCGTACGCTTTCACACCGAGAAAGACCGTACCGAGAATGAGCGTCAGCGCGAGCAGCAGCGTAGTCAGCTTGCGGCGGTTCGTCTGCGCGGCCCACACCGCGAGCGCCATGGTTAGCGAGCTGCCGATCAGCACGATCGTATTGGCAGTGCCGAGCACCCAATTCTGATGATGCGCGCCGGCCCGCCACGCTTCGGGATACATGTTGCGATACAGCGCGTAACCGAAAAAGAACGCGCCGAAGAAGAGGATTTCCGTGGTCAGGAAAAGCCACATACCAAGCGTGGAGGCGGCGTGCTGCTGGCCGAGATCCTCGAAGTGGTGCTGCAGGAACGGATGGTGATGTTCGTGCGCAGCGTGTTCCTCACCCTCGGTCGTACCGGGATGCGCGAGGTTGTAGTACGTGGGATTGCTAGGCATTCTGCGTCTCCCGCATCGCCTTCAGGAAGGCGGGATAGTCGTACGCGTCCCACGTCACGACGGGCGTTTCGAGGAAGTTCTCTTTCGGCGGAGGCGACGACGTGGCCCACTCCAGACCGACGGCGCCCCACGGATTCGGTCCGGCGCGGCGGCCGAATTTCCACGACCAGGCGAGGTAAATCATCGGCAGGATGTAACCGGCGGCGAGCACTGTGGCGCCGGCCGTGGAAAGAACGTTCAGGACCTGGAACTCCGGCGCATACGCGTGATAGCGGCGCGGCATGCCGACATAGCCGACTAGGAACTGCGGAAAGAAGGTCAGATTGAAGCCGACGAACACGAGCAGCGCGGAAAGACGCGCCCACCATTCGGGATACATACGGCCGGTGATCTTCGGCCACCAGTAGTGAATGCCGGCCATGTACGCCATGACGGTGCCGCCGACCATGATGTAGTGGAAGTGCGCGACGACGAAATAGCTGTCGTGCACGTGCACGTCGATGCCCATCGCGGCGAGGAAGAGTCCCGTGACGCCGCCGATGGTGAAGAGGCCGATGAAACCGAGCACGTAAAGCATCGGCGTCTGCCACGACACGGACGCGCGATACATCGTCGCCGTCCAGTTGAACACTTTGACTGCGGACGGCACGGCCACCAGCATCGTCAGGAACGAAAAGATCATCGCCGAGTAGACGGAGATGCCGGCTACGAACAGATGGTGCGCCCAGACGAGGAAGCCGAGGAGCGCGATGGCCAGCGAGGAGAAGGCGACGAACTTATAGCCGAAGATCTTCTTGCGCGTGAACGCCGCCACGCATTCGGAGATAACGGCCATGCCGGGCAAAATCATGATGTACACGGCCGGGTGTGAATAGAACCAGAAGAGATGCTGATAGAGCAGCGGATCGCCGCCTAATGCGGGATCGAAGATGCCGACGTGCAGCCCGCGCTCGATCATCAGCAGCACCAGCGTCATGGCGAGCACCGGCGTCGCCAGCACAATGACGACGCTCGTGGCATACATCGACCAGACGAACAGCGGCAGGCGGAACCAGGTCAATCCCGGCGCGCGCATGCGGTGCGTGGTGACGATGAAGTTCAGGCCCGTCAGGATCGACGAGAAGCCTGTAATGAACGCGCCCAGCGTTGTAGCAAAGACGTGTGTGTTCGAGTATTGCGTCGAGAACGGCGTATAGAACGTCCAGCCGGTGTCGACGCCGCCTGTAATGATGACCACCACGCCGAAGGTCGCGCCGACGATGTAGATGTACCAGCTCAACAGATTGAGCTTCGGAAAGGCGAGATCTTTGGCGCCGAGCATGATCGGCAGGAGGAAGTTCCCGAGCACCGCCGGGATGGCGGGAATCAGGAAGAAGAAGATCATCACGATGCCGTGCAGCGTGAAGAACTTGTTGTACGTGTCGCTGGTGAACAGGTCGCCTTCCGGCGTCAGCAGCTCGAGCCGCATCATGAAGGCGAAGAAGCCGCCGACGAAGAAGAGCGTGGTGACGGAGAAGAGATAGAGCAGCGCGATGCGCTTGTGGTCCTTGGTGAGGAGCCACGAGAGCACGCCGTATTCGTCGTTGATGTAGTTCCGCGGCGCCGTTGCGGACGGTTCGATGAACGGTGCGTCGTCGAGAGTCGTCGTGGTCATGTCATTACCTAATGTGTGGTCGTCTGCGGAACTGGTGTTGCCGCCGGTGTGGCGGTACTCGTGGCTGCGGGACTCGGCGGGGCAAGCCCCGCCGCTCCAACGGTTGTGGTGGAGGGGACGGCGCCCGCGTTGGTCTGCATGGACTGCTGCGATTCGACGGCGATGTTGGCGTTGCCGGCGCCGGCGCGGATGAACGCGAGCAGCTTGAGCAAATCCTCTTCGCTGACCTGCCCCTGGAACGTGGGCATGATTGGCGAGAAGCCTTTGACGATCTTCGCCTGCGGATTGAGGATCGATTCGCGGATGTAATTGTCGTCGGCGGCTACAGTGGCATTGGTCGCGAGCTGCACCGGCTTGCCATAAAGGCCGGCCAGCACAGGACCGCGGCCCGTTGCGTCATTGGTGTGGCAGGTGTTGCACGCGTATTTCTGGAAGAGCTGTTCGCCCTGCGACGCCAGCGAGCCTTCGCTGCCGCCTGCCAACCAGCGTTGATACGCGGTCGGCTCCATCACTTCCACCCAGCCGATCATGCCGGAGTGCAGCGTGCCGCAATACTCCGCGCAGAAGATGTGGAAGCGGCCGACCTTCGTGCCGGTGAACCACATCGTGCGATAACGGCTCGGCAGCACGTCCGCTTTTACTCGGAACGCCGGGAACCAAAGGCTGTGAATGACATCTTCAGACGCCATTGTGATGCGTACAGGACGTCCGACCGGGACGTGCAGCGTATTGATCTCGCGCTGTCCTGTAGCGTGCTGAAATTTCCACATCCACTGGCGGCCGGTCGCGTAAACGTCGAGCGCATCGTCCGGCGGACGATTGATGCGGAAGTAAACGAAAGAACCGGCCACGAAGATGCCGAGGAAAATGATCGTCGGGATGACGATCCACGCCGTCTCCAGGAAATGCGGCGGCTCCTGCTCCTCAGCCAGCTCATTATCCGGACGGCGGCGGTATTTGATCGCGAAGTAGAAGATCACGATCCAGATCAGGAGCGAGACGCCGCCCGTCAGCGCGACGAGGAACAGATACAGTCCATCGACGTATGGCGCAACGGTCGAGGCCTGCTCAGGGAACAGTGGAAAATCCGAAAGCATCATTGTGGTGATCTCGATCCTGACATCTTGCTCCGGTCTTTCCGGGCCAAAACGAAGATGAAACCGGCCAGAGCGAACACTGAGGTGATGCCGCCGGCGCGCACGAAATTCATCGCGCTGCGGCTGTACTTCCCGGCCACCGGATCGTAGTGGTAGCAGAGGAGCAGCACCTGATCCGTGAGCCCGCCGATTTTGCCGGCCGACGCTTCCACGAGGGCGAGGCGAAGGTCGCGCGGCTTGTACTCGAAGCCGTAGAAGTAGCGGGAAACGCGGCCGTCGGGCGTGAGCACGAGCAGCGCGGCTCCATGAGCAAACTGATTGGTGACGCCGTCGTACGCGTATTGAAAGCCGACTGAATCGGCGAGCCGGTGCACGGCCGTGTCATTGCCGGTCAAAAAGTGCCACCCCGTGGCCGCGGAGAGGCGGCCGTAGCGCTTCACGTATTTGTCTTTCATCTCTGCCGCGTCGGACGGCTTGTCGCGCGGATCGATGCTGACGGTGAGGACGTCGAATTCTTTGCCGACGTCGAATTTCAATTCCGACAGCGCGCTGGACGTTCCTTCCAGCACCATCGGGCAGAGCATCGGGCAGTTGTAATAGACGAACTGCAGCAGCACCGGCTTGCCGTGATGAAAATACTGATTGAGGCGCACGACGCTGCCCTGCTCGTCGCGCAGCATGAGATCGAGCGGAATCTGCGCGTCGAGCTTCTGCGCGATGGCCGCTTTGCCCGGGAGCTGCGGCGGCGTGGCGGAGGTTTCGCCGAAAGCGGCCACGCACGCGAGGAGAAGGATAAACGCGAGACCAGTGGAGCGGCGGGCGCCTCGCCCGCCGAAACGCGTGGCCACGGCGGGCGAGGGCGCCCGCCGCTCCAACGATTGAGCGAGAGAGGAACGGTTCGCCATCAGTGGCCTCCCGGTGCTCCCGCGGGCGCATTCGGTTCCGCCACCGGCGTCAGCACCGGTGCCGGCGCGGCCGCCGTGGGCAAGCCGCGCTGCGCGACGAGATCGATGGCGACGTCGATCGGGATGTGCACGACGCCTTTCTGCTTGTCGACCCAGCCGTAATTGTGCAGCGACGCGTTCTGCGTGCGCACCATGGCGTCGAGATCGGTGACGGGCGTGCTGCTGTACGGGGGCAGCACTTCGCCCTGCTCGTTCATCTTGCGCGGGAACGGCTGCAGGAGCGGCTGGTTGCGCGGCACGTTCATATCCGCCGGACGCGCCACCTCGGTCATGATCGGACCGTCCTGCCGGCGCTCCGCTTTCGCGAAACCCTTGTACAGAAAGAGCACGATGAAGTGCGTCAGCACGCCGACGATGATGAAGATGACGATGCCCCAGAAAAGCGGCTTGATGGGAACGTCGGTCTCTTCGTGCTTCGTCTCCGGATTGAAGAGATCGGCGTCGTCGTAGTGAATGTGATCAGGCATTGCGAGGCCTCCGCTCCAGCGCGCCTTCGCGGATCGCTTCTTCCACCCACGTCTCGTGAATCGGAATGATGGTCTGGCCCTTCAGCTGCGCGATGAAGGCGAACAACCACAGACCGCCGATGCCGAGGAAGGCGAAGGGCGTGATCCAGGAGATGTGGAACTGCTCGCCGTAATACGCCGGCGCGATCGACCAGAAGAGATCGAGGAAGCGCATCGCCAGCATGATCACCGTGACGATGGCGATCGTCTTCGGATGATCCTTGATGGCGCGCATGAGCAACATGAAGAACGGCAGGAAGAAGTGGAAGAGCACCAGCGCCGCGGCGATGTAGCCCCACGCGCCATGCATGCGCTTGAGGTAGTACGGCGTCTCTTCCTTCAGATTGCCATACCAGATCAGCAGGAACTGCGAGAAGTTCGTGTACGCCCACAGCATCGTGAACGCGAGCATCAGGTTGCCGAGATCGCGGAAGTGCTGCGGCTTGATGATGTCCTTCATCGCGTCCGTGCCGGACAGCAGACAGAGGAACAGCGTCACGAAGACGAAAGCCGAGAGCCCTGCGCCGACGAGGAAGGCAATGCCGAACATCGACGAGTACCAGCGCGGCTCGAGCGACATCACCCAATCGACCGCCACGAGCGTCAGCAGCAGCACGATCATGAGCAGACCGGCGGAGCTCCACTTGCGGCGCGAGAGCTCGGTGTACGGCGAGCGCGTTTTCGCGAAATCGAGCGACAGGATGCGAATGCGCCACGCCCACAACGTCAGCAGCACGATGTAGACGATGGAGCGAATGAGCCAGCCGGTGGGATTGAGCCAGACCTGCTTGAGCTGCAGCACGGGATCGTGCGCGACGACGTCGTGGTTGGCCCAAACGTAGATGTGCTGCAGGCCCATCGCCAGCGGAATGCCGAAGAGGAGGAAGAGCGGCGCCGTGCGCGCGGCGGCGCCGAGCGGACGGCGAATCATCACGCCCCATTCGCCGCCCGTCACGTACTGCAGCATCAGAATGGCCAGCGCGCCGGCGGCGATCTGGAACCAGAAGACGAACGGCGCGAGCCACGCGCGATAGAACTCGGCCGGATTGGTGAACCAGCCGATGGCGGCGATGACGATGCCGATGACGCCGATGATCAGCGCCGGAACCTGTGCGCGGGCGACGCCGGTGGCGCGCTGCGGCTGATTGGTCTGCACGTCAGCCATCAGTGCTCTCCTTCATGCGCCGCCGGAGCGACCTGCTCTTCAGCGGGTTGATCGAGACGGGCGCGATCGCCGGCCGGAACGTCGTTCACAGTGGCGTTCTGGCTGAGTTGCAGCGCGCGGATGTAGGAGACGATGGCCCAGCGGTCTTTCGCCGCGATGATGGTGCCGTACTGCGGCATCGAGCCGAATCCGTTGGTCATGACGTCGAAGAAGTGTCCTGTCGGTGCAGTGCGCAGCGTGAGTGTGTGGAACGAAGGCGGGCGGCGGTAGCCGCGCGAAGGGATCATGCCGTTGCCGTCGCCGAGGCGGCCGTGGCACGGCGTGCAGTAAATGTCGAAACGGGTGTGGCCGCGCTCGATGACTTCGCGCGTGACCGGAAACGGGAAACCATCAGCGACGGCGCCGTTGATCTTGCCGCTGTCGAGAAACGGATTCGACGAGATGTCGCCGCGCGCGACGGTGCCCGCGATGCGCGGCCGCGCCGACATACCGTCAGCGAAAAAGTCGCTCGGCTCCAGCGGATCGTAGCGCGGCTGATTGGCCATCTTCTGGCGGCATGCGGCCGTCAGAAGAAGCAGCGCTAGTGCGCCCGCCATCGAGCGCCACTTACCACGGAACATCAGTCACCTCTCGCGGTCCGAGGTTTTGGAGGAACTGACGCGCGTCCTCGACCTTGAACTGGGGATCCCTCGCATGAATGACGAGGAAGAACTTGTCGCGCGACGCCTGATCGAAGCGGCGCACGTTGAACACCGGGTGATACGGCATCGGCAGTCCGTTGAGCGCGAGCATGCCGAAGACCGCTCCGAACGCGGCGAGCAGAATCGTGCATTCGAACGTGATCGGAATCCACGCCGGCCACGAGTTGTACGGCTTGCCGCCGATGTTCAGCGGATAGCTGATCACGTTGGCGTACCAGCACATGAGGAAGCCGCTGATGCCGCCGATCACGCCCATGGCCAGAACGATCATGGAGAGACGGGACTTGTGGAAGCCAATGGCCTCATCGAGGCCGTGAATGGGAAACGGCGAGAACGCGTCGATCGACGTGTAGCCGGCTTCCCGCGTCCGGTTCGCCGCGACGAGCAGCGACTGCGGATCGGTGAATTCGGCGATGACGCCGTAGAGCCCTTCTCTGACTTTGCCGAGGGCCATGTCAGTGCTCCTGGTGCTCGGGATGCGCCTGCGCTTCAGGGAGAAGCGTGCGCATCTCGAAGATCGAGATCATCGGAAGGAAACGGACGAAGAGGAAGAGAAGCGCGAAGAAGAGACCGAAGGAGCCGAGGTAGAAGCTCCAGTCCCAGAACGTGCCGTGATACATGCCCCACGACGACGGCAGAAAGTCGCGGTGCAGCGAAGCGGGGATGATGACGAAGCGCTCCAGCCACATGCCGACGTTGACGAACATCGCCGTCACGAACAGCCAGAAGGGCGAGGTGCGCAAGCGCTTGAACCACATCATCTGCGGCGCGAGACCGTTGCAGACCCAGAGCGCGATGTACATGTTGTGATACGGGCCGGTGGCGCGGTTCTTCAGCATGTAAATCTCGAAGACGTTGCCGCTGTAGAGACCGTAGAACCACTCCATCGCGTACGCATACGCGACGATGAGTCCCGTGGCCAGCATCACCTTGCCCATGTTCTCGAGGTGGCGCAGGGTGATGAAATCTTCGAGGTCGAAGAACTTGCGCGCGGGGATGGCCAGCGTGAGCACCATCGCGAAGCCGGCGAAGACGGCGCCTGCGACAAAGTACGGCGGGAAGAACGTGGCGTGCCATCCCGGCACCTGCGCGACCGCGAAGTCGAACGACACGATCGTGTGCACCGAAAGGACGAGCGGCGTGGAGAGACCGGCCAGCAGCAGGTACGCGTATTCGTAGCGGTGCCAGTGTTTGGCGGAGCCGCGCCAGCCGAGCGCGAACGCGCCGTATGCGCGCTTGATCCAGAGGTTCGTGGCGCGATCGCGAAGCGTCGCGAGATCGGGGATCAGACCGACGTACCAGAAGAGCGCGGAGACTGTGGCGTACGTGGAGACAGCGAAGACGTCCCACATCAGCGGGCTGCGGAACTGCGGCCAGAGGCCCATGGTGTTCGGGTACGGGAAGAGCCAGTAGTCGTACCAGGGGCGGCCGGTGTGCAGCGCGGGATAGAGACCGGCCGAGGCGACGGCGAAGAGCGTCATCGCTTCGGCGAAGCGGTTGATGGAAGTGCGCCACTCCTGGCGGAGGAGCAGCAGGATCGCGGAGATCAGCGTGCCGGCGTGGCCGATGCCGATCCACCAGACGAAGTTGATGATGTCCATGCCCCATCCGGCCGGATGGTTGATGCCCCAGATGCCGACGCCTTTGCCGATGAGCATGGTCATCGAGACGGTCAGCACCATCACGCCGCCGAGAGCGAGCAGGAAGCCGAGGAACCAGCCGAGCGGCGTGCGCTTGCGCAGGACGATCGTGGAGATGTGATCGGTGACGGTGGCGAACGAATGTCCCGGCTCGATGGTCGGCGTCGGGATGAAGCGCTCGGGGATGCGCTGCTCCTGCGTCTCCGGACGGATCTGGTGAACAGGCGTTTGGTCTTTTTGAGTGGCCATCGTGCGTCCTACGCCTCGTGTCCTTCGGTGGTGCCGGCGCGGCCGGGGAGGGCCGGATTCGGATTGCGGATCGTCGCCAGGTACGTGGTGCGCGGGCGGGTCTGCAGCTCTTCGAGCAGCGCGTAGTTGGTCGGCTCGTGCTTGAGCTTCGCGACGCGGCTGTTCGGATCGTTCATGTCGCCGAAGATGATCGCTTCGGTCGGGCAGGCCTGCTGGCAGGCCGTGACGATCTCGCCGTCGCGCACGCGGCGGTTTTCCTTCTCCGCTTCGATCTTCGCGGCGTTGATGCGCTGCACGCAGTACGTGCACTTTTCCATGACGCCGCGCGTGCGGACGGTGACGTCCGGATTGCGCATCGGCTTGAGCGCCGGCGTGTCGTAATCGGCGTAGTGGAAGAAGTTGAAGCGCCGCACTTTGTACGGGCAGTTGTTCGAGCAGTAGCGCGTGCCGACGCAACGGTTGTACGTCATGTCGTTCAGGCCGTCGTCGCTGTGCGAGGTCGCTTCGACCGGGCAGACCGGCTCGCACGGCGCCATCTCGCACTGCATGCACGGAACGGGCTGGTGGAAGACTTCCGGCTCGTCCACGTTGCCGCGGTAGTAGCGGTCGATGCGCAGCCAGTGCATCTCGCGCTCGCGCACCACCTCTTCCTTGCCGACGATGGAGATGTTGTTCTCGGCCTGGCAGGCCATGACGCAGCCGTTGCATCCGGTGCAAACGGTGGTGTCGATGGACATCGCCCACGCCTGCCGCTTCGAGTAGTCGTACGGCGGGTACATCGACTCGTTGGTGTTCTCGCGGCCCGGCTCGCCATGGTGGCCTTCCTGCGCGAACTCCGGATTCTTCATGTACTCGGCGAACGTGGCCGCGCGGATGATGCCGCGGTCGCCGACCACTTTCGGATCGATCGACTGATGCTCCTGCGTGCAGGCGATCGGATACTCCTGCGACACCATCTTCATCTGCGCGCCGGCGCCGCCGTGCAGCGTGGCGGTGGTGCGGAAGGGATAGGTGTTGAAGCCGGTGCCGTCACCGACCTTACCTGCGCGCTCGCGGCCGTATCCGAAGTAGATCGTGGCCACATCTTCCGCGACGCCCGGCATGACCCACACCGGGAGACGGATGGTCTTGCCGTTGAACGTGACGTCGGCGAAACGCGTGCGCCGGTTGTTGACCAGCTCTTCGCGATCTTTCTCGTGGAAGCCGATCTTCTCGGCCGTCTTCGTGCCGATGATGACGACGTTGTCCCAGGTGATCTTCGTCTGCGGTTTCGGCAGCTCCTGCAGCCAGCCGTTGTTCGCGAAGCGGCCGTCGTAGATGGTCGGATCGGGACGCAGCTCGATCTCGATGCCGGACGTCGCGCGCGGCGCGGACGGCGGAATGGCAGCGGAAGCAGCGGACGCGCGCGGCGGCAGCGCACTGCCGGCGATCACGCCGTCATTCAGCCACTTGCGCCAGGTCTGCTCGTTCGCGCCTTTCGAGAACCAGTAGCTCTTCACCGCCTGATAGGGCGGCTGATCGAGTCCGCCGATCAGAGTGCCGAGCACTTCGTACGCGGTGCGGCCGTTGTAGAGCGGCGCGATGAGCGGCTGCTGGATGGCGATGGTGCCATCGTGGCCGCGCCCGTCGCCCCACGTCTCGAGGTAATGCGTTTCGGGAATGTGCCACTGGCAGTTCAGCGACGTCTCGTCGTAGTACGGCGAGAGGTGCGCACGGAACGGCACCTTGTTCAGCGCGTTCTTGAAATTCAGATCGGCCGGCGCGTCGAACACCGGGTTGCCGCCGAGAATGATCAGCGCGTTCACCGCACCGGCGTTCATGTCGCGCACGAGCTCCATGAGCGACGCGAGCTGATTGACCGGCGCGACTTCGATCGAATCGGTGATGAGCACCGTCGTGCCCATGTTGCCGAGCTGCGTGTTGATCGCGTGCGCGAGCGCATGCACGACCGGCGGCTGATCGTCGCCCGCGAGGACGACGCCGGCGCCGCGATTGGCCTGCAGATCCT
>DASSMK010000256.1:0-16506 GCA_035688915.1 Thermoanaerobaculia bacterium
TTTCCGTGGCATATCCCCGGTTATTTTTGAAATCGTAAACGGGGTAACGCGCATCATACGACTCCATCAACAGATCGCGATAGACCTTCGCCACGATGGAGGCCGCGGCGATGGTGATGCTGCGGCGATCGCCTCCGATCAGAGGCACTTGCGGCATTTCCAGAGTCTCCACGAGGACCGCGTCGAGGAGAAGGATGTCGGGGCGGACGCCGAGGTCGTCGACGGAGTGGTGCATGGCCAGCTTGCTGGCGCGGAGGATGTTGATGCGGTCGATCGTTTCCGGTTCGACCACGCCGATGGCCACCGCGCGCGCGCGGCGGAGAATCAGCCGGCAGACGGAGATGCGGTCTTCGGCTTCGACTTTCTTCGAATCGTTGACGCCGAACAGCGTCGGATCGTCATCGAGGATGACGGACGCCGCTACGACGGGGCCGGCCAGACAGCCGCGGCCCACTTCGTCGGTTCCGGCAATGCAGCGAAAACCAGAATCGCGGAGCTGGCGCTCGACGACTGACATTTCAGCGACGCGCGCCAGTTCCGCGAAAAGGGAACCGACGAGTTTTTCCGTGGGATCGAGCCTGGCCGATCGAGCTTTGCGCTTAACCTGCGTCTTTGCCGGAAGCTCGGGAGAGCCTTCGGCAAACGACGCAGCCGGCCTTGCCGGTTTAGCGGGGGCGCTTTTCTTCGATACGGGCGGCTTTGCCGCGGAGATCCCGGAGGTAGTAGAGCTTCGCACGACGGACCCGGCCATGACGTTCCACCTCGATCTTGTCGATCGTCGGCGAGTACAGCGGGAACATGCGCTCCACACCGATCCCACCCGAGACCTTGCGAACCGTGAACATCTGGCGCGTACCGCCGCCCTTCCGCGAGATGACGATGCCCTGGAAGATCTGAATGCGCTCTTTGTCGCCTTCCTTGACCTTCACATGGACCTTGATCGTGTCACCGGGTCCGAACTGCGGGATGTCGGTGCGCGCTTCGCGCGACTCGACGAGTTTCATGATCTCTGGCATTGACGTAACTCCAGTTTCTGTAAAAAGCGGGTCAGTATAACGTTACCGGCCGCGGCGAGCAACGGCGAACGCCGGCCGCGCTTCACGGACTCGGCCTAGAACCGAGCCTCAGCGGGTTTCATTCTCGATGCGCTGCAGAATTCGCCTGGCCTCGTCGTCGAGCTCGGCGCTCTCGAGAAGATCGGGACGTTTGGCGACCGTGGCGCGGAGCGATTGTTCGCGCCGCCAGCGGCGGATGTTTTCGTGATGCCCGGAGAGGAGAATCTCCGGAATGCGCCGGCCGCGCAGCTCGACGGGCCGCGTGTAGTGCGGATAGTCGAGAAGGCCGCGAAAGAACGAATCTTCTTCGACCGAGTCGGCGTTGCCGACCACGCCTTCCACGAGCCGGCCGATGGCGTCGGCCATGAGCATGGCGGGCAGCTCGCCGCCGGAGACGACAAAGTCGCCGACGGAGATTTCATCAGGCTGCAGGATCTCGTGCACGCGATGGTCGAATCCTTCGTAGCGGCCGCAGAGGATGACCACGTGCTCTTTCGCGCGCAGCTCGGCGGCGACGGCTTGCGTGAACTTGCGCCCTTGCGGCGAGGTGAGCACGACTGTTGGAACGGCGGGGCTTGCCCCGCCGGGTTCTCTCTCTGACTTCGGCGGGGCAAGCCCCGCCGCTCCAACGGGGACTCCGAGCGACTCCACGCAGCGCAGCACGGGCTCCGCGAGCATGACCATGCCGGGGCCGCCGCCGTACGCTTCGTCATCGGTGGAGCGATGCTTGTCGGTCGTGAAATCGCGCAGATCGTGCACGCGCACATCGAGCAGCCCCTGCTTCACGCCGCGCGCGATCACGCCTTCGCCCAGGAGCGGATCGAACATGCGCGGAAAGATGGTGACGAAGTCGATGCGCATCGCTGCGCTCACTCTTTCACGGCGTCGAGATCTTCGAGCCCTTCCGGCAGATTGACCACCATGCGTTTGCCGGCGATGTCGATGTCGGTGCAGAGATCGGCGGCGAAGGGGAGCTCGAAAGTCCTGCCGTCGGCGCGCTTGATGTTCAGCAGCAAGCCGCCGCCGCCTTCGTAGACGTCGATCACTTCGCCGCGCGATTTGCCTTCCGCGTCGACGAGCTGCAGGCCGATCAGGTCGTGCAGAAAGTATTCGTCGGCTTCGAGCGTGCGCGCTTCGCTCTCCGGGATTTCGATCGACCAGTTCTGCAGGAGCTGCACGTCTTCGGGCGATTCGATGCCGGCGAATTTGATCAGCGCGCGGCCGCCGTGCAGGCGCACGCTTTCGATCGCCGCTTCGCGCGTTTTCGATTCATCGGGAGAGACGAGCGTGACCGACTGCAGCTCTTCGAAGCGTTCGGGCGAATCGGTCCACGCTTCCACGCTCGCTTCGCCGCGCACGCCATGCGCTTTGCGGATCACGCCGACGGCAATGCGGCCGGTCATCGACGAACCATCGGGCTAGTCGACGATGTCGAGCATGTAGCGGCGGCGCGACTTCTGGCCGGCCGCCTGGAGGAGGGTGCGGATCGCGCGCGCGGTGCGGCCTTGCCGGCCGATCACTTTGCCGAGATCGTCGGGCGCGACGGAAAGCTCGATCACCGTTCCCTGCTCGCGCTCGTGCGTGCGGAGTCTCACCGCCTGCGGATCATCGACGAGCGACATTGCCAGGAACTCGACCAGGTCCTTCATTGCGCGATTCGGCGGGGCAAGCCCCGCCGCTCCAGCTACTTCGCGAGCTTCTTGAGCAGCGACTTCACGGTCGGCGAGAGCTGTGCGCCCTTGCTCACCCAGTAGTCGACGCGCTCGCGGTCGATCTTCACGTCAGCGGGGTTCTTCTTCGGGTCGTAATGACCGATCTGCTCGAGCGTGGCGGCCGACGGCGTTTTGAGCGAATCGGAGACGACGACGCGGTAGAACGGAGCGTGAGTGGCGCCGCCGCGGCGCAAACGAATCTTCAGCATGTTCGATAACTCCTTGGAAATAGGGCGCGGAATCGTACCCGACGGTGCTGCCGAACAGCAACCCCCCATGGCGAATTCCGTTTGGAGCCGCGGGCGCCTCGCCCGCCGTCTGCCGAATCCATCGGCGGGCGAGGGCGCCCGCCGCTCCAACACTTATCCCATCAACTCCGGCGGCAGCCCCTTCATCATCTTCGCGAACTTGCGCGCGCCGAACCCTTTCGAGAACGTGCGCATCATCTTCTTCATCTGCAGGTATTGCTTGAGCAGGCGATTGATCTCCTGCACGCTCGTGCCGGAGCCTTTGGCGATGCGCCGCTTGCGCTTGCCGTCAATGAGGGCGGGGAACTCGCGCTCTTTCTTCGTCATCGAGTCGAGAATGGCCTGCATCCGCACGATGGCTTTCTCATCGATGTCGTCTTCGCTGATCTTGCCCGCGCCCGGCAGCATCGACACGAGCGACGAGAGCGGTCCCATTTTCTTGACCTGCTGGAGCTGCGAGCGGAGGTCTTCGAGCGTGAACTTGTCTTTGGAGACGCGCTCGGCGAGCTTGGCCGCTTCCTTCCGGTCGACTTCCGCTTCCACCTTCTCGATGAGCGAGAGCACGTCGCCCATGCCGAGGATGCGCTGGGCCATTCGCTCGGGATAGAAGACGTCGAGATCGGTCAGCTTCTCGCCGACGCCCACGTATTTGATGGGGCGGTCGACGACATGCTTGATGGAGAGCGCCGCGCCGCCGCGCGCATCGCCATCGAGCTTGGTCAGCACGATGCCGGTGACGCCGAGACGGTCGTCGAATTCCTTGGCGGACTTGACGGCGTCCTGGCCGGTCATGGCGTCGGCCACGAACAGGATCTCGCTCGGGCGCGTATCGCTCTTGATCTTCTGCAGCTCGACCATCAGCTCTTCGTCGATGTGCAGGCGGCCGGCGGTGTCGAGGATGACGGTGTCGTAGAGCAGCGTCTTCGCGTCGCGCAGCGCGTCGCTGGCGATCTTGACCGGATCGCGGTTGTCGCCGATCTCGAAGAACGGCACCTTCACGTTGTTCGCGACGATGCGCAGCTGGTCGATGGCGGCGGGGCGGTAGACGTCGCACGGCACGAGCAGCGGGCGGCGTCCGCGATTGCGCAGCTGCAGCGCGAGCTTGCCCGACGTGGTGGTCTTACCGGAGCCCTGCAGGCCGGTCATCATGATCACGGCGGGGCTGCCGACGAGCGCCAGGCCCACTTCGTTGCCGCCGAGAAGCGACTGCAGCTCGTCGCGGACGATCTTCGTGACCTGCTGCGCGGGAGAGAAGGCGGTGAGGACGTCGGAACCGACCGCTTTCTCGCGGACGCGGTTCGTGAACTCCTTGACCACCTTGAAGTGGACGTCGGCTTCGAGAAGCGCCACGCGAATCTCTTTGAGGGCGTTGTCGATGTGCCACTCGTTGAGCGTCGCTTCGCCGCGCAGGGTCTTGAAGACCCTGTCCATTTTTTCCTGCAGGTTGTCGAACATAGTCGGCACCTAGAATGCCGGCCCGTGGCCGACCATTCCTTCCTTCGTTATCGCCGCGCCGCCGCGGCGCTCGATCACCAGCCGGTGGATCCGTTCGCGTTGCGCGTCACGCAATTGCGCGACGGCAATCCGCGCGGCGAGCACATTCTCTATCACGCGCGCTCCGCGCGGCGCGCCACGAACAATCTGGCGCTGGAGTATGCGAAGACGTTCGGGCTGCCGGTGGTGATGGCCGAGTGGCTGGATGAGCCGCACCTTTCACCGCGGACAGAGGCGTTTATCCGGCAGGGCTCAGCGGTGACGGCGGAACGTGCGGATGTGCGGTACGTCTTCGAAGGCGATCTTGCAGAGCTGGTGGCGAAGGCGCGGTACGTCGTCACCGATGAGTTCCCGACGCTGCCGGTGCCGTCGTACGCCACGCATCTCGTCGACCAGAACGGCCTCCTGCCGATGCGCGCCATGCCGAAGGAGCAGTACTCCGCCAAATTTTTTCGCGACAAGGCGCACCGGCTGTTGCCGCAGTTCTGGTGGCGCCGCGGTGAGTCCCGTGATGCGCCGCCGATTCATGGCTACGCCGCGCATCACAGCAAATCGCCGCGCTACACTTCACACCTCTCGGCGGCGCTGCATTTTGGCCACGTGGGCGCGAGTGAAATCGCCGCGGCGGTGCTGTTCAGCGACGCGGCCGATGAAGACGTCGATGCGTTTCTCGAGCAACTCGTGATCCGCCGCGAGCTCTCCTTCAACATGTGCTTCTACAACCCGCACTACGCGTCGCTGGAGGCGCTGCCGGAATGGGCGCGGCGAACGCTCGATGCGCATCGCCGCGATCGCCGCAAGCCGCTCTATTCGTATGAAGAGCTGGAGCGCGCCGATACGCATGACGAAGTGTGGAATCTCGCGCAGCGCCAGCTGCTCGTGACCGGCACGATGCACGGATACCTGCGCATGCTGTGGGGGAAGAAGATCATCGAATGGAGCGAGACGCCGGAAGCGGCCCACGAATCAATGGTGCGCATGCACGATCTTTACGCGCTGGACGGTCGCGACCCGAACACGCACGCCGGCATTCTCTGGTGCTTCGGCAAGCATGACCGGCCGTGGGCGCCGGAGCGTCCGATCTTCGGCACGATCCGCTGGATGTCGAGCGAGCAGACGGCGAAGAAAGTGCGGCTCGCCGAGATCGAGCAGGAGATCGCGTTCACTGCGATCGGAGCCAGCGCTCGAAGCCTTTGAGCGTGCGGAAGCGCAGCACGCCGCGCGGTTCGCAGACGCTGCCGCGCGCCCATTCGCCGCCGACGGCTACCTTTGCGCCGAGAGCCGCGCAATCGCGTGCGAATGCTGCGAATCGCGGCGTGCGGAACGCTTCGCCGCTGCGCGCGCTGAACGCGAAGAGCTGCGGCCGCGCGCGCTTTGCAGCGGCGACTGCTGCTTCCCACGGCAGCGAGGCGCCGAGGAGTTGGGTGCGCCAGCCGGACCATTCGAGGAGGAGGCGGACGAGGTGGAGCGGCAGGTCGTGCGCTTCGCTCGGTGGGCAGGCCAGCAGCGCCAGCGGACCTTGCGAGGAAGCGCGCGGACGCAGCGAATCGATGGCCTCGATGAGGAGGTGCGAAGCGCGATGTTCTTCCTCCACGCCCAACCGCCCTTGCTGCCAGCGTTCGCCGATCTGGCGCAGCGCATCGCCGGCGGTGCGATCGAGAAATGTGGCGCGTTGCGCCACGCTGCTGTTGCGCGGGTCGATCAACGCGCGCACGGCGGCTTCATCGCCTTGCACCAGCGCTTTAAAGAGCGTGAGTCGCGCAGGCGGTGGCTTCTGCGCGCGCGCTGGGGGCGCCGCTTGCGGTAAGCCATCGACAGGCAATCCGCGCGCGCTGGCGAAGCGGTGCAGCGCGGCCATCGTGTAGCGCCGATGCCCACCCGGCGTGCGTACCGACTCCAGCTCGCCATCGTCCGTCCAGCGTTTCACGCTCGACACACCCGCGCCGAACGCGCGCGCCACGCGCGCGCTGGTCCAGAGTTGTGCGCCGTCGGCGTTTTCTGCATCGCGTCGGATTTGACGCAACGAACGTTTCCGCACGGCAGGCATGGCCGTTTTATAGCATACGATTCGTCCAAATCGACCACAGGAGAGACAAGGATGCTTCAGCTGCAAAACGCGAATGTGAGTGACCTCGAATCGATCAACAGCATGTCGGAAGAAGAGCTGGATGGCCTGCCGTTCGGCGCCATCCGGCTGGATAAGAGCGGCAAAGTGCTGTCGTACAACGCCACGGAAGCGAAGCTCACCGGCCGCGATCCGAAGCGCGTCATCGGCCGCAATTTCTTCACCGACGTGGCACCGTGCACGAACGTGCAGTCCTTCGCCGGCCGCTTCCGCGAAGGGGTGGAGAAGGGCGACATGCACGTGATCTTTCCGTACCGCTTCGACTTTCAGATGGCGCCGCGCGACGTGACCGTCACGCTCTTCTATTCGAAGCAGACCGAAGCGGCCTGGGTGTTCGTGCGGGAAACGCCGAACGCGTGAGCACGACCGTCCCTGTGCCCGATCGCGACGAGCTGCTCGATCAGCTCTTCGGCATCGGATCGCTGCGCATCGCGCTGCACGGCATTCACGAGCTCGCGCCGGATCACGGCGACGCGGTGATCGGATTCGAAGCGCTGATGCGCGGCCCGCGCGGCGCGCCGTACGAATCGCCGCCGCTGGCCTTCGCCATGGCGGCCACGCTCGACATCCTGGAGCGGCTCGACTGCCGCTGCATCGAGCTGGCCTCGCGCGTCGACTGCGACGGGCTCCTCTTCATCAACGCACATCCGCGCACGATCGTCGGCTCCGACGCGTTCTGGGCCGCGGTCGGCGACTTCTCGCGCGAGCCGTCGCGCGTGGTGTTCGAAGTGGTGGAGCACTCGCCCGCGCGGCAGGACGATCTCCTCCGCGCGCTCATCGAGCTCCGCGCCCTTGGTTTCCGCATCGCCGTCGACGACCTCGGCGAAGGCGCCGCCGGCTTGCGCCGCCTCGTCGAATTCGCGCCCGACTTCGCGAAGATCGACCGCTTCTTCATCGACGGCATCGATCGCGATCGGAAGCGCAGGTCTGTGGTGGCGGCGCTGGCGCGGCTCGGCGAAACGCTGGAGACGCGGATCATCGCCGAGGGTGTGGAGCGCGAGGAGGAGCGCGCGGTGCTGCGCGACCTCGGCATCGGCCTCGCGCAGGGATGGCTGTTCGGCCAGCCGGTGGAAGTGGTCGGAGGGACGCAATGACGGAGCCGGTGCATTACCTCGCGCGCATCGACAGCTTCACGCCGCAGCAACTCGATGCGCTGCCGTTCGGCGCGATCCAGCTCGACGGCGACGGGACGATCCTGCAGTTCAACGAGTACGAGGCGAATCTTTCCAACCGCCGCGCGCCCGAGACCATCGGCCGCAATTTCTTTCGCGACGTTGCGCCATGCACGAACGTGCGCGAGTTCTACGGCCGCTTCCAGGAAGGGGTGGCGCGCGGCGCATTGAACGTGTCGTTTGAGTACCGCTTCGCCTTTCGCCCGGCGCCGCGCGATGTCCGCGTGACGCTCTTTTACAGCGCACCTACGACGACGGTTTGGGTGTTCGTGCAGGACAGGAGCACGCGATGACGGTGCAGAAGATCGCAGTCGAGCCGGAGCAGTTGTTCGGCGAGATCGGCATGCTGACGGCGGAGGAGCTGGACGCGCTGCCGTTCGGCACGATCCAGCTCGACGCAGACGGAAAAATCCTCGCGTACAACCGCGCGGAAGAACAGCTGTCGGGCCGGCGGCGCGACGAAGTGGTGGGGAAGAACTTCTTCGTCGACGTTGCGCCATGCACGCGCGTGCGCCGCTTCTACGGCGCGTTCCAAACCGGCGTCGAACGCAAACTGCTGAACGAAGTGTTCGACTTTACGTTCCGCTTCCCTGCCGGCGCGCGCGAGGTGCGCATCCGCATGATTTACAGCGCGAACCCAAGCCCGTGCGTGTGGATCTTCGTGACGCCGATGCGGAGCTGAGCCGCGCAATCCGTTCGGTATCTGCCGCCGATCCGCAACTAAGTAAGGGCGGTGTGCGATACTTCCCACGCTCTGCGCTCGTCCGATTTCGCGAGAAGACGAGACGACCGATGACGCGCCGACGGCTGACCGCGGTAAGCATGTTCATCGCCGCAACAGCGGCTTCGTTGCTGCACGGCGCGATACCAAATCCGCAACGTGTGCGGGTTCGCGTCAAGGACCAGCAGTCCGATGCGTTGATTGCGAATGCATACGTAGCGCTCGTTCCTCCGCATCAGCCGTGGAGCCGGCCGCTGGCGGAGACCGTGACGACGACCGGGACCGCGACCATCGAGGTACCGGCCGGCGAGTATCTGTTGCTCGCAGGTGCGCCTGGCCACGGGGTAACGACTCACGGACCGTTGTCGATCATGGCCGGTGACGCGAAGGAGATCGACGTGAGGCTTCCGTCGACACGCATCGTCAGCGGCACGGTACGTGACGCGGGTGGGAAGCCTCTGCGCGGCGTCACCGTGGCTGATGTGAACGCGGTCGTCGAAGCGCCGCTCGGCCGGTTGAGCAGTCTGGCAAAGGAGCATCTCGCTTCGTCATGGCAGACCACTTCTGCCGAAGACGGGAGTTGGACTCTCTCGTTGCCTGCCGGCTCGAACAACCCTCTCATCGCGCGGCGCGAACACTATGCGGGCGCGTGGTTCGACAATACCACCGCGCGAGAGGCCATCCGTTTCGCGCTGAAGCCGGGCTCGCGGCTCCGCGCTCGGTTGAACCGAACCGATCCCGGTTTCGTCATCACGGTCCTCACTGCAGACGTGCAATCCGTTCCCCAAAACTGGCAGGGGCAAGTTCGTGCGCGCCGCACCGGCAATGCCGTTCTGGAGTGGGACTCTCTTCCTGCCGGCCCGTTCGAAATGTACGCGCAGCAGGTCGAGCCACGAGCATTCACGGCGCCCGTGAAGATCGCCGCAGGCGTACTGCCGGAAGCGGCAACGACGGAAGTTGCCATCGATTTGCCGCCCCTCACCTCTGCTTCAAAGACCGTAGCGACCGCGTTGGTGAGGAAGTTCGCGCGTACTGCGTTGGACGAATTGGAGGTCGTCGGTGTCAGAGCCGGCGGCGCTCCGGCTGTGCTTCCTTCGAGCGTGGAAGACGCGAGCGGCGGTACGGCGATTTACTTCGACGCGGCTGGCGCCCATCCGCCATACCACGCGCGAAGCAGCAACAAATTCGTGGCGATCGCCGCTGACGTGCCGAATGCTGAAGGCGTGCTGAGTACCACAGTCTTCCGTCGCGCGGAGGCAGGACTCCACGTGCGGCCGGCGTCGCCGCAGCTTGCTCTACCGGCGGCGGGCACCGCCACGTTTCATCGCTGTCAAGCGACGGAGAGTGTCGTGACAGCGATCGCCGTTCGGAAGGACGGCACAGCGATATTTGATGGTCCTGCGGATTGCAGCGCGTTATCGATCCAGCTGTCGCCCTTCGGCCGACTTCTGATTCAGAAGTCTCTTGCTGCGGCTGCGCCGCAGACCTGGCTCGGCGAGTTTTCGCTGTTCGCCGGCGGTTCCGCCGGAGTGCACGTCGTCGCCGCAGACGGCGCGCCCGTAGCCGACGCGAAGGTCGTGTTGTCCGCTCCGGGTGTTCGCGGCGGTGAACCGGCGTCGATCGCGTCAGCTCCGACCGCCGCCGATGGGTGGGCATACTTCGATGAGCTTCCGGCGGGACGTGAGCTTTCGGCGTCGGCTTCGACGTTCAGTGGCGACTCGACGGCCCTCCAGCGCTTCGTCGTGCAGCCGCTGGCGCAGACGATCGTCGATCCGCTGCTGCTGCAGCGTTCATCCACGCTCGTTTTGAAAGTGAAGCTCGATGCAGGTGTCGCGGACGCGTATCGCGAGAGTGCGATCGACACAGTGTTCCTCGATCGCGACGATCTGACCCTGAGCAGCGGTCACGTGCGCGGCGAGCGGCAGGACGAAGAGACGTTCCGATTTGAGCGGCTGCAGCCGGGGCGTTGGCGCGTCACAGCGCTGGTCGCAATCGCTTCTGCGCGGCAGCCCATCGAAGCCACACCGGTGGAAGTCGCAGGTGGTGAAGGGACGGAGCTTTCTCGCGAAGTGAAGCCGTATGTATTCCGCGGGCGAGTCGCCACGCGCAAAGGGGAACCGGTCGCGGGCAATCTCGACGTGATCGGCTCGCAGCGATCCGACGTCGTGCCGAGCATCAACACATCGGCTCAGGGCGAATTCGTCGCCGTGGTTCCCCGTCTCGACACGTATCAGGTAGCGGTCCGAACGCGGAATCCGCCGGCGGTTCACTGGCTCGGCGATGTGGAGCTGACGGATCCGTCGCGGCCGATCAATCTCACGTTGCCAGGGGCGGAGGTTGTCGTAGCTGCACGGATGGCGGAGAAGCCGGCGGCGAACGTCACGATCAGCGCATCGATGTTGCGCGACGGCGCGGCGGGCCTGCAGGTAATCGATGCATGGGGTATCACCGATGCGGCAGGAGAACTGCGGCTCGATGGTTTGCTGCCGGGCACCTGGCTGATCGAAGCAACCGATGAGACGCAGCACCGTCACGCTGCAAAGCGAGTCGTTCTGACGGAGGCGAAGCCGGCGCATCTCGAGGTCGATCTGTCGAGCATCACGATCTCAGGCGCCGTGCGTCAGCCATACGGCGCTCCGGTAGGCGGAGCCCGTGTCAGTTGTGTCGTCCCAGCCGACGGTGTACCGCCGCGGATCGCGGAGGCGTTCACCTCCGACGACGGGACATTTGATCTGTCCGCTGATGCGAGTATGAGTCGAGCCGCGCTCTGCGCGGTCACGTCGTTCGTTGGCGCGGACGCGTTTCGCGTCGCGTCCAGTCCTGTCACGCTGTCGTTGCCGGCGACGCCGGGCACACTCGAAGTGAATCACCTGCCGCCGATCAATCGATATGAATCGCTTTGGCTGTTGGCGCCGGATGGACGCCTGCTCGATGTCACTCCGTTCGTTCTCGGAAGCTCGATGACGATCCCCGCGCTCGCCCCCAATCGATGGCGGCTCGTGCGCGTTCGCAATTTGCCGGATTGGCTTGCGCTCACGTCCGGCGCGCCGCTACCGGCGATCGTCACCGCACTGGTGGAACCAGGGAAGCGAGTCTCACTCGACGTGGTGTCGAGCGAATAGACAAGAAAGGAACGTCACATGAAACGTCTCGTGCTGGTGATCCTCGTCGTCGCGGTGGTTTCGGCCGCGGTTCCCCTCCTTGCGTGCGAAGAGTGCCGCGGACCGCGCCCGATGTGTTGGTCCGGCGTTGCGATCGGCTATCAGTCCTGTTATGGCGGCTTTGGTACGCCGTGCACACTTGACGGCAGCTGTGTCGATTGCGCACAGATCGGCTGCCTCACTGCGGCCACGGCCGAGGAGGCATGTGACAATCCGATCGCTGGTTGTGTGGTGCAAGGCATCGATGCTCCGCCGGCTGGTTTCGTTCTAGAAAAGACCGAAAAACCACCGGCCGCGCCACCTCCGGCTTTCAGCATCCGATAAGACGTGCGTTTCCTCGATATCCTCCGCGCGCTGCTTGCGCCCATCCTGGCTGTGCTTCAACTGATCGTGTCGGTTCCGATCGACACGCTCTACGGCGTGCGGCGTACCGGCGCGTTGCGCGAGAGCCGCTTTCTTCTGCGCGCCGGAGACGAAGTCGTCGTCGTCTCCGGCGCTCCCGAACCACACCACCCGCGCGCATTGATTCGCCTGGGTGAAGGCGATCCCGAACCCGTAGCGGCATTGTCTGAATCATGGTCATGGTGCGGCTTCTCCGAAGGCTTGCTCCCGCGCGGCGACAACGGCTGGTGGTACAGCCGCTGCGAAGGTGGCATTCATGAATTCGCGATCCGGATGATCACGCCGGACGGAGGATCGTCACTCGTGCCGGTCGACGTGAGCCCGGAAACGGTGCGCGGCTGGCTCCCGATCGCCGGTGGTGACCAGGAAGGCGTGCTGCTGTCGCTCGCGGACGAAAATGATAGTGACCGCTTGCGGGTGCAGCACGTCACGGCGGCGGGCGTGAAAGACCTCGGCATCTTGACGCGCAACGATCGTGGCGCGGTCATTTCCCCGCAGCGCTGGCAGGCACTGCGTCTCGACGAGCATCGCATTGCCGTCGTTTCTCTGGAATACGATCTGCGCTCGCAGACGAGTTTCGTCATGCAGCGCATCTTCGGCGGCGAGGAAATCGAGGAGACGGTTCTCGTCGCCGCACGGAACCGGACACTGCAAAGCCTGGCCACCGCGCGTGACGGCGGCGGCAAGATCGTCGTGGTCGTCCTCGATTCGCGCGGCGTCGACGCGTTCATCGACGGACACGTGAAGACGCTGACGGAGAACCTTTCCGACACGAACGCGGGCCTCGGCGAAATGCGTCTCCTCCCTGTACACGATCGCTTGATCGCCGCGTGGGTACAGCCAGTCGACCACACGTTGCGAATCGTCGAATTCAACGCCGCGTTCGCCCATCCGCCCGCCGTCGTCGCAGAGAACGTCGGTACCGAGGCGGCGATCGCGCTTGCGGTGCGCGATGGGGAAGTGGAGGTGCTCTGGGCGGACGCGGGACAGCTCGCGCGGCGGCGCCTGCCGGAGCAGCCGACGGGATATCTCGCCGCGGCGGATCTCTTCACGTGGGCGCGCGAGGATTTTGCGGAGCGCGAGCGCGCGTTTCAGGGAGCGTGGCGCAACTCGCACTGAAGGTTCCGGCCAACGTCGCCGGCGATTTCTTCGTCGACTCCACCTGCATCGATTGCGATGCCTGCCGCATCTTCGCGCCGTCTGTCTTTCGCGACGATGCCGGCCAATCGATCGTTTTCCATCAGCCGCAAACCGCGGACGAATTGCTGGCGGCGCAAAAGGCGCTCATCTCCTGTCCCACCGCCTCCATCGGCGCCATCGAAACGCGCGATCATCGTGCCGCGCTCGACGCGCTGCCGGAGCTCGTGGCGAAGAACGTCCATCGCTGCGGCTACGCCAGCGAAAGCTCGTTCGGCGCGATCGCCTATTTCGTCCAGCGCGAGAACGGCAACCTGCTCATCGACTCGCCGCGCTTCGCCGGTCCGCTCGTGAAGCGCATCGAAGCGCTCGGCGGCGTCGCACGCATGCTTCTCACGCACCAGGACGACGTCGCCGATCACGCCAAGTTCGCCGCGCGCTTTCATTGCGAGCGCGTGTTGCATCGCGATGACATCCGCAGCGGCACCGCGTCCGTAGAGTTACAGCCGGAAGGAAACGATCCGCTGCAGTTCGACGACGACCTCGTGATGATCCCCACACCCGGCCACACCAAAGGCCACGCCATGTTTCTCTACCGCGACGAGTTTCTCTTCACCGGAGACTCGCTGGCGTGGAGCGAGACGCGCGGCCATCTCTACGCGTTCCGCAACGCCACCTGGTACTCGTGGCGCGAACAGATCCGCTCACTGGAACGGCTGCGCGACTATCGCTTCGAGTGGGTGCTGCCCGGCCACGGCCGTCCCATCCATCGCAGCGCCGCGGAGATGCAGCAGTCGCTCGCGCAATGCATTTCGTGGATGATGTCGCGATGAGCATGGATTCGAGCCTGCGCCGCGTGCGCGAACAGCTCTCCGAACTGCGCACGCTGGCCGCACTTCCCGAAGCTCGCCTCCACGCCTGCCACGACACGACCTCCGCGTGGTGCGCCGCCGAGCATCTCGATCATCTCGTCAAAGTCTCCGCCTCGATTCTCCGCCGCCTGGCCGACGCGAAAGCGGAAGCGCTGCCGAAAGGCATCTCTGCCGTCGGCCGCGCCATTCTCTTTCTCGGCTGGATCCCGCGCGGCAAAGGGAAGGCTCCGGAACGTCTCCGCGGCGCGCGCGTCAGTGCGGACGCGCTGCAGACATCCATCAACGATCTGCAGCAGCTGCTCGACACGTTTCCCGCCGACGCCGTGAAGCGCCGCGCGGGCGAGCGCCTGCTGCCGCATCCGCGCTTCGGCGGCCTCACCCCCGCGCAGGCCATGCGCTTCGCCGCCGTGCACAACGAGCATCACTTCAAGATCGTGCGCGAAGTGCTCGGCCGCGTCGGAAGCAACTGACGCGCGCGCATGGAACCTCCTTTGCTCCTGCTGCAAACGGGAGTGGCTTCATGCGCAAGTACTTCAAGCTGTTCAAAGAGACGTTCACCGAGTTCGGCGAGGACAAAGCGCCGCGACTCGGGGCGGCTCTCGCGTACTACACGATTTTTTCGATCGGTCCGCTGCTGCTGATCGCGGTGTCGATGTCCGGCATCTTCTTCGGCCAGGAAGCAGCGCAGGGCCGCATCTCGGGCGAGCTGGGCAAAGTGTTCGGGCCGAACATGGCCAAGTCGCTCGAAGAGATGGTGAAGGCCGCGGCGAAACCGAAGAGCGGCATGATCGCCACCGTCGTCGGCATCTTCACCCTCCTCCTCGGCGCCTCCGGCGTCTTCGGCCAGCTCAAAGATGCGCTGAACACGATCTGGAACGTGGAGAAGAAGAAAGCCGGCGGGGTGATGGGCTTCATCAAGGAGCGCTTCCTCTCCGTGGCCATGGTCTTCGGCATCGGCTTTCTTCTTCTCGTCACGCTGGTCTTCGACGCAGCGATCTCCGCGGTCGGCGGCCTTCTCGGCGATCACTTTCCCGGCGGCGAAGCCGCGCTGCAGGCCATTCAGCTCGTCATCTCCCTCGGCCTGGCCATCGTGCTGTTCGCGGCGATCTTTCGCATCCTCCCCGATCTGAAAATCGCCTGGCATGACGTGTGGCTCGGCGCGATCCTCACCGCCGTCCTCTTCGTGGCGGGCAAATTCGGTCTCGGCCTGTACATCGGCAAAGCGGCGGTTGGTTCGAGCTACGGCGCAGCCGGATCGCTGGTGGTGCTGCTCGTCTGGGTCTACTGGTCCGCGCAAATCCTCTTCTTCGGCGCCGAGTTCACGCAGGTCTACGCGCGCAGCCACGGCTCGCTGAAAGGCGACACCTCCAAGCGCGAAGCGCGAGCACAAGCGGACAAACCCGAGGACCGTCCGAAAGCGCAGACGTCGCCCTCCGGACGGCCGCTGCCGACTGCGATGCCCGCACCGGCATACGCGAAGACGAAAGCGAAAAGCAGCGGTGGCGGCGGCTTGATCAAACTGGCCGCCGGCGGCATTGCGGGCGTGCTGATCGGAACGTTGATCGGCGGCATTTCCACGATCTCGCTCGTCTTCAAGTCGGCGAAAAAGTTCCTCGTGCCGTTCAAGTAGCGCGGACGGTTGCCGCGCTGCACGCGTCGCATACAATTCATGCGCGTGAGTGAAGCCCGGAGGTCCATCGGGATCGCAAAAGTAGTGGTGGCGATTCTCGTCATCGCGGTGCTGGTCGTGCTGGTGCGTACGCTGCCGGTCGGCACATGGCTCGAACAGTTCAAGAGCTGGGTGCGCGACGCGGGACCGATCGGCTACGTGCTCTACGCGCTGGCGTACTCCGTCTGCTGCATCTTCTTCATCCCCGCCATCGCATTGACGCTTGGCGCCGGCGCCATCTTCGGCTTCGTCAAAGGATCGATCATCGTCACGATCGGCGCGACGATCGGCGCGACTGCCGCGTTCCTGCTGGCGCGCACGGTGATGCGCCACCGCGTGGAAGCGATGACCGCGGACAACGTGAAGTTCCGCGCGCTCGACCGCGCCATCACGCGCGAAGGGGCGAAGATCGTGCTGCTGGTGCGTCTCGCGCCGATCTTTCCGTTCACCTGGGTGAACTACGCATTCGGCCTGACCGGCATCGGCACGTGGCGTTACGTGCTGGCCACGCTGTTCGGCATCCTGCCGGGCACGCTGGCCTTCGTCTACGCGAGCCACGCCGCGGCGACCGCTGCGTCGAGCACGCTCGACCGGACGAAGCTGATCATCAACATCGCCGGCGCCGTCGTCGCCATCATCGCCAGCCTGTTCGTCGCGCGCGTGGCCACGAAAGCGATCCGCCGCGCAGGTGTTGACGAAGCGGCATAGACGCTCTCGAACTTAATGGTGGAGCGGCGG
>DASSMK010000257.1:0-11083 GCA_035688915.1 Thermoanaerobaculia bacterium
GGTAAGGTCCTTCGACTTCGCTGCGCTTTGCTCAGGATGACACCGGCTCACCAGCCGCGAATCGGCTGCCACTCATCCACCACCGCGCCGTCTTCGATGACGTGGTACGTCTCGAACATCGCTGCCGTCAAACAGGAGTGATTCGGCACGATGCGTAGACGAGTGCCCACCGGAACGCTCGTTTGCGTTTCGATCCGGCCGTGCTCCTGCGACAGTGCTGCGATGCGCATCGGCAGCGGGTGCAGATCGAGATCGCACACCAGGCCGTAGCCGAAGCGCGGATCGATGTGATCCGGTCCGCTGTCTTTGCTGAGCGCGAGCGCGGCGGCGTCGATGATCAGCGAGCCGCGCTCCGGATACGAGCCGACCACCGTCGTCAGCACGGAGACCGCGCAATCACTGAGCGTGCACGAGCCGAGTGTCGCTTGGAACGCGTCGTAGAAGACGTAGTTGCCCGGCCGCACTTCTTCGCATTGGCTGAAGCGATCGACCACCGACAACGTTGGCGTCGAGCCGATGCTCCGCACCACGTCGCCGAGGCCTTCGCCTGCCAGCAACGCGCGGAAGCGTGTCAGCGATGCCGATTCTTCCGCGGCCACGCGGCGCACTTCTTCCACGTCCCGCGCGTGATACGAGTGCCCCGCGTGCGTCAGCAGTCCCTGAAAGCGCAACGCTTCGCTGCGCGCCATCGCCAGCGCCAGACGCGCGCTGTCCGGACTCTCCGGATCGACGCCGGCGCGGTGATAGCCGCAATCGACTTTCAGGAAGACGTCGAAGACCACGCCGTATGCGCGATGAAAGTCGATGATCGCGCGCAGCGCCGTCTCGCTGTCGATGAGGATGCTCAGGCGATCGACGCGCGACGCGAGCTGCGCGGCACGGGCGAGCTTCTCCGGCGCGATCGGAAAGGCATACGTGATGTCGCGAAAGCCGTCTGCCGCAAACCCTTCCGCTTCAGCGAGTGTGGACACAGTTATCGGACCAGCCGCCGCACCGTGCTGCATCCGTCCTATGGCCGGTACCTTATGTGTCTTGACGTGCGGGCGGAAGGCCACGCCGGAATCGAGCGCCTTCCTACGCATGGTAGAGCAGTTCCGCGCGAGCCTCGGGCGGTCGACAAGAAAGGCGGGCGTGGTGATCTCGAGCATCGCAGTAGCGGAGAATAAGCCAGCTTGCGGAAGATCCTCCACATCGACATGGATGCGTTCTACGCATCGGTCGAACAGCGCGACGATCCGTCGCTGAAAGGAAAGCCGGTCATCGTCGGCTGGCCCGGCGAACGGAGCGTGGTCTGCGCGGCGTCGTACGAAGCGCGCAAGTTCGGCGTGCACTCCGCGATGCCCGCGTCGCGCGCCAAGCGGCTCTGCCCCGAAGGCATCTTCGTTCACCCCGATTTCGAGCGGTACCGCGCGGTGTCGAAGCAGATCCGCGAAATCTTCGAGCGCCACACGCCGCTCGTCGAACCGCTGTCGCTCGACGAGGCGTATCTCGATGTGACGCAGGAGCTGACCGGTATCCCCACCGCTACCGAAACAGCCGAAAAGATTCGCGCGGAAATTCGCGAAGAAACGCATCTCACCGCCTCCGCCGGCGTCGCACCGAACAAGTTCCTGGCGAAGATCGCGTCCGACTGGCGCAAGCCGGACGGAATCTTCGTGATCCGCCCGCATCAGGTGGAACGCTTTCTCGTCGATCTGCCGGTGCGCAAGATTCCCGGCGTCGGCAAAGCGACGGAAGCCGTGCTCACCGACATGGGCATCGCCACCGTCGGTGATCTGCAGCAGTTCGAAGCGCCGCGCCTCATCGCACGCTTCGGCAAATGGGGCACGCGCCTCTGGGAGCTCGCGCGTGGCATCGATGAAAATCCCGTCGTTCCATCGCGCAAACGCAAATCATGGTCGAGCGAGAACACATTCGCCAAAGACGTGACGCGCGAGGAAGCCGCGCAGTGGATCCGCGACGAGGCCGCGAAGTTGTGGGAGTCGCTCGAACAGCGCTCCATGCGCGGCCGCACCGTCACGGTGAAACTGCGCACACCCGACTTTCGCACCGCCACGCGCCAGCAAAGCCCGCCCGATTTGCCGTCCAGCAGCGACGATCTCGCGCGCATCGCGGTCGCGCTGCTCGACCGTTTCGACTTTGCGGAAAGCGCGAAGTTCCGCTTAGTCGGCGTCGGCGTTTCGAACTTCATCGACGAAGAGGAAGATGAAGAGACGCTGCTGTGGAACGGTTGACGGGAAGCCTCCGGCGGCCGGGGCCATTGGCCCCGGACCCAATTGGTTGGCCTAGCCTCCGCCGACACGCAGTCCCAACTCGCATGACAGTTCCGGTGGAGGCTGGGCCAACCAAACGGGGTCTGGGGCCCGTGGCCCCAGCCGCCGGAGGCCCCTCGTCGTCCCTACCGTTTACAATCCGCGCCGCATGAATACGCAACCCATTACGGTCGCTCAATACGGGATCGGTCCGATCGGCGCGGAGATCGCGCGGCTGCTGCTCAGCAAGCCGTGGATCAAGGTCGTCGGCGCCGTCGACATCGATCCAGACAAGATCGGCAAAGACCTCGGCGAAGTGATCGGCCTCGGCCGCACCGTTGGTGTGCCGATCACCGCTGAACTGCAAGGCAAACCCGACGTCGTCTGCCACTCCACCGGGTCGCGCCTGCGGGACGTCGAATCGCAACTGGTGTCACTGCTGGAGCGCGGCTGTCACGTCGTGTCCACTTGCGAGGAGCTGTCGTATCCGCTCGATCGCCCGATCCGCGAACATCTGCAGCAAGTGGCGCGCAGCGCGAACGTCACGCTCCTCGGCACTGGCGTCAATCCCGGCTTCGTGATGGACAAGTTGCCGCTCACGATCACCTCGGTGTGTCAGGAAGTGAAATCGGTGGAGATCATTCGCATCCAGAACGCGTCCACGCGGCGCGAGCCGCTGCAGCGCAAAGTCGGCGCGGGCATGACCACCGACGAATTCCGCGCCGCCGTTGCTTCCGGCAAGATCAAACACATGGGACTGAAAGAGTCTCTGATCCTCGTCGGCTCCGGACTCGGCGTCGAGTTCGACAGCGTGAGCGATGAAGTGATCGAGCCGATCGTCGCGGACCGCGAGATCACGACGCAGTACTTGAAAGTCGCGCCGGGCCAGGTGGCCGGCGTGCATCAGACCATCTACGGCAAGGGCCGCATCAACGTGAGCCTCGAGCTGCGCATGTACGTCGGCGCGGAAGCAGTGGCCGCCGACCGCGTGATCGTCAAAGGCGTTCCGGATGTGGAGCTGGAGATCAAAGGCGGCGTGCACGGCGATCGTGCCACCGCGGCCATGGTCGTGAACTGCATCCCGCGCGTCACGCAGGCTCGCTGCGGCGTGCTGACGATGGACGACGTGCCGGTGAGCTTCCGCTAGTACATTTCGGTAGGGAACTTCGCGTTCGCGGTCCTCCTAATCAAAGGAGGACCGGCCCATGTCCAAGCGACTTCTCATCGCCCTGCTTCTCGTTTGTCTTTGCGCGCCGCACGCGTTCGCGTGGGGACGCAGCGGTCACGCCATTGTGGCGCGGCTCGCGCAGGATCAGCTTTCGTCCGCCACGAACAGCAAAGTCCGCGCGATTCTCGGGGCGCGCTTCCTCGCCGATTTCGCCAGCGAGCCCGATGACTGGCGCAAGAACAACGGCGCGATGATCACGGCCAACTGGCACTTCGTGAACACGCCGCTCGATCAGGCGTCATACGACGGCGCACGCGATTGTCCGGACACGCAATGCGTCGTGCAGCAGGTGCAAGAGATGCTGGCGCTGCTCGGCGACGAATCGCAAAAGAACGATGTGCGCCGCGAAGCGCTGATCTACCTCGTGCACTTCGTCGGCGATCTCCACCAACCCTTCCACTGCGGCAGCGGCGAGCTCGGCAACGGCAAATCCGACCTCGGCGGCAACCTCGTCCACGTTACGCTCAACGGCCGCACCGACAATCTCCATCACATCTGGGACGGAACGCTGATCGAAAGCCGCGGACTGATGGTGCGCGATTACGTCGAGCGTCTGGAGAACGACACGCTCGGCCATCGCGACAAGAACGAGCTCGCCGGCGGCACGCCCGATCAGTGGGCGAACGAATCGCACGAGATCGCCGTTCGCGAGCACGTCGACGACGGCGCGACGCTTGGCCACGACTACATCGATCGCAACGTGAAGGTCGTCGACGAGCGTCTGCTCCTCGGCGGTCTGCGTTTGGCGCGGCTCATTGAGACGGCACTCGGCGGCGGAAACTGAGCGCCAGCGCGATGACACCGAATGCGCTCCACAGCACGATCCAGGCGGGATGCGTGGAGCGCATCCAGTTCCACATCGCCAGCGTGATCGCCCAGAGTCCGTAGACGAGCAGGAACATTTTCCGGTGATGGCGATCGTCTTCGACGCCGGCGGCGATGCTGGCGCCGAGGATGAGCGTGGGGATGATGCCGAGAAGGATGTTGAGGGCGAGCGCCACTGCGATCAACGATACCGGACGTCGATCACTTTGCGCACGACATCCTTCGCCACGCCCGGCAGATTCTGCACGCGTGTGAGCACATCGTTGAACGCGTGCGACTCGCCGCCGTGCTTGAAGCACTCGCCGCAGCGCGGCAGCGTCGCGAAGTCGCGGCGATTGAACGCGTCCTGCATCTCCGCCATGCGCGGCGAATCGATGATCTCGCGCAGCGTCTGCGTTTTGAGATCGCCGAGGATTTGATCGCCGTGGGCGTCGTAGCAGCAGTGCGTGACGCGGCCGTCGGCGAACATCACCACCCAGGTGAAGAACGCGCCCTGCACGCAGCCGTAGAACTTGCCGTGCAGATCGGTCTCTTCGTTCACGTCGAGCGCTTCGCACGTTTTTTCGATTACGCGCGCGTTTTTGTATTGCTTCAGGTCGAAGAGCTTGCGGAAGTCGTCCGTCGTTTCTTCGAGCGTGAGGCGCGAGCGCATCTTCTGGATCTCGATGCGCAGCGGTGCGCCTTTGGCTTGCGCGAGAAACTTCCGCGTCAGCTCGACGAGCCGATCGAAATCGCCGCCGGTGCGGAGCTGCGGATAGATTTTCGGATCGATGGAATCGACGCAGATGCGAATGCGCTTCAGCGGCGTGTTGAGCAGCTTCGCGCCGATCTCAGGAGTGAGCACGAGACCGTTCGTGGAGAGGCTCGCTTCGGGAAAGAGGCGGATGGCGTCGTCGATGCGCGCGTACAGCAGCGGCTCGCCCATCTCGTGCAGCCACTTCAGGCGCAGTCCGTTCCCGTGGATTTCGCGCTCGGCTTTTTCGACGAGCGACCACTCCATGTCCTCGTAGGGACGACGGAGCACCGGCAGCGGGCACATGCCGCAGCGGAGGTTGCACTTCGAGGTGAGCTCGAGTCCGACTTTGATCCGGGACGGAGATAACTTCATTCGCCAGCAACCAAGCGCCGGAAGAGCGCGCCGTATTCCTCCCACGAGTAGTTACGGGCCTTGGCGGCTGCGCGGCGCTCCAGTTCGTCGCGATCGTTGCGCGCCAAGAAGGCGTCGATTCGCTGCGCCAGCGCGACGTGATCTTCGCTGGGAAAAACCATGTCGGGCTCGATGATCTCGGGTAAGCCACCGGCGTCGGAGGCGATGACGGGACGCGCGAAATGAAACGCCGTCAGCGCGACGCCGCTCTGCGCTTCGATGCGATACGGCGCGAGAACGACATCTGCGGCGGCAAAGTATGTGGCGATCTCGCTGTCGGGGATGAAACGGAATTCGAGGCGCACGTTGTCGAGGCCGCGCGCGAGCTCGCGATATTCGGCTTCGCTCTTCCACCACGCCTCGCCTGCCACGACCAGCGTTGCCTTCGTGTGAATGAGGCGCCACGCGCGCAGTGCGATGTCGAGTCCTTTGAAGGGACGGACGTGGCCGAAGAACAGCGCCACATTGCCGTCGAGATGCAGCGTCGCGCGCGCCGCTTCGCGCGAAGGGATCGCGCCGCCAAGCTCGTGCACGGGTAGGAACGTCTGCACGATTCGACGCGACGTACGGCGCCGCGCATCCTCCGCTTCCGTCTTCGCGTGCACGACGAGCACGTCGCCGCGGCGCAGCACGCGATTCGTCAGCCAGCGCTTCCACGCCGCGGGCTCCTTGTCGCCGATGTTGTGGCACTGCAGGATCACGCGCGTCTTCTTCGGCAGGAACGCGAGCAGCGTCAGATACGGCAACGCGAAGAGCCACACCCACCACACCAGGATCACGGCGTCGGGCTTTGATTTGCGCAGTTGCAGCGCGGCTCGAAGCCACGTCAGCGGATTGATGATGTCGATGAGAAAACGTGCGCGCTCGAAGCGCGGCAACGTGGGATCGACGTCATCCCCGCCCGGATAGAGAAACTTCGGGAACTGGCGGCTGAAGGAGATCACGTCCGCGTCGAGCTCCTGCACCAGTCGCGTGGTGCAGTAAGCGATGCCGGCGCGATAAGGAAAGACCGGACCGACGATGACGGTCTTCACGCGGCCGACAAAAAGTTCACGACCGTCGACTGCAGATACGCGCCCCACGTCCGCCAATCGAAGACGAGCGACGACGACATGAAGCACGAGTGCGTGCAATGGCACTCTTTATTGCGAATAGCCGTGCGCTGTTCGTCAGCCGCTTCAGAGAACCACAGCTGATCCCAGTCGTAATTCGTGTCGCGCACGTTGCCGACGGGATCGCGCAGCTCGCACATCCGCACTTCGCCGCGCGCATCGAGTACGCCCGAAACGCGGCCGGCGTGGCAAGGGCGCACCTGCGTCTCCTGCTCCAGCACTGCCAGCTCCATCTTCCGCGAGTAGACCTTCACGAATTTCAGGAAGCCGTCGTAATTGCGGTAGCTGCTCCAGTACTGCTCGAGCTTCGGCAGCACTTCGCGGTAGCGGTCGGTCGTGATCGGCTGGATGTTCTTGTCCGGCTGGTCGCCGCGCAGCATCTCGAAGGAATGAAACGAGATCTCCGGAAAATCGCAGCGGATGGCGACGAACATCTCGTCGAGCGCATCGACGTTGTACGTGCAGAGGCACGTGTGCACGTTGATGGTCAGGTTCGAGTAGCGCTCGCGCAGCGGGATGAGCTTGGCGTACGTCTTCTTCGCCTTCTCGTAATTGCCCGGAACGCCGCGAATCCAGTCGTGCTTCTCGCCGACGTGATCGATGGAGAGATTCACCGTGATCTGCGTATCGGGGCAGCGCTGCAGCGTCGTCTCCACCTGGCGCGCGATGAGATCGCTCGTGATGGCGCCGGTGGGGATAGTGATCTGCTTGACGTGATTTTCCTTCGAGAGCGTCTCGCAGATGTCGGGCAGATCGCGGCGCAGGAACGGCTCGCCGCCGCTCATGACGATGAACAGCAGATCGCCCATCGACCGCAGCGTCTTCTGGATTTCCTCGAGCGACAACTCATGCTCCTTGTTCTTGCGCAGCTGCTCCCAGTTGAAGCAGGTGCGGCAGAACGAGTTGCAGTCGTACGTCAGGCCGAGGATGAGATAGACCGGCCGCATGCCCCGCTTGTCCACGAGGTAGCGCAAATACTGCAGTTTGTCGGAAAACTTCATCGCCGCGCGCAGTGTAAACCGCGCAGAGCCCCGGCAGAATCCCGCGAGTGCGGATGTTAAGATTTGCGGATGAAAAGCGCAGCGAAGACGAAGCCGCTCTCGAAGCGCCCGAAGAAGGTCGTGCTGAAGCAGGCGACCGTCGCGGAAATCCTCGAGACGGCCGGTGTGACGAAGACGGACATGAAGCGCGCTCGCGCCGCGCTCGAAGCTGTTGGCTTCAAAGTGACGAACCCGCCGGCGAAGTAGTCCATGCCGCAGAAAGCCGCGACGAGCGTCTTCATCAACGTCCCGTTCGACGGCCAGTATGAGCCGCTGTTCGTCACGCTCGTCGGCACCCTCGTCTTCCTGCGTCACAATCCACGCTGCGTCCTCGAAGTGCCGGAATCGGGACAAGGTCGTCTCGCACGGATCTTCGATCTGATCGGCAGCTGCCCGATGTCGTTTCACGACGTCAGTCGCGTCGGCACGCCCGTGCGCTTCAACATGCCTTTCGAGCTTGGCCTGGCCTGCGCCGTCAGTCTCACGTCACGGCGGCACGAAGTGTTCGTGATGGACTCTGAGGCGTATCGTATGGATCGAACGCTCAGCGACTACAAAGGACGAGACCCGCTCATCCATCACGGCCGCTGCGACGATCTCGTCGGCGTGGTGCTCGACGTCATTGGCACGAAGTCCGTTCCGCCGGTGAACGATCTTCGCAGTGCGGCGCGAACGCTGCGGCAAGCCTCGCGAAAGATCAAGCGCGAGTACAAATCGGAGACTGTGTTTCGCGCGTCGATCTTCCGATCGATCGTCGCGGCGGCGACGGAGATCGCGCGCGTCCGCCAATTCGCCTGACTAACCCACCAACCCCCGAATCCGCACCGCCACCTCCCCTTCCACCCCCGCCGCAATCTCCTCCGCGAACAAACGCAACTGCTCGCGTTCCAACGCGCTGAGCGTGCGGGCGCGGCGGCGGATGACTTGGCGCGAGAGGTCGAACTTGGTGTTGGAGAGGCCGGCCAGGCCGGGCAGCTCGGCCAGGAGTTTGTCGAGCGGGCGTTGTTCGAGCGTGGCTACGAACTCGGTCATGTCCGTCAGCGTCGCCGCGTGGAAACCGCGGCGGATCAGCGTGGAATCGAAGTCGAGAGCCGGCTGCGTCATGGCCGCTCGCTTGAGCGAACGTCGTGCCATTTGCGACTTACTTCGTGACCGGCGTCACAACCGCACGCAGCGCGCCCCAGACGATTCCCAGCCAGTACGTGGCGTGGTGCAGCGCAAACGCGAATGGGATCAGCGCCCAATGCGACTTCGGCAAACGCGTGGCGCGCACGCCGAGCACGAACGTCAACGCCGCGTACGGCAGGATCACGAACGGCGCAAAGACGATCGCGAATGCGCCTGCAAAAAGAAACGCCGGCACTTTCGGATTCGGCCGCGCGCCGCGCACCATCATTAATCCTGTCTTCACGCGATACCGCCACCGCTGCCGCAGGTATGCGCCCGGAAATGCGCGACGGCGGTGATAAACAACGACCTCGCCGTGATAGACCACGCGCCCACGCGTCATCAGCTGTTCGAGGAGCGCCGTGTCTTCGCCGATGTAGCCGATCGACTCGTCGAATCCCGTGAACGCATCGCGGCGCACGAACAGGTTCACCAGCGCGATGTCGCTCGCGTGCTTCAGATCGAACACGCCGCGACGGTTCTCATGCGCCGCCACACCGCTGCCGATGTACCGCGTCGCCAGCAGCGTGTCCGACACCAATTCGGCGATCGAAGAATCGTCCGGCGCCGGATCGGGACCGCCCAGCGCGAGCACGTCCGGATGCGCATCGAGGAACGCGCAAGCCGTCGCCAGCCAGCGCCGATCGGCCGTCGCGTCATCATCGATGAACGCCAGAATCTCCCCTTTCGCCACGGAAACCGCTCGATTTCTTCGAGTTGCGGGATTACGATTCGTCACGACCACGTTTGTTACGCCGGTCTCGGCTGCCGCTGGTAATGGCGCGGCCGTGACGAGAATCAACTCGAACGGGAACGGCGCGTCCTGGTTCAGCACCGAGGCGATGGCGCGTTCCGCGTCGCCGCCGAGGCGCTCGACCGGCATGATCACGCTGACCTTCATTGGAGCTTCTGGGCACTCAGCTCCTGAGCCGTTGCGCTCAGAGACTCAGCAGCTTAGCAGCTCAGGAGCTTATGAAACTCATCATCCAGATCCCCGCCTTCAATGAGGAGGCGACGATCGCGCAGGCGCTGCGCGACATCCCGAAAAAGATCGACGGCATCACCTCGATCGAAACGCTGGTCATCGACGACGGCAGCCGCGACAAGACCGCGGACGCCGCGCGCAAAGCGGCCGCGACGCACGTGCTGCAGCTGAAAACGCACCGCGGCCTTTCCGCCGCCTTCGTCGCCGGCATCGACACCGCCCTCCGCCTCGGCGCCGACGTGATCGTCAACACTGACGCGGACAATCAATACGCAGCCGCGGACATCGCCAAGCTTGTCGCGCCGATCGTCGCTGGTGCGGCCGAAGTCGTGATCGGCGATCGCGAAGTGGGCAAGTCGCCGCACATGTCCGCGCTGAAAAAATCGCTGCAGAAAGCCGGCAGCTGGACGGTCAGCCTCGCCTCTGGCGTCAATGTGAATGACGTGACGAGCGGCTTCCGCGCGTTCTCGCGCGACGCGGCGATGCAGATCAACGTCTTCAATCCGTTCACGTACACGCTCGAAACTGTCATCCAGGCCGGCAACCGCAACCTCGGCATCGTCAGCGTTCCGGTGCGCACCAACGCGCCGACGCGCCCGTCGCGCCTCTACAGCGGCATCGGCACGTACCTTCGCAAATCGATCGCCACCATCTTTCGGATCTACACCGTGTATCGCCCGCTGAAAACCTTCTTCGCGATCGGCTCGCTCCTCATGCTCCTCGGCGTCGCCCTCGGCGCCCGCTTTCTTTACTACTTCGCGCAGGGCGAACGCGGCGGCCACGTGCAGTCGCTGATCCTCGCCGCGGTTTTCATGATCACCGGCTTCCAGACGTGGCTCATCGCGCTGCTGGCCGATCTGATCGCGGTGAACCGGCGCATCGGCGAGGACATGCTGATCCGCATCAAGCGGCTCGAATCGCCGGAGCGCACCTCTGCGCGACGCGATCGCGAGCCGCGCCGCGAGCGGCCGCAGCGTCCCGATCGCGCGGAACGCCCGAAGCGTGAAACGCCCGCTGCTGCTGCGGCGGCCGAGCCGGCGAAGCCCGCGACGCAGTGGGTGTGGCTGATGGACGAGACGAAGCTCGACAAACGCGCCGCCGCTCCGGTCGATCAGGAAGAGGCGGACGACGACGAGCTGGACGAAACGCCGAGCGCCACCGAGAAGCAGGGCGGCGGCAACAACGGCCGCCGTCGCCGGCGCCGTCGTGGCGGCGCGCGTCAATCAAACGAGCTGCCGGGCAATCGCGGCAAGCACCTGGCCGAGGAGTAAAGGGTTGGAGCGGCGGGCGCCCTCGCCCGCCGGCATCGTCGCGAGATCTTCGGCGG
>DASSMK010000258.1:0-4172 GCA_035688915.1 Thermoanaerobaculia bacterium
TGCTTCGCATCACCCGGCGGATCGACGGCCTTGTTGATCTTGATGACGCGGCCTTCGACCTGACAGACCACGCCTTCATCTTCTTCATGCAGCGATCCGGGCAGCACGATGTCGGCGTGTTGCGCGGTCTCGCTGAGAAAAAAGTCGATGACGGTGAAGAACTCGAGCTTCTCGAGCGCGCGCGTGACGAAGGCGTTGTCGGGCAGCGAGACTTTCGGATTGAAACAGATGGCGAGCAGCCCTTTGATCTCGCCCGCGTCGATCTTGCGCATCATTTCGTAGCAGTCGACGCCCGCTTCCGGCAGTTCCTCCGGCTTCACGCCCCACACGCCCGCGACGTACTCGCGATGCGCGGGATTCGAGATGTCGCGCCAGCCGGGCAACTGCTCCGCTTTCTGGCCATGCTCGCGGCCACCCTGGCCGTTGCCCTGTCCGACCACCGTGCCGTACGCGCAGTACGGCTTCCCGATGCGGCCGGAGGCGAGCACGATGTTGATGGTGGAGAGGCAGTTTTCGACGCCGTGGCTGTGATGCTCGATGCCGCGCGCGTGCATGAGGAAGCTCGTCTTGGCGTTGGCCCACAGCTCCGCCGCCGCGCGGATCGACTTCTCCGCGACACCGGTCACTTCCGCCGTGCGCCGCGGCGTCCACTGCTTGACGTGCTCCGCGACGGCTTCGAAGCCGACCGTGTTCTGCTCGATGAACTCGTGATCGATCCAATCGTTCTCGATCATCAGTTGGAGAATGCCGTTGAAGAGCGCGACGTCGCGGCCCGGCTTGACCGGCAGGAAGATGTCCGCGGTGCGCGCGATGGGCGTGATGCGCGGATCGACGACGATCAGCTTCCCGCCGTTCTCGCGCGCCTGCCACACGTAGTTCGTCGTGATCGGCGAGCACTCCGCGGTGTTCGAGCCGGCGATCAGCACCACTTCCGCTTTCAGGATGTCGTCCCACGGATTTGCGCTGCGATCGATGCCGAACGCTTTCTTGTTCGCCGCGCCGGCCGACACCATGCAAAGGCGGCCGTTGTAATCGATGTACTTCGTCTTCAGGCAAACGCGGGCGAATTTGCCCATCAGGTATGCCTTCTCCGAAGTGAGGCTGGCGCCGGAGAGCACGCCGAACGCGTCGGGGCCGTACTGCGACTGGATGCGCTCGATCTCCGACGCCACGCGCGCGATGGCCGCGCCGTACGCCATCGGCCCGAAGCCCGCATCGTGCGACGGATCGCGTTGCAGCGCCGTGATGAGCCGGTCCGGATGGCCGCCCTGCAGGTAACGCTTCACCCCTTTCGGGCAGAGCATCCCCTTGTTGAACGGAAAGTCGTAGCGCGGCTCGAAGCCGATCACGAGATTGTCTTTGACCTTCAGGTTGATGCCGCACTGCTGGCCGCAGAAGCAGCAATGCGTCGGCACCACTTTGTCCGGCACCGCGCCGGTGTCGATGCGCGAACCGTCCATCCGGTTGAGATGCGGGCCCCACGCATCGATGAGAACGTCCTGCTCTTTCGGTAACGTCGCCATCAGTCGATCCTCATCTCACCTGCGTGCTCGCCCGGACTGCCCACGCGGCCCCACAACCGCCCTTGCGCGATGGCGAGCATCGAGCGGCGGCAGGCGGGGCAGATGCGCTGGTAGTGCTCGACGCCGGGCGCCGTCGTTTCGTAGCGATAGCCGAGCTCGCGCTCGACCGCGATCAAATCATTCACCTGCAGCAGCGGCGCGTACTCCACGCCGCAGCGGCGGCACGCGGCCATCCCTTCTTTCGCGGCGACGTCTTTGTAGAAGCTGACGCCGAGCTGCGCCGGCCGCTGGAAGATGTGAAAGAACTTTCCGAACGGCAGATAAAGCAGCGTGAAGATGACGGTGATGGCGTGCAGCAGCGCCAGGAAGTCGTAGCCGTAGCCCTGCATCCAGGTGTAGCTCGCGGTGAGCAGCAGGCCGGTGATGCTGATCGCGAACAGCAGGATCAGCGGCAGGAAGTCTTCGGCGAATCGCTGCAGCGCCGCGGCGCCGTGATCGCGCATGCGCCGCCGCATGGCCAGCATCACGCCGCCGATCACGAGAAACGACGCCCACACCAGGCCGTGAAAAATCATGAAGGCGACGAGTGAGTGCACCTCGAACGAGCTCGTGCCGAAGCCGAAGACGTACGTGCGATAGGAGGTGACGTCGCCCGGCAGCGTTTCGAAATGAATCCAGCCGAAGACGAGCGGGAACGTGATCGCGAACGCGAGCAGGCAGCCCCACATGATCAGAAAGTGCGCGAGGCCGCGCGTCTGCCCGCGTTTGAAGATGAAGCGGTTCAGCGCGAAATCCGCCGTCACACGCGCGAACCAGTGGCGGATGTTCGACGCCAGATAGTTGCGGCTGAAGAAGACCTGCCAGCCGCGAACCCAGTAGCGCCGCGTGGGCGGCCGTTGCAGCCACATCGAATACCGATACGTGATGGCGAAGGTAGCGAACAGCACGGCGAACGTGTAGCCGACGAGCGCCGCGTCGAAGTGCTGCAGGTTGCGCGAGCCGACGACGATGAGGACGGCCAGCACGATCGTGAAGAGCGACGCCCATGCGGCGCCGACCCATCGCTCGCGCCCGATCCGGCCGAATGCAGTCATGTTCTCCCTCCCCGATGCCCACGCTACCGCGGCGCGGCGAGCGCGGGAATGACCGATGTCATACCGCCGGAGTGCAGCCTATGCAACGGGCGCACTGTGTGGCAACGACAACCGTTCACTGCTGCGCAAGAGTGCGCAGCATTTCGGCGCCAGCGATCGTGAAGCCGTCCGACTCCGTGAGCACGACGCCTTCCTTTTGCCAGCGACTCATCAGGCGAATGGTCGTTTCGAGCGTGGTGCCGAGGAGGTCGGCGAGCTCCTGACGGGCGAGCGGGAGTGGGACGAATGTCGCGCCGCCGCGCTCGACGCCCATGCGCTCGGCGAGCGTCAAAAACAGACGCGCCGCGCGCGCCTCGACGGAGCCCGTCATGTCCGCGAGACGTTTGTTCAGCATCATCAGCCGCAGGGTCAGGCCGCCGAGGAGATGGCGCGTCATTTCGGGACGGGCGTGGAGGAGCGTGAAGAACTCGCGCTCCGGAATCGAAAGCAGCGTGGCCGGTTCCATCGCAATGGCGGTGGCGGGAAATGGCCGCTGCTCGAACACCGCCACCGCGCCGACCGGCTCGCCGACGCCGAGAATTTCGAGAATGATCTCGCGCGAGCCGGTGGCCTTGACGATCTTCACCCGCCCCTCCACGACGAAGAAGATCCGCTCCGCGCGCGCGCCTTCGGCGAAGATCACCTCCCCTTTCTCGTACGCGCGAATCCGGCAGAGCGGCGCGACTTCGTCGCGATCTGCGGGACGAAGCGAAGCGAGGAGGGGGATGGATTGGAATGGGATGGGTGGCGAGGGCGGCACGGAGGAAGTAAAACACGGCCGCGATGGCGAGGCGAAGGAGAACGAAGAACGGCGGGCGAGGGCGCCCGCCGCTCCAACATTTAGCGCGGTTTCGCGCGGCGAGATCTTTTGCGTGGCTTGGCTCACCACGCGCGAGCTCACCGCTTTGCGTGCGTTATCTAGCGGTCGTCGATGCGGCGCGCTCGCTGGCGACAGCGTCGGGAGCGGGGCAGCCGCGTGCGTTGATGGCTTCTTGCCGAAAGACGATTCGCCACATCATGCGCGGCGTACTCGACGCGAATCAGTGGCGCCGGTCAAAGCAAAAGCGCCGCGCGGTGCAATGACACGCGCGGCGCTTCGTGCAAAGCGTTACAGAGATCCCGCCGCGACACGATCTCGTCGGTGCAGGAACGGCGCGGTGCCTGAGAAGACGCCCACCATCCAATTCGTACCCACCAGGAAGAGTGTCGCGACGATGATTTTCATGACGGCGCTCTTACAGATATCCCGCGGCGCACGAGACGATCTCGTCGGTCGTCGTGCCGCAGCACGAGCCCAGGTAGTTGTCGGTCAGGCCGTCATAGACGCCGACGCAGTACGTGCTCCCTCCTCCGGTGCTGCCGCCGTCGCCGGGGTCGCTCGGATCGCCGGGATTGGGCCCGCTGCCAGTGCCGCCGCCCGACGGTATGCTCCCGCAGCGCGGTCCTGTGAAGCTTCCGTCTACCCTTCTGACCGCTCGATTGACACCGGAATAGATTTCGCCTGAGCTGTCGGCGC
>DASSMK010000259.1:0-27526 GCA_035688915.1 Thermoanaerobaculia bacterium
CAGCGAGGCGGGAAATTCGTTCTGCTGCAGAAACGAAACGTGATCGAGGAAGCCGGTTTCCTTCAGCCCGTCGATGGGAGGAACGGACGTTCGCGCGCCGGTGGCGATGACGATGTCTTTGGCCTGCAGCTTCCGTTCGCCGGCGCTCACTTCATTGCGCGAGGTGAGCCGCGCGTTTCCTTCGATCACGTCGATGCCCAGCTTGCGGAACTTTTCGGGATCGTCGTGGCGGCTGATGACGCGCCGCGCTTCGCGCATCGCATCCATCACCGACTTCGGCGTGACGCGCGGCGTCACCGCTTCGAGTCCGTACGCATCAGCGTGTCGCATCTGGTGCGCGAGCTTGGCCGACGCGACGAGCGCCTTCGTCGGCACGCATCCGGTCCAGAGACAATCGCCGCCAAGGGCTTCGCGCTCGATCAGCGCCACGCGCCGTCCCAGCCGCGCGCAGCCGGACGCGGTGACCAGTCCCGCGGTGCCGCCGCCGATGACGATGACGTCGAACTTTTCCATGGAGGGGAGTGTAGCGGGTCACGGGGGGATAGCTGTTTAGCTATTGAGCTGTTCAGCTGTTCAGGCGGCGATCGCACCCTGTGGAATTGCGATAACTTTCGCACGAGTTGCACGTCGTTTCGCAAACTTCTTCGCGCCGCTTGAGCCGTTGAGTTGGGCGAGATTCGGATGCGGTGCGCCTGCGGCGGATTCGCCCGATTGGTAAGATCGCGTCTGCGATGCGTAACTCCGGAACTGCTACCCCCGCTGAGGAACGCCTGCTGTCGGGCGCTGAAAGCCCGGCGTCTTCGGCGGGTCCCTGGCCGGAACCGCCGGAACCGGGCACACTCTATTTGCAGTTCGGACCTGTGCTTCGGCGCATGGCGATCGGACGGTACGGCATTCCTGCTCAGGAAGCTGATGGGTTAGTCCACGACGTCTTCGCGACGTATCTCCTCAACCCGAATGGCGCCCGAGTTATGAACGTCCGGGGATACCTCGTGGGCGGTATCGCCAACGCCGCACGCGAGTACTGGCGTGAGAAGCGCCGAGATGTTCCTCTAGCAGAAGTCGCGGACTCGGCAATCACGGTAGAGAACGATGCGATGAAGGGGCTCGCCGAGCGGCTTCACGTTGCTGCTACGTTGGCGCGGTTAAGGTCCCGTTGTCGTGACGTTCTAAAACGTTACTACTTCGATGGCGAGCCGACGGAGTCAATTGCCGACTCCATGGGAACGACTGCTCGAAACGTCATCTACATGCTGCATGTCTGCCGCGGCCGCGCTCGGAAGATTTACGAGGCGCTGATGCAGTCGAAGAGCGAGAAAGCGTGATGCGACACTTCAGCGACGAAGAGCTGGCCGCATATCGCTTTGACCCGGAGCAGTTCGATAAGCGTGAGGAGCTAGAGCGACACCTCGCGGAGTGCGCCGCGTGCGCTGACATCGTTACGGCAATCACTGAGTTCGATGAATCGCTAGGGTCAGAGGAGGCTTGGCATTTCGCGGAGGAACTCGTCACCGGGGCACGGCAAGCCGAGCTGAATCGAATCAAGGAGCGGCGTGCACGTGAAGACGAGAAAGCCACGCGACTTCTCCGGCGGCTTGTAGACGATCCTTTCGAACTGCTCTGGGCCGACATCCCACGGAAAGCGCGCTTCCGCACCGGCGGGGTTGTGAGAGTTCTCTGCGGCGCGAGCGAGCGTTGGGTTGAGGTCAATCCCTTGCACGCGCTCAACCTCGCTGAGGCTGCGGCTAGCGTCGCTAGCGCACTGCCCGATGATCTGTACCCGGCTCGCGCTGTCGAGCAACTTCGCGGACTTGCTTGGAAGCAGAGAGCGAACGCCTGTCGCTACTTAGGTAGGTTGTCGGCGGCTCTCGATTCGATTGACCGCGCGGAGCGTGCGTATAGCAAGCTACTTGTGAACGCTCAGGAACTCGCGTCCGTGCGCTATGTACGAGGCACGATCCTATGGAAGTTTCAACGTTTCGACGAAGCATTGGCGGCAGCTCGCGAATCTGCCCGCGGATTCGCCGAGCAACGCGATCACACGCGATGGCTACATGCAAAGATACTTGAGGGCTCGATTCTCTGCGATGCCGGTGCACTGCATGACGCGCGTGAACTATTCGGTCTGCTGAAAACGGAAGCAGAAGCGGTCAACAATCTGCTGACGGCGGCGCGCGTTGCCAATAACAACGGGTGGGTAGCATATCTGTCCGGCGACTACGGCGGCGCGGCGATCGAGTACGTCTTTGCCCTTCAGCTGTTTGAACAGCTGAACGCCCATACGGAAGCGATTCGTGTGCGGTGGAATCTCGGTGTTCTCGCCGTAGCCTCCAGCAACGGTCCCGAAGCGATCAATCGTCTCAAGGCCGCGATCGCAGAACTGAAGAGCGAGGGCATGCTCACAGATGCCGCGCTGGCGACGCTCGATCTCGCCGAGGCATACCTGTCTTCAGGCGACAGTCGTGCGGCCGAGCGCTGCTGCCGAGAAGTCTTTGACGTTCTGTCTGTCGCGAAAATCGTCCCTGCCGCGATGACAGCCGCGGCATTCCTCCACCAAGCCGCGCAGAGCGGAAAGCTAACTCGCGCAGCGATCAGGTACGTCCGCCAGTTCTGCGAACGCGCCGAAAGCGATGCTTCTCTGGAATTCCTGCCGCCTCCGGGCACGGCCTAACAAAAACAAACAATTTGTCGGTCTCCCGCACATCTAGGTGAGGGCGCCCTCCCATTTTCCTCCGGCCAACGGCCGGGAAAGGAGGGCTTGTGCGAAGTGTCGTTTTTCTCTGCCTCTTGGTGGGGCTGATCTACGTCTATTCCGTTTCAGGGCCGGGGGATCTACCGCGGGTGCCGAACGCCGATCCGCCCGTAAGCAACAGTCATTTGAGCGTACCACCCGGTTAGGCGCCACCCGCAAGGTGAGCTTACGAGCAGCCCGAGCGGGGTGGGTCTGACGCCGACCCATCCCGCTTTTAACCGGTGGAATTGCCTCTCCAGGCAGGTAGGGACGGGCCGGTGGTCGTCACTCCCTTGGTCAGGGAGATTGTCTGTGCGTGAATGACAACCGGCGACGCGGCGATCACGTAGAACGCCAAAAGCTCGAAAAAGCCATCGAACTCTACCTCGATGACTGCTACCGACGCCGCACGTCCGCAACCGCGTCCGAGCTGGCCGCTCGTCTCGGGGCGGGTCGCGCGTATCTGCATGAGCGTGCCAGCGCCGCACTTGACGAGACGCTTCGAACGACGCTCCGCACTCGGCAGTTGGCACGCGCCGAGCGCCTTCTGGTCGAGACGCCGCTAACCATCGCCGAAATCGCGGTGGCCAGCGGATTCGGCACGGATCGGACGCTTTTTCGCACTTTCAAGCGAATACACGGCATAACTCCGGGCCAGTTCCGTGAAACCGGACAAATTGTCGGTTTACGCCGCGAGAAGAGATGAGTATCTTGGCCGCACTTCCGCACTGCCATCATAGTAGAAAGGCATTATGAACGTCCCCATCGCAACCTTCATTGAACGTGCCGCACGAGAAACGCTCCCCGCGTACGAAGAGGCACTCGACATCATGGCAGAGTTGCTCTTCGAGGCGGATGGCCTTCTGGAACTCATTCGCTCAGAGAGAGGAGCGCAAGTGCGGTGGATTGAGCCGCAAATTCAACTCGTTTTTGACACTGTTAACTCGGTGATGAAAGCCATCGCTGATTAGCTGACCAGCGACGATTTTTTATGGCGAGGTGAGTGGAGGCGTTCGGCGACACGCCCTCCTGGGGGTAGCGCAACGGAAGGCCGCATCTGGTACGGGACCAAGCTTCGGCCGGAGTGTTCTGTTGTCGTGACCCTTGCTAATGTCGAGTTGGGGCCTGCGAATCTCTCTCTCGATAACCTGCGGCTCGATACCGCGTTAGTTGAATGCCTCTACTTCACCCGCCACCATATAAGCGACTGCTAGGTGCGCCACACGCGCCGACGCAGAACAAACGATCGCGGCTCTTTGAAACGAAATCTTGAGGCGTAAGCATCACGGGTGTCGGAGTGCCTGAGACCAGCAGGCCCTGCCTTATTCGGGAACTTTATCGAATGCTGAAGCACACCAACAGTCGGGCGACGACCGACCCTTCCTCTTCGCTCCTGCCGGGCGGTCGCACCGACACCCACGCCACCAGCTGTTACGTACGCGCGTTCACGCCTCCAAAAATCAACTAGATCCTCGGCCGACGCCCATAGCTGTTGCGTTCCGCGCCGGACGTGTGTCCAAAGTACGAAGTGGAGGAAGCGATGAACCTCGGCAGGTGTCTATTCGTCACGATGGTGCTGCTGCTTGCGATGAGCAGCGAGTTGCATGCGACGTGTTCGGCCAGCGTGACGGCGAACGTCTCCGGAACCGTATTGTCCGTGAGCGGCAGCGGCGGCGGCACGTGCGGCGGATCGTCGATTTCAGTGACGCTTGACGGCCACGAAGTCGCGTCGCAGACGTGCGGCGGCGGCGCGTGTTCCGTGAGTAAGCAACTGTCGACCGCGTGTCTGCTCGCCGGCACACATACCGTCACCGCGAACGTCGCCTGTGGACGAATCAGCGGCAGTTCGTGCGACACGAGCGATCGTGGCACTGCTTCCACGACGTTCACCATCGCGGAGTCGAAGCCGACCGTCTCGTTGAGCGTCGTCCCGAGCGCCACTGGCCTCGCCGACTTTGTCATTCACTACAACTTCCCGAATACCGATTCGCCCGCGCAGAGAAGGCTGATCCTCGCGATCCCCGGTCTCGGTTTCAGCACCGACAGAACGCTTCAGCCGGAGACGGCGTCTGGCGACTGGACCGTGCAGTGGGACCTCGCCTGTTATCGCTCCGACACGCAGTATCAGTTCAAGGCAACGGCGCTGAACCTGTGCACTGGTGAATCGGCCGCCGACACGAAGACGATCAGCGGCCAGAAACCCGAGGTGTCGATTGCTTTCGCGCCGGGCGCGGATGGTAAAGGGACGATCCAGATCAACTACAACTTCCCGGCGACCGGCTCGCCGAATCAGCGCACCGTCGGGTGGACGATCCCCGGACCGGGATTCACGAGCGTTGGCTCGATTCAGGCACCTACGCAGCAGGGCACGCACTCGATCGAATGGAGCGTGGCGTGCTATCCGCCCGGCACATACACGTTCACGGCGACAGCAAAGAAGTGCGACGAGCTCGTGACGAGCACAGTAACGTTCAGTGTGTCCGCGAAGCCGACGGTCGGCATCAACGTGACGCCGCATGACGACGGGATCGCGACGGTCGATATCGCGTACAACTTCCCCGGAACCAGTGACGCCAGTCAGCGAACCGTGGGACGAACGTTTCCCGGTCCCGGATTCGTCAGCGTAGACGCGTTTCATCCCGTCGATGCGCAGGGAGTGTGGTCGTTCCCCTTCGACCTGAGTTGCTACCCGGCTGACGCGCCGTACACCTTCACTGCGACTGCGTTGTCCTGCAGCGGCGAAAAGGCGACCGCCACGACGCCGGTGAAAGGACAGGACCCCGAGGTTGCGATCTCCTTCGCCCCCGATGCAAACGGCAACGGCGAAGTCTCGATCACATACGACTTCCGCGGTACCTCGTCATCCGGGCAGCGGCTGCTCGTGCGGGAGTTCACGAATGCGGACGGTTCGATCAACAGTGATTCACTGCGGCCTGCCACACGTAACGGCGTGTGGCGCATTCCGTGGAGCGTCTCGTGCTTCCCTCCCGGCACGTACCCGCTGAAAGCGCGTGCACGGCGGTGTGACCTGCCGCAAGTGACGGCGCAGACGAATGTGCCAGTGGACCGGTCACCGCAGATCACTGAGTTCACCGTGCAGCCGCCGCTCGCACCGATCGCCAACGAGCAGGAATGGGTGCTCAGTTACAGCATGCCCTCCGGTTCCGACCCGCGGTGGCTGCGCGTCTATCTCTTCAGCTACGTCGATGATAACGGCGAGGTGAAGCCGGACACGCTCCTCTACGAGCAACTGGCGACGCAGAACTCCGGCACGATCCGCCAGACATTCACTCCGCCGGCCGGTGCGCACAACGGACTGCTGCGCGCGGTCGTCTCGAATTGCGCCGGTGTGGCGGCACAGAACGCCGCATTCACGTGCGATAGTTGCTCGGCAGCGCCTTCGTCCACACACAAGCCCGTCTTCCTCTCCGACGGCAACATGCGCCTGTCGGACGTCGATCCGCTGCCCCCGCTCACCGGCCTGGCCGGACTGGCACGCACGTACGACAGCAGCCACGGCTTGCGAGGCCTGTTCGGCCGCGGATGGGGCACATTCTTCGATCAGCGCCTCCTCGTCAGCGCGATCGGCGGTACCGAGACGGTGCATTTCACGACCGGCACGAATGACATAGCTGCCTTCGCGAAGAGCGGGAGCGCCTACACGCAAACGTGGCCGCTTTCCGCGCAGCCGGGGGCGTTGTCGTTCGATGCCACGGCCGGTCAGTACGCCTACAGGCCCGCAGGTGGAACGACCGTGCTGCTGTTCCGCGCCAGCGACGGCCGGATTGCCGGGGTGCGCGATCTCACCACCGGGCGCGCCGTTGACATTTTCTATGACCCGGCGGGACTGCCATCCACCGCGACCGAGTCGTGGACAGGCTTGACGTGGCGCATGACTGTCGACGCGCCACGCCGTCTCGTTACGTCCATTAGTGTCGATGGGCAGCCCTCGCTCGTGTGGCAATACACGTACGACAGCAGCGACCACCTGCACACCGTCTCCGCACCCGGTAACCTGAGCTGGAGAACATACGAGTACACCGGCGGCCGCATGACGCTGGCGCTCGACGCGCTCGGCAACGTCATCGAATCGCACACGTACGACGCAGCAGGACGTGCCACATCCTCACATGGCGGGACGGAGCAGATCGACACGATCCAATACGGCCTCGCCGGACCGGCGGCGAACGAGCGCATCACCCGGGTCACACTGAAGAGCGGCAACGTCACGGACTTCGTTCTAACGCCGTCCGGTGGCTCATTGCGCACCGCGCGCGTGATCGGCACGTGCACGACCTGCAGCGGCGCCCGCGATTCGACGTACGTCTACGACAGCCGTGGTCGCGTCGTCCGTGAGCAGGATGCGACCGGCTACGTCACCCTGACCGCGTACGACGCACAAAGCCGCGTCAGCACGGTGCAGCAGTCCATGCGCCCCGCGGCGTGTGATCCAGCGACAAGTCCGTCGCAATGCCGGATGGACGCCGCGACGCTGCAGTCGGCGCCTCTCATCACGACGACGGCATCGATCACGCGTACGTACGTCTACGGCGACGCGCGTTGGCCCGATCGCGCCACGGCAGTCACGATGCCGAGCCTCGTGAGCGGCCGTACGCGTCGCGAAGACATGAGCTATACGCCCACGTCCGGATCTGTCGCCACGACTTCGGTGACCGGCTGGGTTGGCGACGGTCGCGTGCAACGATCGACCCGCACCGAGTTCTACGGCGACGGAGTCCGTGTTGATCCGGAAGGCGACGGCGGCGAGGCGCCGGGACCGTACACACCCTCGTTCAATCCCGGCGGTGCATTCGACGCGGCGTGGCTTTCACTGCCTCAACCCGGACTGCTGCGCCGTTCGGTCGGCGGCCCGCGTTCGGATGTCAACGACGTGACGGCATTCGTGTACTACCCCGTCGACAACAGCGTTCCCGCTTTGTGGCGCGGCCAGCTTGCTGCCATTCGCAATCCAGCCGGTCACATCACACGCTTCGAAGACTACGACCCCTTCGGCGCCCCGCGGCGAACGATTGACCCCAACGCCGTCGTCACCGAACAGGTGCGCGACAACCTCGGCCGCATCACCACCACGATGACCAAGGCTGTTCCGTCGTGTGACGTGGTGCGCGACCCGTTATGCGCCACGGATCTGACGATGCAGCGCGAGTATTCCGGTGCGGGACCGATCCGTCGCGAGACCCGCGCGGGAGGTGGCGTCACGGAGTACACATACGACGAGGAGACGCGCGTCCGATCGATCAGCCGCGGCACGTCGCCGGCTTCGCTACAGGAGCGAATTACATACGAGTACGACCCGGTGACGGGAAAGAAGGGCGCGGAGCGCTTGCAGGGTCTCGTCAACGGTCAATGGATCGATAAGAACGTCACGAGCTACACGTATGACGCGCTGGCACAACTCGAGGCGGTCGCGCATGCGGACGGATCGTCTGTGCGATATGCGTACGACCCTGCGGGACGCGTCGCCAGCGTGAGAGACGAGCGCCACACGACGCCGAACACGTTCTACAGCTACGATCCGGCCGGCCGTATGGCCACCGTTCGTCAGACGCTCTCGACAGCACCGGCTGGTTCGATCACGACGTCATATGTCTACGACCTTCACGGCAACCTCACGGCAGTGACGGATCCGAACGGCAATACGACGTCATACGTCTATGACGACTTCGCAGAGATGACGCGGCAGCAGAGCCCCGTCTCCGGCGTCACGACATACGACTATGACCTCAGCAGCAACTTGGTGTCGATGACGGACGCGAACGGCGCCACGACGACGCGCCGCTACGACGCATTGAGCCGTGTCCTTGCTGCAACGACGACGCGCGGCAGCGAAAGCGAGATCGTGACGTGGACGTACGACACCGCCGCATTCGGCATCGGCCGCGCTGCCACGATGACCGATCCGACCGGCTCGACCAATTACGTGTACGAGCGGCGCGGGCTGCTCGCATCCGAGGTGAAGACGATTGGTAGCGCTTCGTACACGACGCGCTGCCTGTATGACGCCGACGGAAACCGCTCGCGGATTACGTACCCTTCCGGCCGCTCCGTCGATTACACGTTTGATTACGCGGACCGCCCGCTCACCGCTTCCGTGGGAACGGCAACGCTCGTTTCCACTGCCGCGTACCTGCCGTTCGGCCCACTCGCCTCGATCAGCTACGGCAACGGCACGGTGCGCACCACGACGTACGACGATCGGTATCGTCCACTCGTCAATGCGCTCACACTCGGCGGCGAACCGCTCGCGTCACATACGTACCAGAACGATGCGGCCGGGAACATCCTTGCCATCAGCGACGATGTCGACACGACCTACAGCCGCACGTTCGCATACGACGATCTGAACCGGCTCATTACCGCCAACACATCAGAGGATCTCTGGGGCTCCGGCACGTACACCTACGACGCTATGGGCAACATGAAGTCGTTGCGCCTCGGCCGCTCGCGCAACGCCACGTTTGCGTTCACCGGAACACTGCCGAAGCTGGCATCGGTCGTTGAAAACGGGACAACGAAAGCCGTCACGTACGACGCGGCCGGGAATGAGCTGACGTACGGCGCAGTCGCGTATGACTACTCGCCGCGCAATCACCTGCGCGCTCAGAACGGGATCAACTACGGATATGACGGTCGCGGGCTCCGTACGACCACCTTACGTGCGGCACGCGTCGTGTCGTTGACGGTTACGCCGAGCACAGTGACCGGCGCGGCGCAACTCCAAGGCGTCGTGACGCTCAGCAGCGTCACGGGAGCCGGCGGCCAAGTCGTGACGCTGACCTGCAGCAGTGCGGCTGTGACTGTGCCGCCGTCCGTAACCGTCGCCGCCGGTCAGGCATCGGCGACGTTCAGCGTCACCACGTCGAACGTGGCAGCCCAGACGAACGCGAAGATCACCGCGTCATTCAACGGCTCTACGACGTTCGCGACGCTGACCATTTCCGGCTCGCGCCTCGATGGCCTTCGCGCAACCCCCGCTACGGTCACTGGCGGTGATGACATCGTCGGCGATCTGGCACTCACCGCAGATGCTCCAGAGGAGGGAGTCGCCGCGCAGTTGACGTCGAGCAACCCCGCGGCGGCCGCGCCGCCTCGCGAGGTGGTCATCCCCGGCGGCCGGAGCTCGGCCCAGTTCACGATCACGACGGCGGCGGTGGCCGCGCGGACGGATGTCGTAATCACCGCATCGGTCGACGGCGAACAGACCTCCACTACCGTCACCGTGCTGCCACCCGCACTGGCGAGCCTCACGCTCACGCCCTCGCGTCTCAAAGGCGGCGCGCTCACGGGAGAAGTGATGCTCACCGGCATTGCAGGCAGCCGTGATGTCAACGTCGCCCTTTCTACGTCTCCGCGCATTGCCGCGCCGTCGTCGGTGACCATTCCGGCCGGCAGCCGATCCGCGTCGTTCTCTGTGACCGTCGAACCGGTGGAAGAGTCCAGCGAGGCTTCCGTGACCGCGACTTACCTCAGCGGCTCCGCGACTGCCGCTGTGACGATCGATCCGCCCGCGCTCGTGGATTTTGCGGTTGCACCTGCGCTCGTGGTGGGCGGCGAACCGGTTACGGCGCAAGCGGTGCTCGACGCACCCGCCGCTGCTGAAGGGGCGGCGATCGGACTTTCATCAAGTGATGGTTCACTCGTAGCCGCACCTTCGCGCATGACCGTCGGCGGTGGTCAAACCGTCGCCGCCGAGCAGATCCCGACGACTGCCGTTGCTGCGCCGACGCCCGTTGTCGTCTCAGCGACGCGCGAGGGCGTGACGCGCTCCAGCACCGTCACCCTGACACCGCCGCCCGTCACGATCGCCAATTTGACGCTCGGCAATGCGTCGGTCGTCGGTACGAATCTCGTCGTGGCGAAGCTCACCTTGACGGATGCGGCACCCGCTGCCGGCGTGGAGGTCGAGCTCTCATCGAGCGACACCGCTGTCGCGTCCGTGCCACCCAGCATCACTGTGCCGCCGGGTGCGCGCGAAGTATCGTTCACGGTCGAGACGTATCTCGTCACAGCCAACAGCAACGTGACGATCACCGCGCTACACGCGACAACTGAGAAGCGCGCAACGCTTGCCGTGCTGCGGCCATCGGGCAACTACGTCTCGCGCATCAGCGCGACACCGGCTTTCATCGTCGGCGGCGCCAGCGCCTCCGCAACCGTCACTCTCGCGCTTCCGGCGAACGAGAGCGGCGGCGCCGAAGTGACGCTGCTGAGCGACTCGCCAGCGGCGAGCGTGCCGCAGACGGTCAAAGTGCATAACAGCTCCACATCCGCATCATTCGCGATCACGACGACCACGGTGACGACTCCCGCGGCAGCGACGATCTCCGCCATGTATGGAGGCGTGGTGCAGCGCACGCGCGTGATCGTGGCGCCGCAAAACGCGGTGACGCTGGCCGCTTTCACGATCTCGCCTGCGCAAGTGATCGGTGGCAACGCGGCGACCGGGACGTTGACTCTCTCCGCGCCAGCACCATACGGCGGCGCTGTCGTCTCGCTGCAGGCGCGCAGGCGTAACATGGTCTCCGTGCCGCAGACCGTCACGATTCCGGAAGGTGCCACGGCGACGACGTTCTCCATCGCGACTGACGTGCTCGCGTCCAAGCACGAGAAATCCGTAGAGATCGTGGCTACGTACAACGGCATCTCTGTCTCGGCGGTTCTAACGATCGCGCCGCCTGCCACCGCCGACGCAGCGATGAAGCCTGTGGCGCTGTGTGCATCAATGACGGTCGCACCTTGCCTCACGCGCACGGCCCTTACCGCGGCCGCGACTGCGACAACCGTCTACGAAACCCAGCACACCCTCTTCACCCCCGAACTAACGCTCCTGGCCGAAACGGCCGCCACGATGTCCGGCGCACCGCCAATCGCGTACGAGTACGTCTGGTTCGCCGGCCAGCCCCTCGCCCAAATCGACAACGCCACCGGCGCCATCTCCTACTACTTCAACGACCACCTCGGCACCCCAATCCTCCAGACCAGCGCCACCGGCCGCATTGTGTGGGAGCCGCAATACGACCCCTACGGCACCATCGTCTCCTTCGGCCGCGGAGAATCCAAACACCAACCCCTCCGCTTCCCCGGCCAGACCGCGAACGACGACGGAGACCTGTACCAGAACGTCTTCCGGTGGTATCGGGCAGGGGCGGGGAGGTACACGCAGGCGGACCCGCTGGACAAGGGGGAAGGCGGTATCTACGTCTACGCTGCGGCGGTACCGAGTGCTGTAACAGATCCTCTCGGCCTTTATACGGTGTTGGGAAGCGCCAGCCCGGGCGAGAAAGCTCGTATCGACGAAGCGATCAGAACGCTTTTGAGTGAACTGGCAAACAACACAACTGGCTGTTCTTCCTGTCAGCAGTACTTTCAAGGATTGAAGCAATTCACCAACCTGAAGGCGTGGATGCAGCCGGGTGGCCCGCCGTATATCGGCGTCATCACTCCCCCGAGCGGCGTGAGCGGAGCTGCACATTCGCAGAAAGCGGCGCCGTGGTGGTATACGTGGTTGTATCGTCGCAATTTTACTCCCGGCAATTACTTGCTGTCGCCATGCCGCCTCGCTTCACTCATCCTGCACGAAGTCGGTCATCTCGCGCGCAATGACACCGTCGACAACGAACCGCCAGAGTTCTTTCAAAAGTGTCGATTTGGCTGTATCAATCCTGGAGAGTGGCATTGATGAGATATCGCGGTCTTGTGTTCGCCATACTCGTTGTCTTAACCCTGCCCTGCGCGGACGCAAGTGATACCGGTGTGGTTTTGTCAGCTAGCGTCACGCCGAAGACCTCTGCTTTTGGAGTGCCGCTCCAACTTTCAGTTCGGATTGAAAACAGCACTTCAACCAGCCTGCTACTTCTCGTCAGGGACGTGAATTTCGGCATAGAAATATCCGATGAACGTGGGCAGAAGATCACTGTGTATGCGCCACGATACACGCGCGAGCGATCGAGCTTCGCCGACGATGAGGTGCCGCTACTTCCGGGCGCGGCGTACATACGGCCGTTACCCGTGCCACTAAACGATCTCACCGCGACGCCGGGAGAGGGCTGGTTAGCCGAGAGCGGCAGATACTCTTTGAAGATTATCTATGACTCGGACCGCTCTAAGGCAGCTCATAACGAGCCGATCTGGCGGGGCACTCTCGAATCGAACAGCGTTGAGTTCGACATCCGACCACCGGATTCCTCGATGATGTTGGCCTATCACGAGCGCCTTGTCCGCTGCGTAGAAGACTCATCGAGCTGCGATGGTCTCGCAGTTGCAAACTTCTATCGAGCTAACCGCGACACGGCCGCCGCCGATTTGCTTCTAAAAATGCTGGCGTCGGCTCCATACGAGCTGTGGTGGCTCGACGCCATCGTCGCGCAAGGACGCGCTGCAGACGCCGACGCGATACGGGAAATCGCGTCACACGTTGAGGACGAAGCGCTTCAGGCGTTGCTGCAGGAACGTGCCGCCACATTACAGCGCGCGGCTTCTATGGACCGACGTCGGGATGCAAAAGACCGATGACGCAGGTAGCCGCAATACGACACCTACGGATCTATCGTCTCCTTCGGCCGCGGCGAATCCAAACACCAACCCCTCCGCTTCCCCGGCCAAACCGCGAACGACGATGGTACCGGGCGGCGGCGGAGCGGTACACGCAGGCGGATCGGTGGTCACTTGCCCGAACCGCCCTACCTCTATGCACGCGGGAATCCGGTCACTTCGATAGATCCAACCCGGCAGGCGACTATTCGTCTCGGCCCTGTGAACGTTCATGAGGTCGACCGAGATGTTGTTCTTCAAAAGTGCGGGGGCGGATCGGGCACGCTCGGCTGAATGGTGCCGACGAACATGAAGTTCTACTGCAACTGCCGCTGTGTTCCGCCCCTCGGGGTCTGGAAGTCCTCGATTTCGATAATCGGTGACTCGCTTGACGTATATGCTTCGACAAACTATCCGATGCCGTGAGGAGTATGGGGCGTCGTTCCCGTACAGAAAATTATCGAAGAGGAGATGAAGCATGTAGCGGAGATTACACCGTGGTCACGAACAATCACGGATTCGATCGAAATCGTCGAGTCGGTACTTTCACTCTTCTCGTCACGACTGTACGCGCTCGTCCAACGCCACGTACGACTGGCTCTCACGCATGCGCAACTGGCGGATTAAACAAGTCGATGCCAGTGATGATCTCTAGGGGGAATGCGTCGTGAACGATCTTACAGCGGTTCATACTTTCGACGCGCCCATCCATGTGAGCGTCGATGGCTCGTTGCGGAACCCGTTTGTAGCCGTCGCCGTCGTCGTCGTCACGTTATTTTTAGGGGCGGTCACCTGCTATGCCGTCATGCGCCTGCGACAACGCCAGTACCAGTACGCTTCTGTTGTCGTGGCGCTTGTGCTGGCCTCCGTCGGCAGCGCATCACTATTCCACTGGGTCGCTTTTTGGTTGCAAGCGGCGGTGTCACGCCGAGTAATCTCGACGACATATTTCGGCGCTCCGCCTTGGTGGCTTCTTCCAGCCTTCCTGCTGCTCACCGGAGTAGTCGCCGTTTTGGCGGGCGCGGCTAAGACCAAATATGCGACTAAGAGGACGAGATAATGAGAATAGTCGCCGCATCACTGTTTGCTACTTGTCACCGCAGTGCCGGCGGTCTACTTTCTTTGGTTCATTTTGGGTTCGGACGAAGCCTCTTTCGAGTTCATTTCTAAACTGCACTCGGCGTTATGGCGCTCACTCTTGCGCTGACCGGGCGCTACCGCCCTCCGAGGCAGCTCGGAACGCTGGGGGGCAGCAAGGATGCGGAGGCTAGCCTATGGACATTGTTCTAGGACTTCTCACGGTAGGTCTCGTGGCGGCGGGTCTTGCTGCGATGATCCGACACCGCTTCACGATGCGCCGGCTGATGAGACGCGCTGCTGCGGCCTCGTCGGCCGCTCCCAAGCCGCTCGTCGCAGATATCGAAGGCTTAGAGCTGTTCTATGGTCGGCCCGTGCCGTCCGATATCGCGTGGCTTTACAACGAGGCGGAGCTACTACGCGAGCGCAACATGGTGCGCTTCAGCAACATCGCGCCGGCCGAATCCTATTCGATCGATCACTTCCTTCCGGCAACGGTCGAAACCGTCTCGAGGGTGTCGTTCGAGATCGGCAGCGATTTTATGCCGTTTGGTGTGGATGAAGCAGACAACTACCTGGCGGTACGTGTCGGTGATCGGTCCGATTCGCGCGTGTATTACATCGACCACGAGCAGAGTGCATCGTGGGTAATCGCGACGTCGCTTCGTGAGTTTCTCGCGCCGCCGGCTCCATAGCTAGGCTAGGGGTATCCCAAGTCGATCTCGATTGTGGCGTGCCGCCGCGCTGGCGGGATGCTCCTGTTTGCCAATGCTCGCCCGAGGTGTCCCTCATTGCCGGTCCGTGCTTCACGAGGAGTACGCCACGAATGCATAAACGCGTTGCGGTGTGTTCGTTTTGCCGTATGCCGCTAATCGCCGGCTGCTACGGCGGTTACTGCTGCGAAATGTGCTACACGTGGTCGTGTGAGGCGAGGGCAAGCGGTGACGTCTCGGTTTCGGTTACTCTCGCGCACGGTGCCGACTGTCGCCAGCGGCTCGCCGACCTTTTGGCGGACCGGGTGGGCTTCGCATTTGAGACCGACTGAAGTGATGCCACCACTCGCCCGAGCTTCGCGAATTCATCAATCGAACAGCCCAGCCTTCTGCGCGAGCGCGATCAAGAGGAGATCCCGCTCCGCTTCTGTAAGCAGCGGGCGGCCATCACGTAACTCTTGCCGCTGTGTCAGACGGTTGAGGAGTTCGCTGCGGAGTGGTGCGAGGGCAACGGTGACGTCTGCGGCGGCGGGTCTAATCGTAACTCGGCCGCCTTGGCTTAGTGTTACGACCTTCCTCACGAAGTCACCCGGATCCGGACTGCCTCTGCGAGCCGCGAGTCGGCGAGAAACGGCGGCACGAGTGAGAGCGTGTAATCGCCAGCGATCGCAACGTCCAAGTGAACCGTCAGAACTCCGGCATCCACGGGGCAGGCGAATTCAAATCCTTCGTCTGACACGTTGCCTCGGTCCGTCAAGCGCACTTGCGCGGTGCCAGAGTCGTATCGTGGCGCTCCGTCGAAGTCGGTTAGCGTCAACCGCACACTAATAGAGGCCATTCCTGTGGCGGGATCGAGATTCGCGCTGGCGGGCTGCGTAAATGCGAAGATGGGGTCTGCCTTCACGCGTTCGTCCGACCGCACTGAACCGTCGTCGTTGAGCGAAACGCGATGGAGATAAACACTGTTGTTTTCGTATTCTTTGGTGATGGTGGTGGTCGCCATGATCTCTAATGTAGCTTATATGCGGAAGCCACGTAGGCCGTTGCCGCGCATGTCGCAGTGATTACGAGGGATGAGTCGAACGGCAGCCCCTCTCCGTCTGGAAGAGCATACAGGTATGTGTCGGCGCCGCTTACGCACATCCCAATCGCGCCTACGATAGCAACATTGAAATGCGTGTTCAGCGCACCTGCGATGCTGTAGTTCTGTGCGTTGATGATGTTGACGCCGTCGATGGTTACAGTGACCGTAACGGCGCCTGTGCTGCCCCGGCCGACGGACAGGAAGCGGAGCTTTCCGGCTCCGGTCACGCTGACGATTGTCGCGGTCGTGGCCGCAAAGCTAGTGGCGTTAACCGGCGCACCAGATGGCACACTAGTGCCGACCCATACTCCGGTGGCTCCGCCGACCGGACTTACTGCGGTTACGCCTTGCAATGCTCCTCCGTAAGTGGTGATTGCGTTGCGAACGAATGCGGTTGTAGCTAGCGTCGCGGTTCGGTCGGTTGTGGCGGCTGTCGGCGCCGTGGGGGTGCCGGTGAATGCTGGCGAGACGATCGGCGCAGCATCGGTAATCCCATATCCGGCCAACGTAGTCGGCTTGCCGCTGACCTGCGACCACGGCACGGTGCCGATGTCGAGAACGCCCGCATCGGTGAAGTGCCAACTCCACGCTACGCCTTCACGAATCACTCCCGAGCCACCCGCCACACCCCAAAGAAAGGAGCGGTCGAGCGCTGGTGCGTTGAATCCCGCATACAAGCCGTTGGTGCCGGTGGCTATGGCGAGGGTCGGGTTGGCGGTCGCCGGCGCGGAAAAGTGACCGAGAGGTGTCAGCAGGCGCCACCGCAACGAGCTGGAGTCGTAGCCCAGGACGATGATCGCGCCCGGAGGGACGTCAGCGTTTCGGCTTTGCGGAAGCGCTAATCGCATGTCTGCTGACGCTGACGAATATTCGTGAAGAAGTGTCATCGTGACGCCGGTTGCGTTCGCCAAGATCGCCATGACGCCGCCGCCCCCGAACGATGCGATGCCGCCAACTGAGAACGCCGACGTCGGTCCAGACACGCGCACCATGCCCGGCCCGGCCGGCAGCGAGATCGTTGCGTTGATGCCGTTTGTTAGCGTCAGCGCCGCGAGCGTTTGCGGGATGTATGGTGAGCTTCCTCCTGTCGCATTGAACGCTTGCGCGAATGTCGAGCTAACGCCGGTGCTCTCCGTTCCAGCCGGATTGACAACAGTTATAAGAACGTTCGACAGTTGCGAGCCGCCGCTCCCCCAGTCGTTCGTCACCTTTGTCGTGACAGGGTCAACGCTGACGGGTGCGCCTGTTGTGGGTAGCGCTCCGGCCGGAACCGTGACGTAGTGCGCACGCGTCCCGCTGCGCATGTCGTAGACGCGATACTCCTTCACTTGCAGGAAATCGCCGAGATACTCCGCGAAGTGGAATTCGCTGAACGAGTTGACACCGGAGAAGGTGATGCGCCAGAAGCGATGCGCGCCCGCTGTCTGCCACGCGATCGTTCGTGCGGTGAAGCCGGCGCCGGCGTCATACGCTGCGCGTGCGCCGGTCATCGAGACAGAGGTCCACGCCGTTCCGTTGTCGGAGTATTGAATTGCTGGCGTCGTCGTCAACGTGCCGGAGTGGTGATACGTCAGCTCGCGGAATGGCTTCGTGAGTCCAACGCCCGCGTCGTACTGAAGCGTAGATGTGCCGCTTGCGGTGACCACCGAGGTGGTTGTGACGACACCATCGTTCACCGCTCCGGCGGTGAAGGTTGTGAGACCGGTGTGCGACCAATACGCCGCACCGTAGCGAGTCACCGAGCGCGTCTGCGGGGCATTCCAATAACGCGTTGCCGTGCTGCCGCCGACGTCCACGATCTCCGGCACCGTTCCGGTTACACCCGTGACGCTGAATGCCTTTGTGGTTCCGGTGCTGACCTGTTGCGTGATGCGGTGTTTCGCCTTTAGCGTCAGCGTGTAGGTGCCGGTCTCCCAAAGCGTCGGCGTGAGCGCGGGCGACGACGAGGTGTCAAACCAATGACGCTGCGGTCCCCCGTTGATCGCGAGCCACACTTCGATCGTGTCGAGGAAGGGGAACGATGCAGGCGGCGCAAATGAAAGCGTTCCCTTCGGCAGCCAATCTCCCGTTGGCGTTTGGTACAGCTCCTCAGTCCATGTAATCGAGTTGATGTCGACATCAGGGGGAGCTGCCGAAGGATCGGGAAGAGTTGACGCGATCTTCGGCGACTCCGTCAGCACGAATTCCGCAAACTTCGCGTCGTTGTGTTCGAACAGCTCCACATCGAAGCTGTTGTCGGGATTCTTTGTTCGCCGGAGAAGCCGTACAGGCACCGTCAGGCCGCGCGACTCGACAACGCGCGTCACGATGTCGCCGAGCTGCCGATCGGCTGTTGCCGCCATCCAGCGCTCGCGCACCTTTACGTCGTACTGCCGTGAGTTGAGCAGGTACGTAAGGAGCGAGGTGACCTGCGCCGGGTCGTGGATGTGCGGAAGCCGGTACTCCTCCTCGATCGGATCTTCCGTTCCGGCGTTGACTGCGGCAGTGGCGAGCGAGAGGGGCTTCTGCTGCCAGTTGTTTGTGGTGTCGGTGTACCAAACCGTGACCTTGTTCGGCCGGTCGAAGATGTCGGCGCGGTCGAGGTCGAGCAGGGTTGAGCTGGAGACGTAACGATCGTCGTACGTGGCGACGGCGCTCCCCGGACGATCGGCGACGACGCGGTATTTCGTCGCATCCCAAAACCAATACGCGCGTGCGATGAGGCGGAACGTTTGGATGACATCCTCGGTGCTTGCCGATTCGAGCAGCAGGAGATGCGAATCGGCTTTGCGTCCGGCGGCCGTGTCGGCGTTCCGCGCGGCCGTGAACGAGGCGGCATCAACGCGCGTTGGCGAGAGACCTTTGCCTTCGCTCCAACGCACGAAGTCGTACCACTGATCCCAAACGTTCGTGGAGTAGACGTAGGTGCCGGTATCAGGCTTGAGGCACTTGCGCGTGCGCATGCGCCACACGAGATCCGGCACCGTGGCATTCCAGAGTGTGCCGAAGCGGTTCAGGCGAACGACGACGTAGGAAGTACCGGCGAATGCCTCGTTCCAGCTTGGAAGGACAGCAGCCAGATTCGCGTCAACAGCACCGGCTGCGGTTCCCGCATACCACCAGTAGTCCCAATTCGTCGCGGTGCGCGGCGGCAACGACCGGCCATCCGCCTGCCGCACTTCGATGAGGCCATCACACTCGCCCGCGCATAACTCGATGACGCACCACAGCTCATCTGCCGTTGAACGGTAGTAGGCAAACTGGAGCTTTCCGGCGAGACGCTGCTCGCCGTAGGCGATGGCGCGCGGACCATCGTCGACGCCGGGAAGCAGAATCTCCCGCTCCTCATACCGCATCGCCGTGCGACGCGATACTTCGGGATGCGGGATGTCGGTTTTTGTGGAGCCGCCGAGGTCGGGTGGCTTGTAGATCTCAGGCGGCGGTGACGGATGGCCTACTGCGCGCCGACGCGTCATTTAGGCCACCACCTTTTGAATCAGCTCGGCTTCGACAATCCAAACGTCGGCCTCGCGGTGACGCCCGCGGAAGCGAACGTCCGCGTAGTTGCACTCGAATTTCCGCCGCGCGTCTGTCGCGTCCAGCGTGATGACGACGCCCGCCGCCGGCTTTGACGTCGTCGTGTACTGGATCTGATCCTCGCCCTCGGCGCCTGTGCCGACGAGGAGAGTCGGCTGCGCTGCCGCGGTGACGGTGTTGTGTTTGACCGTCCGCGAGACGACGGCCTTGGCTGGGAGCGTGTAGATAGTCGCCACACCGTCAGCGGTCGCGACGTAGACGCCGCGCACCTTGTGGAGAAAAAAGTCGTAGATGTGGAACGCCGACGCCGCGTACGAAAACCAGTGATCCTCAATCTGGTCGTACTGAGTGCGTGTCAGCGTGTTCCACGTGGCTTTGGCGAAGAACTGATTTACCGGGTCATAGCTGTTGATCTGAAGAAAGCCGTTCTTCGCTTTGTCGCGCTCCTGAAAGCGCTCGTACTCGGGGAGCCATTCGTTCGGGTAAATGTCGGGAAAGAGATTCGCCATTGAGGATGTGCTGAAGATCGCGATCCGCCGGAGTGGCGCGACGTGAAGGCGCGAGCGGCGTGCGCAGAGCGAGCGCTACACGGCGACGCGAGAGAGGATGGTGAGCTTCTGGCCCGCCGCGAGCGGCTGGTGCGTCGTCATTAGCGTCCGTGATTTCGTGACGGGAGACGAACCGCGACGGCCGGTGTCGGCGACACAATCGAGAATGAGCCGCTCGCCACGAAGCGCCGGCTTGCCGGTCTTACCTTCGAACCACGGCTCCGTCTCAAACGTTGGCGCGAGTGATTCCGACCATGTCGAGCCGGTGAACCAGAGCTTTGTGATGGTGATCGGCTTCTTGAGATTGGCGGTATTGGAGTAGAGGTCAGTGAGCGTGTTGTCGGCGTTACCGAGGCTGACGGTTACACGCACCGGCGCCGTGCTATCGCTTTCCTCGATTTCCGGGATGTTGATGATTGCGGCCCTGTAGTAGTTGCCGCTGACGATCAGGCCGCGGCGGCCGTCGCTGGTGAGTCCGCGGTAGTTCGTGAAACGGCGAGGCGTTGAGGTGAGGATCTCGACGATGAAGTTCGTTCGGATTTCTTGATCGTCAATGAGCGGCAGGATGTTGCTGCCGAGTTGGGGCATGGGGCTCCTGTTGTGGGTGGGGAACTAAGCGGCGCGCGGAAGGATGGTGTACGGGTCGTCGCGCAATGTCGTGATGACGCGCCGTTCGGCCGTTTCGATGAGCGACTCGCCGAGATCGCCGTTATCGACCACGATCGGCTCGACGACGCGGAACTCCATCCCCCGCAGACCTTCGCGTACAGCGCCGGCGATGTCTTCCGCCGTTGTGCCTTGACCGTGCGGTGAAAGTTCCATTGCGGCTTTGACCGTGGCGAACAGCTGCTCCGCACGCCGCTCGTGGTGCATCTTCATTTCGACCTCGCGCGCGGCGGCTAGCTCGTCAAGGCGCTGAATGATCTCCACCATCACAGGTACTGCTTCAGTGGAGTTGCCCTGCTGAAACTGCGGGCGCGGCGATACGGGAGTAGGCGTCGGCGATGGCTCGCCGGGCGCCGGTGACGGCGTTGGCGCCGGAGCGGGCTTCGCCGCGTTGGAGATGTCCTGGGCCGCTTGCGAGAGCAGCTGCGCCGCGCGCTCCAGTGCTGACGCTGGCGCGGCGTCGCGCTCGATGACTTCCTGTTTCGCTTTGTCGAGTTGGTTGTTGGCGATGACTTCGATATCGGTCAGGATCGCGAGCAGCTTGTCGCGCATCTCTTGGTTGTCGGGCGCGACACCCATAGCCTGCGAGACGTACTGCTGGATTTGCTGTGTGAGGCGGCTGATCTCTTCTGGGTCGGTGGTGCGCTCCAGCTGGCCGCGGAGCACGAGCATGCGCTGGAAGAAGTAGTCGACCTTCTGCTGATCGCCCATGCCGGCGAGCCGGATTTGCTCGCGCTGTGAGCCGATCGAATTCGTGATCGCCTGCTGGACCTGTTGAATGCGGGCGAGGTACTGAAGCTGCTGCTCGTAATACTGCTTTGAGAGGCGGTTAACTTCTTCCTGCGCCGCGACGATGTCTTCGACGTCCGTGAGCTGGGCCATGCGCTCGACGGCGGCGTCGATTGCGGCGGAGATCGCATCGAGGTTTTCGAGCGGGCGCGGTGACGACAGGCGATTGGCTGCCGCCATCTTGTCGTCGAGCGAACTGCCGATCTTGTCGCGGATGTCGGCGGCATCGAGAAAGACGGTGACGTATCGAAGAACCGCATCGTGCAGTTCCTTGCCTTGCAGCGTTCCCCAATATGTGAACAGCTCGGCGATGCGCACCTTGCCGACGCCGAGCTGTCCCAGCGCGATCGTCAGCGCGCCCGTGTAGGCGCTGAATACGGCCTTTGGGAGATCGTTTCCGAGGAAGTCCGACAGCGCGCCGAGCGCGCTTTGATCCGTAAGGTCCGCACTCTCGACGCCGCCGAAGACGTTGACGCTCGGCTTCTTGATTTTGCCGGAGCTATAGAGCTTCGCGAGGTGGTCGCGAACCGATTGCGGGAAGAGGTCAAGAATGGCTTGCCAGCTCTTCGTCTCCTCTTTGACTTTCCGCTGGACCTGCGTCTGGATCTCGGCGCGAGCTGTGCCGGAGATACCCTTCTCGGTAACGGTCGCAACGCCATCACGGATCGTGACGTTGATCGCGTCCTTGCCCTTTTGGATCATGGAACCGATCGCGGTTCCGATCGCTGAGCCGATCGCGGCGCCGACGCCGGTCGCGCCGAAGTACGTGCCGATGATGGCGCCGATCGCGCCGCCGATCGAGCCGCCGACGCCCGCGTAGTTGTTCGGTGTCTGAAAGAGACCGCCGACCATTCCGCCGACGCCGGCGCCCTGAAGCGCAGTTCCCGTCCAATCCGTTGTCCCGTCGCTGTTCTGGACGTGAATGGACTTGAATAGGTCCTGTAGCTGCTGGCTGACGTTCTTGCCGCTCATCAGAATTTCGGTGAGCGACTTCGTCCACAGCGAGGTGAGACCTTTGGAGAGGCCGGTGATTGACTTCAGAAGGTCCGTCTGACCGGAGGTCAGATCGTCGAGGAACGAGTTCAGCGCATCGCCGAGAATGCGCCGGCCTTCCAGCACGGTCGTCGCGATGACCTCACCGATCGAGCGCCACTGCGCTTTCACGGTCTCGCCGAGCTTCTTCCAATACTCCGCGTAGGAGACCGTCGCCTCGCGCATCTGACGGTCGGCGTCTTCGCGGTCGCGATCGTCGCGGCGCTTGCGCTCTTCGGCGAGCGCACCGATCTGGTTCGCTCGCTCCGTTTCGTTTTGAGTCGAAGCAGCGATACGCTCCGACTCGTCTTCGAACCAGCGGCGGTTAGCGGCGAGACGTTCGGCGAGCTCCCGTTGCGCGCTGTCTTTGATGAGCGCAATGCGCCGATCTTCGATCTCGCGTTGCGTCCCGACGGCCAGGTCGTGTTGAAGACGGAGAGTCGCCTGACGCTCTTTGATTTCCTGAGCGAGAGACTTCTGACGCTCGTCGTCGATGCGGCGGTCGAAGAACGTAACGACCGCCTCGCGATCGCCCTTCAGAACGTCGTCGCTGAAGACGCCCTTCAGCTTCGCCTGCTGCGCTTCGAGCTTCTTGAGAGCCGCGTCGCGGTCAGCCTCGATCTTCGCGATGGTCTGTGCGAGTGGATCGCCTGCGGCCTCTGCTCGCTTGCGAAACTCGGCGACGAAATCGAGGTAGTCCTGCTTCTCCTTGTCGAGTGCGTCTTTGACACGCTGTGCATGCGCAGCCTTCGCAGGGTCAGCGTGTGGCGCGACGGTGGTGGTGCTCGTGAGACCGAGCGCACCGGCCGCCTTTTTGCCGAGGTCGGAAAGGTGCGGCAGTTGCCCGTCGAGCCATTCCGCGGCGCTCGTCCAAACGTCCTTGACGAGATCGGCCGCGCCGCCGAGTCCTCCTTTCGTGTGAAGTGCTGCCGTTACCTGCTCGCCTCCGACGCGCGTCAGTTCAGCGAGGAGCGATGCTGTGTCCTTGATCGTGTCGAGCGCCTGAGCCGCGTTGTCGAGCGGCTTGAACGCGTTAGAGAGACGCGTCTCGATGTCGCCCGCGACCTTGCGCACAAGGTCGAAGTTCGGAATGAGCGCCGCGACGCTAGGCGGGAGCGCCTTAAGAATCGTGTTGAGCTGTCCGACGACGAAATGAATCGGCGCGAGCATCAAATCGGCGAGGCCGCCGAAGACAGCTTTGACGCCGTAATAGAGAGCTTTGACGGCGCCCAATTGCGCGGTGATGCCGCCGATCCAAGTGGTCGCGACGACCTGCATCGTTGCGCGCACATAGGCGGCGATCGGCTTGCCGCCAACTTCAATCTCCGAATACTTCCGCGCCTTCTCCCATACGAGCGCGAGTCCAACGATGCCCGCAATCGCTACAACGATCGGCGACGAGAGCGCGGCGATGACGGCGCCGAGCGCGCTATAGACGCCAATCGCTGCGCCGACGATGGCTCCAGTTGCAGCGATGTTCTCGAGAAGCTCACGATGCTTGGTGATCCACTGCCCAACCGCAGAGACGGCGCCGTCGACCGCCGCAACGACGCGCGACACGAAAGCGGCGAAGCGATTGCCGTTCTCGTCAAAGAATCGGAAGACGGTATCGAGCGCGCCCTTCGTGCGGTCCAGCGCCGGACCGAAGGCGCGGGAGAGAGTGGCGGTGATGATCTCGACCGTGTTGACGAGCTTCCCGCGCAATGTGTTCGACTGCGCCTCTGCTGCCTTGGCGTAGCCGTCCGTGCGGCGCATGATTTCGGCGACGAGCGTGCCGTTCGCCTGCATCTGCTGGATCGACGCGTTATCGAGACCGATGCGCTTCGCAATCGTCGAGTCCTGCGTGACCTGGCCCGTGATGAGCGAATTGATCTCCTGACGGATCTGCTCCATCGGGACCTTCATCGCGTTCGCGGTTTGCGTGAGGCGCGTCGTCAGCTGGAGGACGTCGCTGTTGGAAACTCTGATGCCCGCTTCCGCAAGCGCGCCGTAGACGAGTGAGAACGCGTCGGCGATCTGCGGAACAGTCGCGGCGGTCTTGAGCGATTCGCGCTGGAGATCGCCCATGAGCATCAGCGCTTCGGCGTTGGACGCCTGCCACGCTGTGTTCTCATCAACAACACGTCCGAGCGAGTCGGTGTACTTGTTGTTCGCGAACAGCAGACCGGCGATCGCGATCTGCGTTGATTCAAGCTCTTGGTTGTAATCGAACGTCTGTTTCGCGAGCACGCCGAGACTCGCGCCGCCCACGAGCACGCCGAGCCATCGGCGCGTTGAAATGGACAACTCACCGAAGACAGACGACTGCCGACGAGCTTCCGCGTTCGTTTCGCGTAGCTCGGTCTGCAGCCGGTTTTCGGTCGAAGTCAGCTCGGCGAGCGTGCGACCGAAGCCGGCGATGACCGGCTGTCCGTCAGCACGCGCAACGAGTCTGATGAGGAGTTGTTTTTCAGTTAGCGCCATTCGCCTTGCCGCTCGTTTCAGCGGTGGCGCGGGCGCAGCTGCGCACGAACACTTCGACGATCAGTTGGAACTTTTCGAGTGTGGCGAGCTGCTCTTCGGGTGGAATCTGAAGGAGATCCATCTTCCACTTCAGCGTCGATTCATCGATACCGACGACGCTGCCGAATCCCGCGGTGATGAGCTGTCGCTGGCACGCCAAGAAGAGATCCCATGCGTCCGCGTTCTCCGGAAGGAGCGGCGGCGGCTCGAATGAGGCCGCCGCAAAGCGCGGTATGTAGGGACGACCTTCAGCTGCGGCGCGGCGCCGTAGCGCGGCCTCCGTCTTTGTGACGGCGCTCGCTACCTCGCCCGCTTCGCCAAATCTCCACTCGGCGTGCTCGATCAGTTTTTTTCTTCGGCCGCTTTTTTCGCGCGGCCGTACTCGACGCACCGCTCGATCTGCCACTCGGCGAGGAGCTGCTCGACGGTGCGTTTGACGCTGCGCGTCTGCGGCGCCGGCTCTCCCGCTTCGGCTGCCGCTTCAACCTCTCGCGCGGTCGGTTCGACCTTCACATCGACTTCGACTTCGATGGTTTCCGACAGGATGTCGCGCATCATCTGCGCGGCCGTCGTACGAAAGTCGCCGACCACGATCAGCGCGCAGTCAGCGCAACGGCCTTCGAAGGGCACGTCGTGCGCGTCGCACTGCTTGGTCATGGCATCGACCGTTACGTTGACGACGCGCGGCGAGCGCGTATCGCCGTCGCCTGCGAACTGCTGATCGCCGTTGACGTAAACGGGAATCGCGACGTTCGTGATCTTGCGGCACTTCTTCATCGCCTCGGCGATGAGTGCCTCGTCGTCCTGTTCGATCTTCGGGACCGGCTTGCCTTCAGGGTTGAAGACGTAGCGGTCCTTCTTGTCGCGGAGGTATTCGAAGAGGACGATGCGCTTGGCGAGCTTCTTCAGCTCTTGCCCGTCCATGGCGAGCAGGTGGCCCGTCCCGCCAGCGGGGAGCGGAGTCGGAATGGCGACATTGCGCGGATGGAAGAGACGAGTGACGTTGGTCATTGGGATTTCCTTGCCTTGGGTGGAAGCCGTCCGCGGGGCGAACGCCTGCGGCTGGAGGTGGGCGGCGAGAGCGCTTACGCGTTGTGCGTCGCGATGCCGTTGGTGAGGGTGAACTTGATTGGCGAGTCCGCGTCCGTGCCGACGATGCCGTCGAATGCGAACTCCTGAGTGATGGCCTGCCCGCTCTGCTTCTTGAGGCCCTTCGGTTCCAGCTTCGCCTCCGGCACCTTCGCCGTGAATGAGCTGGTTCCGCGCGTAATCGTGGCGGTCAGCGCGAGCTTGGTCCCGGCCCGCGCTTTGGCGTACAGCGTGTCGCCGGTGAAGAGAATCGTCACGGTGCCGGTGACGGTGATGTTGCCGATGATGAGTGCGCGGCACACACCGCCGTTTCCGGCGCGAACTTCGATGACCTCACGTTTGACGTTGAGCGAGAGCTTCTGGACGATGCCTTCGTCGATGCCATCAGTGAGCGTCGACCAGTTCAGCATCTCAGCGGGAGGGCCAGCGACTTCCGTAGGCGTCGTGTCCATGGACGACGCGGCGGGGATGAGAAGTCCTGAGCCGACCGTCTTGAACATCGGCTTGAACAGTCCCTCTTGCTCATACTCGACGTTCAGTTCCGAGAAGACCTGATCGACGTATTGGTAATACTTCGTTCCGGGAACGCCTTCTTCGATGACGTAGTAAACGACCGTCTTACCGGGCTTACCGGCGTGCGTGTACGGCGCCGACGCGCCCGTAGTGGTCAGCGTTCCGCAGAAGCCGTAGAGCGGATAGCCGAAGATGTCGAGATTCGAAACCAGCGGCAGATCGGCGCCGGAGCGGTGATTGCCGAGCGCCGGCTCGCGGTCATAGCCGTCCGCATACCGCGCGTCGTTTTCGATCTTGTTGCGTGAGTGCTCGGGTCCCTGTGCGCCTTTGGCAATCGGCAGCACATAGGCGACTGCGGCGCCCGGCACGGTGCCGAACGCCGACTGCTTCGCCATCGTTGTGACGAGATCTGTTTCTGTGAAATAGGGCAATGTGCCTCCACACGCGTGGCCGCGTCAGGGGCGGCGTAATCGCGTCAGGCGAGGGGGTGTGTTGAGCTGTTGAGGTGAGATGCAGCGCGCGGCGGACTACGCGCTACAATCGCTTTGCGGACACTTTCAGGGCGAGGGGGTCCGCCTAAGAACACTCCCCCTCGCCCGAATTCCTTCTATGCGGTGGAAGCGAAGTCCTCGACCGCCGTCGCGCGAAACTCCACCTGATACGCGACACGGGGTCCTCGCCGCATCATGAAGCGCCAGCGTTCAAGCACGAACGG
>DASSMK010000260.1:0-8683 GCA_035688915.1 Thermoanaerobaculia bacterium
GCAGAAGCAGGGGTGGGAGGCGATCGCGGCGAAGCGGCACACGCTCATCGCCGCGCCTACCGGTTCGGGCAAGACGCTCGCCGCGTTTCTCACCGCGCTCGATGAGCTGTTCTGCGAAAGTCTCGAAGCGCCGCTTCCCGACGAAGTGCGCGTGGTCTATGTCTCGCCGCTGAAGGCGCTGAGCGCGGACATTCACAAGAATCTCGCAGAACCCCGCGCCGCCATTCGACGTCTCGCCGAAGACTCCGGCCTCGGCGCCCCCCGTATCACCGCCGCCGTCCGCAGCGGCGACACGACGTCCTCGCAGCGAGCGGCGATGCTCAAAACGCCGCCACACATCCTCGTCACCACGCCCGAGTCGCTTTACCTGCTGCTGACCGCGGAGCGCAGCCGCGAGATGCTGCGCACGGTGCGCACGGTGATCGTCGACGAGATCCATGCGGTGATCGGAACACGCCGCGGCGCGCACCTCGCCCTCACTTTGGAGCGTCTACAGGCTGTAGCGGAACGGCCGCTTTTGCGCATCGGCTTGTCCGCCACGCAGAAACCCATCGAAGAAGTGGCGAAGTATCTCGTCGGCAGCGATGGCGGCGATTGCGCGATCGTCGATGAAGGTCACAAGCGCGCTATGGATCTGGCCGTCGAGACGCCGCGGTCCGCGCTCGATGCGGTGATGTCGCACGAGGTGTGGGAGGAGCTGTACGACCGCCTCACCGCGCTCATCGAAGAGCACCGCACCACGCTCGTGTTCGTGAACACCCGCCGCATGGCCGAGCGTGTCGCCCGCCATCTCTCCGACCGCCTCGGCGAAGACGCCGTGACCGCGCATCACGGCAGCCTCTCGAAAGAAAATCGTCTCGACGCCGAAACGCGCCTCAAGGAAGGCTCGCTGAAAGCGCTGGTGGCCACGGCGTCGCTGGAGCTCGGCATCGACATCGGTCACGTCGATCTCGTCTGCCAGCTCGGCTCACCGCATCGCATCGCCACGCTGCTGCAGCGCGTCGGCCGCTCCGGCCACACCGTCTCAGGTCTGCCGAAAGGCCGCGTCTTTCCGGTGTCGCGCGACGATCTCGCCGAATGCGCCGCATTGCTGCGCGCGGTGCGTCGCGGTGAGCTCGATCGCATCGTGGTGCAGGAAGCGCCGCTGGATGTGCTCGCGCAACAGCTCGTGGCCGAAGCGTCGTGCGGCGATTACGCGGAAGAAGAATTGTTCGCGCTCGCGAAGCGCGCCTGGCCGTATCGCGATCTTTCGCGACGCGAGCACGATGACGTGCTGGGCATGGTGGCCGAGGGCTTTAACACGAAGCGCGGACGGCGCGGCGCGCTGGTGCATCGCGATGAAGTGAACGCGCGCGTCCGCGGCCGCCGCGGCTCCCGCATGCTCGCCCTCACCTCGGGCGGCGCGATTCCGGAAGTCGCGGACTATCGCGTCGTGCTGGAAGGCGAAGAGACGTTCATCGGAACGCTGAACGAAGACTTCGCGATCGAAAGCACCGCCGGCGACATCTTCCAGCTCGGCAACGCGTCGTGGCAGATCACGCAAGTGCTCCCGGGCGAAGTGCGCGTGGCCGATGCGCACGGCGCGCCGCCGACCATTCCGTTCTGGCTCGGCGAAGCACCGGCGCGCAGCGATGAGTTGTCGCGCGCGGTGAGCGAATTGCGCGCGGAGCTCGACACGCGGCTCGATGATGAAGAAACAGCCATTGCGTTTCTCATCGAGGAGTGCGGCATCTCGCGCGAAGCCGCGACGGAGCTCGTGACGTATCTCGCCGAAGGACGTCGCGCGCTGGGCGTGTTGCCGACGCAGGAGACGCTGGTGCTGGAGCGCTTCTTCGATGAAGCGGGCGGGATGCAACTCGTGCTGCACGCGCCGTTCGGCAGCCGCGTGAACAAAGCGTGGGGCCTCGCGCTGCGCAAGCGTTTCTGCCGCCAGTTCAATTTCGAATTACAGGCCGCTGCCACTGAGGACGCGCTGCTGCTGTCGCTTGGGCCGCAGCATTCCTTTCCGCTCGCCGACGTCTTCCGCTATCTCCATCCGAATACCGCGCGCGACATCCTCGTGCAGGCGTTCCTCGATGCGCCGGTGTTTCAGACGCGCTGGCGTTGGAACGCCACGATCTCGCTCGCAGTGCCACGCTCGCGGAGCGGCTCGAAAGTCGCGCCGCAGATCCAGCGCATGATGGCTGCCGATCTGATGGCGGCGTGCTTTCCCGATGCGGCGGCGTGCTTCGAAAACATCCCCGGCGACCGGCAGATCCCCGATCACCCACTCGTCAATCAGGTCGTGCGCGATTGTTTGTCCGAGGCGATGGATTACGACGGACTGGCGAAGGTGCTGACGCGGATTCACGCGGGCGAGATCGAATGCGTGGCGCGCGACACGCGCGAGCCGTCGGTCCTCTCGTACGACATCCTCAACGCCAAGCCGTACGCATTTCTCGATGACGCGCCGTTGGAAGAGCGCCGTACGCAAGCCGTGCTCACGCGCCGTGCCGGCGACAGCTCCGCGGGCGATCTTGGCGCCCTCGATCTCGCCGCGATTGAACGCGTGCGCGACGAAGAACGTCCCGATCCGCGCGATGCGGACGAACTGCACGACGCGCTGCTGAGCGCGGGATTCCTGCTCGCGGATGAAGTGCCGATGGCGTTGATGCGGGAGCTGATCGCGGCGCGGCGAGCGGCCGAGGTGTCGTCGCTGTTCATTGCGGCGGAGCGGGTGCCGGAGCTCGTGGCCGTGCATCCGAACGTGCACGTGCCGATCGCGGCACCGGCCTCGCGCGCGACGAAGGTCTGGACGCGCGAAGAAGCGATCGTCGAGTTGTTGCGCGGACGGCTGACGATCACCGGGCCGATCACTGCGATGGTGCTCGCTGATTCCCTCGGCGTGACCGAACGCGACGCGGAAGCCGCGCTGCTCGTGCTGGAACGGGAGGGTGTGGTGCTGCGCGGGCGCTTCACGCCGCGCGTGCCGCCGCTCGAAGAATGGTGCGATCGCCGCCTGCTCGCACGCATCCATCGCTACACGCTGACGCGTCTGCGCGCGGAGATCGAGCCCGTTGCGGCGAACGATTTCATGCGCTTTCTCTTCGCCTGGCAACACGTCGCGCCGAGCGCGAAGCTCTCGGGCATCGACGGTCTGCAGAAAGTGATCGAGCAACTCGACGGCTACGAAGTGGCCGCGGCGGGTTGGGAGCGTTCCATTCTGCCGGCGCGCGTCGATCGCTACGAGCCGTCCATCCTGGACATGCTTTGCCTGACCGGCGAAGTGGGCTGGGCGCGATTGTCATCGTCGCCGTCGAGCGTCGTCTCGGCGACGCCAATCGCACTCTTTCTTCGCGATCACGCCGATGCGTGGCGGAGCCTCACTCCTGTTGCGGAACCGCAGATCGGTGCGGCCGCGCAAACAGTGCTCGACGCGTTGCGCACGCGCGGCGCGTCCTTCGCCCGCGATCTTTCCCACGATCCCACCGAAGCCCTTGGCGAGCTCGTTTCCGCAGGGCTCGTCGTCTCCGACGGATTCGCGGGGCTGCGCTCGCTGCTCCAGCCGTCGCGCGATCATCGCCTCACCGGACGCTGGTCGCTGCTGCCGGAGCCGACGGCATCGCGCGAGGAAGCCGTCGAAGCGCAGGCGCGCGCGCTGCTGCGGCGCTACGGCGTCGTCTTCCGCCGCCTGCTCACGCGCGAGCCGAACGCCGCGCCCTGGCGCGAGCTCGCGCGCATCTATCGCCGATTGGAAGCACGCGGCGAAATCCGCGGCGGCCGCTTCGTGACCGGCATGTCCGGCGAACAGTTCGCGCTGCCGGAAGCGGTGGAGCGCCTGCGCGAAGTGCGACGCGAAGCGCCGGACGGCAAGACCATCATCCTCAGCGCGGCCGACCCGCTGAACCTCACCGGCATCCTCACCGCCGGCGAGCGCGTACGCGCCGTCTCCGGAACGCGCATCGCGTATCGGGACGGCGTGGCGGTGTCGGTGATGGAAGGCGACATCCTCCGCCCGTTCGTGGACCTCGCGGAGCCGCTCGCCGCGGACGTGGCCACGGCGCTGGCGGGGTGGCGGGTGCCGGTGACGCGGGGGTTCGTCGGGCGGCACGCTACGGCTTGACCGTGCTCGCGCGTTGCAGCTGACGCAGCCCCGGCGACTGCTTCGTGACGTCACACCTCTGGCGCGGGGCTGCGCAGCTGAACGCGTGAAGGTCTATCTGCCTCGCCAGGGCCACGTCGCCGTCGCTCACGACGTCGCGTTGGGCGAAGTCTGCGCGCGTGACGTCCGTGTGGGCGCAGCGATCTTGCGGAGCCGCTCGCGCAGCTGAACGCGTGACGGTCAATCTGGCTCGCGACGCGCCACGTCGCCGTCGCTCACGACGCCGCGTTCGGCAAAGTCCGCGCGCGTGACGCCGGTGTGGGCGCAACGACGGGAGCACGATCGAGATCAATTTGATGCCGGACCAAAAGAATGGCATTGATCAACATCGGCCCGATCATCAAAGCTCCGTAGATCATGACCCGCACCGCCTCCGGCCACCCGTCTGACCGCGGCAGCGCGAACCAGAAGAACCCCACCCACGCAGCCATCGCCAGCAGCGCCTTGCCCGGCCGCATCGTGAACAGGAAGCTCGCCGCATTGAGCAGGAAGCTTGCGAATGCCACTGCGCGAATTTGCCACCGCCGGCCATGGAAGCCATGGCAATGAGGGCACTCGACCAGAAAGCCGTTGAATCGGTCCCATGTAGAGACGGTGATCGCTTTGTGGCAATGAACGCACGACACGGCTGATGCGGCGTTCGCGACGGACGCGCGCTCCGCAAGGGGATATCTGCTCAATGGCTGCCTCCTGGACCCGCTGCACGACATTTTAGCGAGCGCCGCACGCCCTCGGCGAACCCACGCTACACTTCCCGCCCATGTCCACCACCGCCGTCGACGCCACGCCTTCCGCTCCTACGGCTACCGACCGGGTGGCCGGTTACTCTTGGTACGCACTCGCCATCCTCACCGCCGTCTACGTCCTCAACTTTCTCGATCGCACGCTCATCTACATCCTCTTCACGCCCATCAAAACCGAGATGGCGCTCAGCGACCTCCAACTCGCGCTCCTCGGCACCACCTCCTTCGTCATCTTCTACACACTCCTCGGCGTACCGTTCGGCATCCTCGCCGACAAGGTCTCGCGCAAGTGGATCATCGCCGGCGGCCTCGCCGTCTGGAGTCTCTTCTCCGGACTGACCGGCTTCTGCCACAGCTTCACAACGATGTTTCTTTGCCGCCTCATGGTCGGCGTCGGCGAAGCGACGCTCGGCCCCGCCGCGCTCTCGCTGCTCAGCGATTACTTTCCGCCACGCCTGCGCGCCACCGTGCAGGGCGCGTATTCATCCGCCATCGCCCTCGGCGGCGGCCTGGCCTTCTTCCTCGGCGGCTGGATCGGTCAGACGTACGGCTGGCGCTGGGCGTTCTACACGCTCGGCTTCCCCGGCCTCGTGCTCGCGATCCTGGTCTGCCTGCTGCGCGAACCTGCTCGCGGCCGCATGGAAGCGAGCCGCAGCACCGGCAGCACGAGCAGTCTCTTCGCGTCGAAGCCGCTGCGCTTCCTCTTCGCCGGCTACGCGCTCGTCGGCCTCGCCTCGAACAACCTCGGCATCTGGGGGCCCGCGTTCTTCGTCCGCGTGCACCATGTCAACCTGCTCACCGTCGGCGTCGCTGCGGGCGTCATCTCCGTGCTGATCGGCATCCCGGCCATGGTCCTCGGCGGCTACTTTTCCGATCACATCAGCCGCATGCTGCCCGGCGGCCGCCTTGCGTTCACCGCGTCGGCCGCACTCGCGTCGGTTCCGCTCTGGATCGCGCTGCTCTATCTCAACAATTTGACGATGCTCGTCGTCGCGAACATCGTGCTCTACGCGCTCGCGATCCTCTGGGTTGGTCCCGCGACGGCCGACGTGCACGAACTGGCGGGCCCGAGTCTGCGCGGCCTCGCCATCGGCGTCTTCTTCTCGATCGTGAACATCACCGCGTACGGCATCGGTTCACTCCTCATCGGCAAACTGAGCGACGCACTCGGCGTCACGACGAATCCCGACGCCATGCGCACATCGCTCCTGGTCTGCCCCGTCGCGTGCGCGATCGGGGCAGTGCTGTTGTGGATGGGCGGTCGGGCGCGCGCGAAAACGGCGTGATGACTACGGCACCGCGGGCGGCGGCACGCGCCGCTTCGTGGCCTGCTCGAACGCATACGCAAGCCGCAGCAGCGTCGGTTCGCTGCAGGCCATGCCGGTGAAGCTCACCCCGTACGGCGACGGCTGCGCTTTGAAGCTCTCCGGGAAGGCCGGCGTCGGCGCATTCGCGATCATCGCGAACGGCACGATTACCGTCGGGTAGCCCGGCTTCGCCGCGATGCCTGCGCCGAAAGAACCGGGGAAGAGGATCGCGTCGAGCTTCTGCGCGTTCATCACTTCGTCGATTCCGTGCGCAGCCGTGAGGCGCAGATCGTTCGCGCGATCCGACTCGTAGCGCGCGCGGAAGAGATCGAGATCCATCGCGTCGGAGATGTCGAGCAGCGACTGGCCGTACTTGATCGTGCCGAGCTTCTGGTGCTCGCGATTCCACGCGCGCAGCTCGGAGAGCGTCTTCACCGGCGCCTTGTCGCCGAGGGATTTGAGCCAGGTGTTGAAATCGCGCTCCATGCCGTAGGCGAGCACGATCGAGCAATCGCGCGCCTTCACCTCGTCCATGTCGGTGCAGACGCCCCACTTCCAGAGATTGTTCTTCGCGTCCTTGTCGACGATGCTCGGGATGTCCGCCGGATCGACGATCACCGCGCCCTGCGCTTTCAGGATCGCGATCGCTTCGTTCATCGCCTTCAGCTGTTCGGGATTGAGGCCGCCCACCGGCTTCTCTTCGCCCGGCAGCGCCACCTTGTCGTAGAAGCCCGTGCGCGGAATGCCGATGCGCGCGCCCTTCAGGCCGTCGCGCTTCAGGAACTGCGTGTAGTCGTGATTCGGCGGCGCGCTGCAGCGGCTCGTGGCGGCGTCATTCGGATCGGGATTGTTCCCTTCGAGCACGCCGAGGAGGATGGCGGCGTCGGTGACCGACTTCGCCATCGGGCCGGCGGTGTCCTGATCCGCAACGATGGGGATGATGCCGTAGCGCGAGATGCGGCCGACGGTCGGCTTCACCGCCGCCAGCATGTTCTGATTGGATGGGCTGAGGATCGAGCCCGACGTCTCGGTGCCGACGTTCGCCGCCCAGAAATTCGCGGCCGTGCCTGCCCCGGAGCTCGAGCCGCCCGTGTTGAGCGCGGCGCGGCCATCGGCGGAATCGGTGCGCGGATCGCGACGCGGATCGTACGGATTGAAGCCGTAGCCGTTCAGCGAGTTGTAATTGTTCGGCATCGACGGATCGCCGGCCACCCAGTTCGCCAGCTCCGTCATCTGCGTCTTGGCGATGATGATCGCGCCCGCGTCGCGCAGATTCTTCGTCACCGTCGCGTCGTACGGCGGCACGAGCTCCGCGAACGCCAGCGCGCCGCCGGTGGTCGGCAGGAACGTCGTCTGGATGTTGTCTTTCAGCGCGATCGGAATGCCGTGCAGCGGCCCGCGCACCTTGCCCGCCGCGCGCTCGCGATCGAGCATGTCGGCTTCTTCGAGCGCCTTCGGATTGACGGTGATCGCGGCGTGCAGCTTGTCCTCGTACGTGGCGATGCGGATGAGGTACTGCTGCACGAGCTCGCGCGACGTGACGCGGCCATCGCGCAGCGCCGCCTGCATGTCCGGGATCGACGCTTCGACGACGGAGAACGGCTTCGGCGTGGGCTTTTGCGCCGCGATCGCGGGAATCGCGGCGGCGAGCGTGAGAGCGGCGAGAACGAGCGCGCGTTTCATGCGCGCATGCTAAACGAATCAGCGCGAGGCGGTGATCACCGCGGCCGCATCTTCACGAGGCACGAACGACGAGTGCGCCAGCCAGCTCTTCTCCGGGTAATACGCGAAGATCGGCGAGCCGCCGCGCACCGTGTCGATGATCTTCTGCGCGACCTCTTTGCGCACCGCCGGGCAGCCCCAGCTCCGGCCGAGGCGGCCGAGCGCTTTGATCGCTTCCCGGCTGACGTACGCCGCTCCGTGCATGACGATGGCGCGATCCATGGCCATGTCGTTGATCCCTTCTTCGAGACCCTTCAGCCGCAGCGAATAGCCGTTGTTGCCAAAGTACGTGTCAGCCGTGACGAAGAGGCCGAGGCTCGTGGCCAGGCTGCCGGGCGAATTGGAGAAGAAGTTGGCCTGATCGCCGCCGCTGTTCTTGCCGTGCGCGACGAGCTCGCGGAAGAGCAGCTTGCGCGCGGCGAGATCGAAGACGAAGAGGCGCGGCTGCGAGGAGGGGAGGGAGTAGTCGATGACGGTGAGCAGATTGCGGCGCTTGATGAGGCCGAGGTTGTCCGCCTTGTTCGTCGCATCCAGCGCGAGCCGCAGCACCTCGGCCCGCAATCCCGGAGCCTGGCGCAGGAGAGCGGACATGCTCGAATCAGGAGTGGCCGCCTGTGCATTGCCGGCGACAAACAAAAATGCCACGGTGAGCGCAACGAAGATCTGCTTCATGGAAAAACCCTTGGACGATCGGGATGTGCGCAGCCGGGAAGGACGAGTCCCGCGGCCGCGCCACAAAATGGTAACACGAGTTATTTGCGAAGAGTGTT
>DASSMK010000261.1:0-5052 GCA_035688915.1 Thermoanaerobaculia bacterium
CGTTCGAGACGCGTTGACGGCCACGATTCTCGCGATATATTTGCTTCGCCATGCCGAAGAATCCGGATGTCGAAGAACTGGCTCGCGAGCTGATGCGCCGCTTCGATGTGCTGCTGAAGGAGTTCCTCATCCCGCAGCAGAGCGCGAATTTTTCCCGCAGCGAAACCGCGCTCCTGGCATTCCTGAACGAGCACGGTCCGGCCACCATGTCAGAAATCTCGCAGCTGCTGAATCTCGCGCTGAGCAGCACCACCGGCGTCGTCGACCGTCTCGTCGAGCGGCGCCTGGTGGAGCGCGCCCGTCCCGAATCCGACCGGCGGACGGTACGGGTCATGCTCACCAGTCGCGGCAGGCGTGCTCTGGAAACCTATCAAGCCGATCGCATCCGTCTGGGCCGCGGCATGCTCGAGCGTCTCGCCCCTCACGAACGTGAGGAGTTCCTCGACTTTTTTCGCAAGATGACCGGGTAGTTACTTCGAACACCGAAATATTCGTCGTCTCGAAATGTTGGAGTTGGCCGAGCAAGATGTCGAATCCCGTCAGAGCCCTTTTCTTTTCTCTCATCGCCGCGCTGGCGCTCCCTCTCCACGCCGAAACGCTCCACCTGACGCTGCAGGACGCGGTGTCGATGGCGTTGCGCGAAGGGACGGTGGCCCGGCTGGCCGAATCGCAGGCCGAACGTGCGCGCGTCGCGCAACGGGAAGCGCTGTCCGGCCTGCTGCCGCAAAGCGAGCTCCGCCTGCAGCAGTACAACGAATCGATCAACCTGGCCACGTTCGGCTTCCAGATCCCCGGCCAGCCGCCGGTGATCGGACCGTTCAACGTGACCGACGCGCAGGTCACCGCCGCGGTGCAGCTCTTCAATCTCGCGGCGCTTCGTTACTACCAGGCCTCACGCGCCGGCGTCGAAGCGAGCCGCTGGCATCTGCAGCAGGCGCGCAACGAAGTGGCCGTGAGCGTGGCGCGGCTGTACGTGATGGTGCAGCGCGCGCAGGCGCAGGCGAATTCGCGCGAAGCCGATTTGAAGCTGTTCGAACAGCTCGCGCGCGTCGCCAGCGATGAGTTCCAGGCGGGCACCGGCACGCGACTCGACGTGGCGCAGGCGAACGTGCAGCTCGCTCGCGCCCGCGAAGCGCTGCTGCGCGCGCAAAACGATCGCGAATCGGCGCGCCTCGCGCTGCTGAGCGCAATCGGCGCCGACCAGTCGCAGGACGTGGAGCTGGCCGAGCCGCTCACTGCGCCGACGATCTCGCCGGCCGTGGAAGCCGCACTGACCAGCGCGCGCGCCCAGCGTCCCGATCTGCGCGAAGCACAAGCCGCGCAGCAGGCCGCGGAGCTCACGCTGGCCTCCGCGAAAGCGCGCCGCATCCCGCGCGTCGAAGCGGGCTTCACAGGCGACTACTCCGGCAACTACATCGATGAAATGCACTCCAGCCGCCGCATCGGCGCCGCGCTGGTGATGCCGATTTTCCGCGGCGATCTGAACGCGAACATCGCCCGCGCGCGGCTCGAACTCGAAGACGTGCGCGTGCGCACCGATCGCCTCACCCGCGACGTGGAACAGCAGGTGCGCACCACCATCCTCACGCTCGAAAACGCGCAGGCACGCGTGGCCGTGGCCAGCGAAACCGTGAAGGTCGCCGAAGACGCGCTGACCATCGCGCGCGAGCGCCGCGCCGCCGGCTACGGATCGAGCGTGGAAGTGGATCGCGCCGAAGACAGCTACCGGCAGGCGCATGAGGACCTGATCGCAGCGCAAGCCGATGCCGCGCTGGCGGGATATCAGTTGCAGTACGCGACGGGGACGCTCGCGCAGGACGCGCCTCTCGCGCTGCCCACGCCGCCCACGCCACTCGCGCCACTCGCGCCGCCCACGCCACTCGCGCCGCCTGTTGGAGCGGCGGGCGCCTCGCCCGCCGAATCATCGCCGACCGCGACGGGCGCCTCGCCCGCCGCGCCAACGACCTCCTCGGAGCCGCATCCTTGACCGGCACTACGGCCGCCCGGCCGCCCGTCAACAAGTGGCTGGTCACGCTCTCCGTGACGTTCGGCACCCTCATGGGCGCGATCGACGCCTCCATCGTCAACGTCGCCGTCCCGCATCTCTCCGGCTCCCTCGGCGCCACCATCGAGCAGATCACCTGGGTCACCACCGGCTTCGTGATGGCCACGGTTTTGGTCATGCCGCTCACCGGATTCCTGGCGCGCATGTTCGGGCAGAAGCGCGTTTACCTCGCGTCGCTGATCCTCTTCATCGCCGGCTCCGCGCTTTGCGGGTTCGCGCACACGCTGCCGATGCTGGTCTTCTTCCGCGTCCTGCAAGGTCTCGGCGCCGGCGCATTGCAGCCCACCGAACAGGCCATTCTCCGGCAGACGTTTCCGCCGCAGGAGCAAGGCATGGCCATGGCCGTCTTCGGCATGGCCGTCGTCCTGGGCCCCGCCTTCGGCCCGACGCTCGGCGGCTACATCGTCGACAACTACAGCTGGCCGTGGATCTTCTTCATCAACGTGCCGGTCGGCCTGCTGTCGCTGGTGATGGTCACGCGCTTCGTGCACGAGCCGGAAGACATCCGCGCCGCGAACGCCGCCGCCGCCGAGCATCAAAAGAAAAACATGGACTGGTGGGGCATCGGCCTCATGTTCGTCGGCCTCGGCACGCTGCAATACGTGCTCGAAGAAGGCAACCGCAACGACTGGTTCAACTCGCTCGAGATCAAATCGCTCGCGTTCATCTCGCTCTTTGCGCTGGCAGCGCTCGTGATCCGCGAGCTCTCCGCGCCGATGCCCGCCGCCGACTTTTCGCTGTTCCGCGATGTGGTGTTCCTCTCCGGCACGCTCGTCGGCGCGGTGATGTTCGCCATGCTCATGGCGGTCACGTTCCTCCTGCCGCTGTTCATGCAGGTGATGCTCGGCTACTCCGCCACGCAAGCGGGCCTGGCGATGATGCCTCGATCGCTGGTGATGATCGTCTGTATGCCGATCATCGGGCGCATCTACAACAAGGTCTCGCCGCGCGTGGTCATCGCCTTCGGCATCTGCCTCTTCGCCGTAACGGCGTGGATGATGGGCCACTACACGCTGGCCACCGACACGCGCGCCATCGTGCACGTGCTGATGATCCAGGGCGTCGCCTTCAGCTGCCTCTTCATCCCGCTGACGACGCTCGCGCTCTCCAGCATCCCGCGACATCGCCTCGCCGATGCGACGGGACTCAATTCACTCCTGCGTCAGGTGGGCGGCTCGATCGGGCTGGCCATCTTCGCCACGATGCTTTCGCGTTTCGCGACGCGCGCGCACGGCACCATGATTCAGCACGTCAACAGCGCCAATCCCGCGGCGCTGCAGCGCTGGAGTGCGGTCGGCAAGATGTTCGGCGGCGCGAGTGGCTCGAATCCGAGCGCCTCCGCGCGCGTCATCGACGGCATGCTCCGCCAGCAAGCGATGGTGCTGTCGTTCGAGAAGCTCTTCTACCTCGCCGGAATCTGTTTTCTTTGCGTTCTCCCGCTCGTGTTTCTGCTTCGCGCAGCGCCGGGCGGCGAGAAGATCGAAGTTCATGTGGAGATGTAAATGGACCTGAATGACAAGAAACCGGTGATCGCGCCCAATCGCGCGAAACGCCTCTACACCGTCCTCGGCGCCCTCGTCGTCGTCATCCTCATCGCCTGGGGCGCCTTCGCGCTCGCCACGAGCGGCAAGGAAACGACGGACGACGCGCAGATCGCCGCCGATATCGTGCCGGTCGCTTCGCGCGTCCCCGGCCAGATCACTGCCGTGCATGTGACGGAAAACCAGCCGGTCACGCGCGGCACGCTGATCGCCGAAATCGATCCGCGCGATCTGGAAGTGAAAGTCGCGCAGGCCGAAGGCGAACTGGAAACGGCAAAAGCGCAGGCTCAGGAATCGGAGGCGAAGCTGCACATCGCACGCGCCACCGCCACCGGCGGCTTCACCGCCGCGCAGGCAGCCGTGGAAAGCTCGCGCGAAAGCGCCAGCGCGCAATCGGGAACGGTCAGCGAAGCGCGCGCCGGCGTGCAGCGCGCCGAAGCAAACGCCCAGAAAGCCGCCGCCGATTGGACGCGCGCGAAAGAGCTCGGCGAAAAGGGCGACATCTCCCGCGCGCAGGTCGACACCGCACGCGCCGCGAACGAAGCCGCGCAGGCCGAAGTGGCCGCCGCACGCGCGCGGCTGCAGAGCGCGACGAACGCGCAGCAGCTCGCCGAAGCGAACATCAAACAGGCGCAGGGACGCCTCGCGCAAAGCGCACCGGTCGAAGCGCAAGTCGGCGCCGCCGAAGCGACCGCCAATCTCTCGCGCGCCAAAGTGCGCACCGCGCAAGCCGCGCTCGACGCCGCGCGCCTCGCGCTGTCGTATACGAAGATCACCGCCCCCGCGGACGGCATCGCCTCCAAGCTCGCCGTGCACCCCGGCTCCCTCGTCGCCGCCGGCCAGCCGCTCGTGCAACTCGTGCCGCGCCAGACCTACATCGTGGCGAACTTCAAAGAGACGCAAGTCCGCTCCATGCACCCCGGCCAGCGCGTCCACATCAAAATCGACGCCCTCGGCGGCGACGACTTCGAAGGCAAAGTGGAAAGCCTCTCCGGCGGCACCGGCGCGAGCTTCTCCCTCCTCCCGCCCGACAACGCGAGCGGCAACTTCGTGAAAGTCGTGCAGCGCATCCCGGTGCGCATCTCCTGGAACGGCCCGACGGCGGACCGCGTCCCGGCGGGGTCGAGCGCGGAAGTGACGGTGTACACGAAGTGAGGGGCGAGCGGCGCTCGCCTCGCTCGCTTCAGGCTCATAGGCTCATAGGCTCATAGGCTCAGAGCAGCGCCGGCGGCGTGATTCGCGCGATCACGCACAAGCCGCAGGCGTGGGAACGCGAGAGCGCTGCGAGCCCCGCATGTCATTCCGAGCGTAGCGAGGAACCTGGGCGGGTGGGTGGCGCGCCGCCCCTCCGCCCGGGTCCCTCGCCACGCTCGGGATGACATTCGCACGGTACTCCTGTGGCTTATGCGTTCCGGCGAAGCTGGCGCCGCCCGCGCTGCTATGTTG
>DASSMK010000262.1:0-14348 GCA_035688915.1 Thermoanaerobaculia bacterium
TGAAGACGATTCTCGTCGTCGACGATGAGCCGCGGATCGCGGAGATCGCGACCGATTACCTCCGGCTCGCCGGCTTCGACGTGATCGTGGCGGGTGACGGCGTGCGCGCACTGGACCTCGTGCGCGAACGCCGCCCCGCCCTCATCGTTCTCGATCTGGGATTGCCCAGGCTCGACGGTATGGACGTAGCGCGCGTGATCCGCCGCGACTCCGACGTGCCGATCATCATGCTCACCGCGCGCGTCGAAGAAGACGACCGGTTGGATGGATTGGAAGCGGGCGCGGACGATTACGTGACGAAGCCGTTCAGCCCGCGCGAGCTCGTGGCGCGCGTGCGCGCGGTGCTGCGGCGCGGCGAGACGAAACGTGATGAGGATGTGTTTCGCGTGCGCGATCTGGTGATCGACATGACGCGCATGCGCGTGACGCGCGACGCGGAGGCGATCGATCTCACCACCACGGAGTTCCAGATCGTGGCCATGCTGGCGCGTCACGCGGGACGCGTCTTCACGCGCATGCAGCTGCTCGACGCGGCGCGGGGATCGACCGCGGAAGCGTTCGATCGTGCGGTCGATTCGCACATCAAAAACATCCGCCGTAAGCTGCGCGACACGTACATCGAGACGGTTTACGGCATCGGCTACAGGTTCATCGACGAATGACGCGCGACGATTGGCGGCGGTGGCAGGAGCAGCGGCGCCGTGCCCGCCACAGCGGATCGCGTCGCGTGGTGCGTCGCATCGGCTGCTCGTTCGCGTTCATCATCGCCTTCGCGATTTTCGCGACGAGCCTGTTCGTGTCGCACTTCATCGGTGCCCCGCGCGCGGGCGTGGCGATCGTGGCGCTGCTGCTCGCCGCACTGGTACCGATCGCGGCGGCGTTCGTCTTCACGCTCAGCACTGTCCGGCGCCGTTTTCGCGAACAAGATGAATTGCGGCGGCAGTTGATGGCGGATGTGGCGCACGAGCTGCGCACGCCGCTGGCCATTCTGCAGGGCCGCATCGAAGGTTTGCTCGATGGCGTCTATCCGCGAGATGACGCGCGCCTCGGCGAGCTTCTCGCGGAGACGCAGCATTTGTCACGGTTAGTGGAGGACGTGCGAACGCTCGCGAACGCGGAAGCCGGCGCGCTCGATCTTCGCCGCGAACGCTTCGAACTCGGCGATCTCATTCGCGACGCGGCGGCGGCGTTTCCGCGCGTGACTGTGGATGTCGCGCAGCCGCTCGTCGTCAACGCCGATCCGGTGCGCATCCGCGAAGTGCTGCTCAATCTGCTGGCGAATGCGGAGCAGCATGCGGCCGGCGGGAAGGTGTCGATCGAAGCGCTGACGCGCGGCGCGGAGGTGATCGTGCGAGTGCGCGATGACGGTCCGGGGATTCCGCCGGAGCAGCTGGATCGTTTGTTCGAGCGCTTCCAGAAAGGCAGCGATTCGCGCGGCTCGGGATTGGGTCTGGCCATCGCGCGGAAGCTCGTGCTGGCGCACGACGGCACGATCGATGTGACGAGCGCGCCTGGCGCGGGAACGACGGTCACGGTCACGCTGCGCGCATAGAATCGGCGCATGGGAAATCAGACTGCTTTGATCACCGGCGCATCCGGCGGCATCGGCCGCGATCTCGCGCATCTCTTCGCGCAGGACAAGATCGACGTCGTGCTCGTCGCGCGCGGCGAGGCCAAACTGCGCGAGCTCGCGACGGATTTGCAGCAGAAGCACGGCATCACCGCGCATGTGTTGCCGGCGGATCTCGCGCGTCCCGAAGCGCCGGCGGAGATCGCGCGCTGGATCGAAGCGCGGCACATCGATATCGACGTGCTGGTCAACAACGCAGGCTACGGTGTGCGCGGCGCGTTCGTGGAGACCGATGCAAAGGCGGAGCTGGAGATGATCCAGGTCAACATCAGCGCGCTCACGCATCTGACGAAGCTCTTCCTCCCGCCGATGGTGCGCCGCGGCCGCGGACGGGTGCTGAATGTCGCCTCGACCGCATCGTTCCAGCCCGGCCCGTTCATGGCTGTCTACTACGCGACGAAGGCGTACGTGCTGTCGTTCTCCGAAGCGCTGAGCGAAGAGACGAGCGGCACCGGCGTGAGCATCACCGCACTCTGCCCCGGCCCCACGCTGACGAATTTCGCGGAAGCCGCCGACATGACCAAAACGCGCCTCTTCCGCTCCGGCAACGTGATGACTTCCGCAAAGGTCGCCAAAATCGGCTACGACGCGATGCGCAAAGGTAAACGCGTGGTGATCGCCGGCGCGATGAACAACCTTCTCGCGCAAAGCGTGCGCATCTCACCGCGCGCGCTGGTGACGAAGGTGACGCGGGCGCTGCAGGAGAGGTGAAGGGGAGCGTGCTCGCTGGCGCTCGTTCGGAGTCGTCCAGTCGCAGAGTCGCAGAGTCGCAGAGTTGAGGACGCCGATGGTTGCCGTTGTCCTCTGAGGCGCTGAGACTGGACGACTCTGCGACTTTGCGACGCACCCGACTGCGCGCCACACCCGTGCTATGTTTCTCGCGATGCCTCCTCGCGATACGACGCTTGCCGCGGCACGTGTACAGGATGAAATTCATCGGCAATTCAGCCCTGCCGATCGCCTGCGCATGGCCATGGAGATGAGCGAATTTGCGCGCTCGCTGAGTCGCGCGGGTCTGCAGCAGCGGCGCCCCGATCTCACGCCTGAGCAGCTCGACGAGGAAATGCTGGCTCAGATGTACGGCTTCAGGCCGCGTCGCTCGTGAGCATTGAGGTGTTACTCCGCCGCATCGTCGCCGCGCTCGACGCAGCTGACGTGCCGTACATGCTGACGGGGTCGTACGCCAGCTCTCTGCATAGCGTTCCGCGCGCAACGCGTGACATCGACGTCGTCATCTTTCCGAATCGTGAACAGCTCGAGCGCTTCGTTCAGCTGCTGCCGCCGAGCGAGTACCACGTCGATCGCGACGACGTGTTCGATTCGTTGCGCCGCCGCACGCAATTCAATGTGATTGATTACGCGACCGGCTGGAAAGTCGATTTCATCGTTCCGCCGTTCGACGAGTACCACGTCGAAGAATTTCATCGCAGGATGGCCGTGGAAGCGAATGGGCTGCAGCTGTCCGTCGTCTCGGCGGAAGACATCGTTCTCGCGAAGCTGCTTTGGGGACGAGCGGGCGAATCGGAACGCCAGCTCGCCGACGATGCCGCGGTAGTGCGCATTCAAGCGGAGAAGTTGGACCTTGCGTATGTCGAGCGCTGGGTGCGGCGGCTGGAGCTCGATCGCGAATGGACGCGCGTGCGCGCATTGGCGCACGAGGGCTGATCGTCGTCAGCGCCGTCGAATCCGCCCCACCACCCCCACCACCACCCGCCCCACACTCGCTCCCACCACATCGATCCCCACATCCACCGGCGAGCCGGTGCGCGAGGCGACGAAGCTCTGGTGCCATTCGTCGAGCGACGCGAGGACGAGCGCACACGCGAGCGGCACGTACCACCGTTTGTCCGCGCGCCAGATCAGCGCGGCGAGGATGCCGTACTCCGTCAGGTGCGCAAGTTTGCGCACCGCAAAGTGCACCACTTCGAATTGCGCATCCGTCAGTGGGCCGGCGAAAAACTCGGCGATCACGCGGATCGGGTGGCCCGTGTGCGCGGCCGAAAGTGGGTCGTTCGAGAAGAGGAGAATGGCGATCGCCCACACAATCGCAGGCAACCAGGCTCGGGCGGAACGCATCGGGAGGCGCAGTCTATCGCGTCGTACAATCACCCCTCATCTATGGAACCTCGTGCCCGTCTGCTCGTCCTGCAGCCGAACGTCCCCCCGCTGAAGCTCGAAGTCGCCGGCCCCACCATTTCCCTCGGCCGCGCCACCGAGTGCACGATCCCCATCAAGGACCGCTACCTCTCCCGCCGTCACGCCGAAATCGCATTCGCCTCGGGCGACTGGATCGTGCGCGACTGCGGCTCCGCGAACGGCACGCTGCTGAACGGCGTGAAGCTCGACGCCGCCACGCCGCTCTCGCCCGGCGATCGCATCATGCTCGGCGACACCGAGATCATCTTCGAATCCGACGACACGGAACGCTCGCAGCTGATCGCGCTCGACACGACGTCGCACGCGAAGAGCATCGCCATTCCGCTGCGCGACGCGGTGGACGACATGGCGCGCGCGGGCATGCTGGCGTCGCTGGCGGTGCAGTTCATCGAAGACCGCTCCATGAACGAGCTCTTCGAGTTCATCCTCGATCGCGTTTTCGAACTGCTGCAACCGTCGCGCGCCGCACTCGCGCTCCTCGACAAAGATGGCAAGACGTTCCATGACGTGCGCCTGCGCCGGCGCGATGAGAGCGATTCGAACGATCTCGTGATCAGCCGCACGCTGCTCGCCGAAGTGATCGTGGAGCGCAACGTGGTGTCGTTCGTCGACACCGCCGCGGATGAGAAACTGGCGCGCGCCGAATCGATCATCGCGCAGGACATCCGCTCCGCCGTCTGCGCCCCGCTTCTCGTCGGCGATTCGTCGGTTCTGGGCGTGCTCTATCTCGATTTTTTGGCGACGCGCGGCGCGGTGACGCACGAAGATGTGCGGCTCGTGGCGCAGGTGGCGCGACTCGCGGCGGCGAAGCTCGAAACGACGCGGCTGCGCGAAGAAGCGATCGCGAAGGCGAAGCTCGATGAAGAGCTGCGCACCGCGTACGTGATCCAGAGCCGTTTGCTTCCGGCGCAACTTCCGGCCATCGACGGCTACGCATTCGCCGGACGCAATCAGCCGTGCCGCACGGTGAGCGGCGATTACTACGACGTGGTGACGCGGCCCGACGGCCGCATCTACTTCATGATCGCGGACGTGAGCGGCAAGGGGATCACGGCGGCGCTGGTAATGTCGGGGCTGGCCACGGCGTTCAACATCTTCACGCGCACCGATCCGACGCCGGCCGATCTCGTGCGCGAGATCAATCAGACGCTCGCGCCGAAAACCGCGCCGACGAAGTTCGTCACGCTCGTGGCGGGCGTGCTCGATCCGAAGAGCGGCGTGGTGGAATTCACGAACGCCGGCCACGTGCCTCCGCTGGCGATTCAACGCGGCGGCGTGCAGCAGCTGTCATCGACGGACATGGTGGTTGGCCTCTTCGCCAGCGCGGCGTATCGCACGCAGCGCGTGCAGCTGGAGCTCGGCGATTCGCTCGTGCTTTTCACGGACGGCGTGACCGAAGCGGAGAACGCGGCGGAAGAGCAGATGGGCATTGAGCCGGTGGCGGAGCTCGTGGCCACGCTGCACGGCACGCGCGCGGCGGAGCTCATCGAAAACATCGAGACGCGCGTGCATGCGTTCTGCGGCGAGACGCCTGCCGCCGATGACGTGACGATGTTCGCGCTGACGCGCCTGGCGTAACGCGAACGCGGATCAGCGCAGTGCGTCGCGCAGCTCTCGCAATTGCGCGGCGCGCACGTGGCCGCGCGGCGACAGCTCGCGGAACGTGAGCGGGATGCCGAACACGGCGAACGCTTCGGAAAGCGCGGTGCGGAGCGCGAGCAGATCGTCCGTCGTCACGAGCGCGCCGGGCGGCGTGAAGCTCGCCGGCGCGAGACCGGCCGCAGCGCGCACGAGATCGATCGCGTGCTGCAATTCCAGCACGTCTAAAGGCGACGCTAGGGCGGAGGCGAGTGTGGCGTGGCGATCCGCGGTGAAGGCGACGGTGGTGGCGATGTCGGGCGTGCCGAAATCGGAGAGCGCGCCGTACTCGCCGTGAGCTTTTCCTCGGATGACGTACACGTGATTGGGCGCAGCGTCGAACAGCAGCTCGGTGCCGATGCTTAGCTCCGGATTGTCGTCCACGTACAGTTGGTAATGGGTGACGCCCGGCATCGGCGCCAGCTCGATGTCGACGTCCCAGCGTCCGGTCGCGGCGTCCTGCCTCGCGGTCGCACGCGCGTCCGGTGTCGCTGCGTCCGAATCGATGGAGAGCGAACCGGCGGCCCAGGTGGGACCGTACCGATCATCGCCGGAGTAGTCCGCGATGAGCAACGTGGAGCGCATCCATTTGTCCGGCGTGTAGAGCAGCGTGGCGGCGCCGTTGACGACCGGCGTCACGGCGACGACGCGACGACCGACCGTCCAGGTGACGACGCCGGTGGCGTCAGCGACGTCCGTGAATCGCGCCGTGATCGTCAGCTCCTGCCCGACCGTGCCGGCGATGCTGGCACGATCGAGAAGGAAGAGGACCGGGAGAGGCGTGACGCGCGTAGCCAGCACGGTCGACGACGACGGGAGCAAATTTTCGTCGCCGCTGTAGGTGGCGATGTACTGGTGCTGGCCGTACGCGACGTCGTGCAGTTCGATGCGCGCTCCGCTGACCGGCGCGGGCATCGTGGCCACGACTGTAGCGCCGTCGCGGATCGTGAGAGTGCCGTCGGCGCGATCGAGATACGTGCCGTCCGCCGCGAGCGTGATGACTTCGAGAATGACCGTGTGCGCCGTGGCGGCGTATCGGCGCAGCAGCAACGTTTCGGTCGGCACGCGCGCGGCTTGTGCGCCCGCGGAGCTCGCGAAGGCGAGCAGAAGGACTGCGGCGGCGAGCACCTGTTTCATCGGAGCAGCCCTACTTTAAACGGAATCGCGCAGCGCGATCGTTTCGATGAGGCGCGCGTCCTCGTCGGTGAGCGTCATGTCCAGCGCTGCCAGATCTTCGCGCATGTGCTGCGGATCGGTCGTGCCGGTGAGCGGCAGCATCCCCACCTGCAGCGCGAAGGTGAAGACGAGTTGCGCGGGCGTTTTGCCGCTGCGCGCCACGAGCTCGCGGAACCGGCGCGTGCTCAGCTCTCGCGCGTTCGCGGTGAGCAGCGAGAAGCCTTGATAGACGATGCCGTGCGCGGTGCAGAACTGGCGTACGTGGTAATCCCACGCGGTGACGGCGAAGCAGCGGTTCTGGACGAACGCCGGCTTGACCTTCGCGAGCTCCCACAGTTCTTCGAGTTGATCGAGAGCGATGTTGCTGACGCCGAGGAGGCGGGTTTTGGCGGTGGCGTGAAGGGATTCCATGGCGCGCCAGACTTCGCGGTCGGCGTCGCCGAGTCCGCGGCGCGTGGACGGGCCGTGCAGCACGTACGAATCGATCGTCTCGACCTGCAGATGCTCGAGCGAGCTGGCAAACGATTGCTGCACCTGCGTCGCCAGCGGCGCTTTCGGATCGTACGGCAGGCGATGATCCTGGCCATCGCGATAGGTGAACTTCGTCTGCAGGAACAGCTCTTCGCGCGTGACAAGGCCATCGCGAATCGCGCCGGCCACCGCAGCGCCGACGCCCGCTTCGAAGTAGTGGCGCCGCTGATTGGCCGTGTCGATGCCGCGGAATCCCGCTTCGATGGCCAGGCGCGCGAGGCGCTCGGTCTCGTCTTCTTTCCACGCGGTGCCGTAGAGGAAGCGGGGCGCGTTCGTCATGCGCGAATTGTAGAGGCGCGGGTTGCTGTTCGCTGTGGCGATGCGAAGGGCGCTCTGGATCGTGCTGCTGTCCGTGCTGTTCATCGGCTCGTGCACCGCGTTGATCAAGCCCGCGACGCGGCTGGCCGATGCGAAGACGATCGTGCCGCTCGCGGCCGCGCCCGACCGGCCGTTCCCCTTGCTCGTGCTGCGCAACGGCGTGCCGGAGATCGTGCGCGTCACCGACCTTCGCGCCATTCCGCCGCTGCCCGCCGGTACGACGTATCTCGTTCCTGAGGGCGCGGAAGAATCGATTGCGCGACGCGTCACGCCGCCGCATGCGGATGGTCGCTGGGTGTTGCACGTGCAGCGGCTTGCGCCGGCGCAGCAGCGGATCGAGTTGTATTGGATGCACAACGGCTACGCGGGCGGCATCTACGACGCCACCGCCACGCACGTCATGCCGCGCTATCGGAAGATCACCGGTCCCGGCTTCGCGTTCATCGTGTTGCGCATTGCAGCGGGGATCAGTCTCGCCATCTGCGCCGCCGTGGTTGCGGCCGCGCTGGTGCTACGATCGCGGCTCCGCTGGAGGTGATGTCGTGAAATTCGCCGCGCTGCTCTTCCTGATCGCGACAAGCGCAATCGCCGCGCCGCCTCCGCAATCGGTGACGCAACTGCGCTGGCTGGCGGGCTGCTGGTCCGCCGATGGCGAGCAACTCGGCTCCGTCGAGCAGTGGCTCGCTCCGGCAGGCGGGACGCTTCTCGGCATGTCCCGCACTGTCCGCGACGGCAAGACGGTCGAATCGGAATTCATGCAGATCGAAGAGCGCGACGGCACGCTCGTCTTCATCGCCACGCCGTCCGGCCAATCGCGCGCCGAGTTCCGCGCGATCGAGCTGACCGCGTCGCGCGTCGTGTTCGAGAATCGCGCGCACGACTTTCCGCAGCGCGTGATCTACGAGCGCGTCGCGCCCACGAAACTGCGCGCGCGCATCGAAGGAGCGAAGAACGGGAAGTCGAAAGGCATCGACTTCCCTATGACACGCGCGAGTTGCGAGTGATTGCGCTACTTCACCGCGTCGCGCAGCTCCTGCACGTGTGCCGCGCGAATGCTCGTTCCCGCCGCGAGTGACGCATCCGTGTACGACGAGGTGAGGCCGAAGGCGGTGCGCGCAGGCGTGAGCGCGTTGCGCAGGGCGACGATGGTCGCGGCGCTCGCTTTCTGTCCCGCGGCCACCGCGGTGAACGCGACCGGCGCAAGACCCGCCGCTTTGCGAACGAGATTCACCGCCGTCTGCAGTTCGGTGACGTGCGTCGCTTTGATCCTCGCGCCGGTGAGCAGCGAGTCGGTGAACGGCACCGTTGCCGTGTAGTCGGCGTTGCTGGCCGGCGACGTCTCGCCGCCGCTGCCGCGCGCGATCACCTTGTACGCAAAGACGCTGCTTGCGGCGAGGCCGCTGTCCTGCAGGTTCGTCGTCGCCGCGCGGTAGAGCGTGTACGCGCCACCTTCCACGCTGCGGTAAATGTCGTAGCTCACCGCGCCTGCGACGGAAGCGATGCTGATCGTGGCGTTGCAGCACGAAGTCGTCGTGACGCTGATTTGCGGCGCCATGGTCAGGTCAGTGGCGTAGACGGAGAATTCGCGCGATTGCGTCGTGGCGTTGTAGTTGGCGTCACCGGAGTAGACGATCTGGATCGACACGTACGCCGCGGTGGGGAAGGTGGTCTGGATCGTCGCTTCGCCGTTCACCACGTTCGCCGTGCCGAGCGTCGTCGTGCCGCGCATGAACGTCACGCTGCCCGTCACTTTCATTTGCGGAGCGACGTACGCCGTCAGCGACACCGTCTTTCCGGCCAACACAGTGGCGGGATTCGTTTTCAAAAAGAAGAGCGGAGTTCCCTTCACGACGGTGAACGTCGCTTGTCCCGTCGACGGCAGATAGTTCGTGTCGCCGCTGTATTCGATGGTGACGGTGTGCGTGCCGAGCGGCAGCACGGCCGGATCGAGGATCGTCAACGCCGCTCCGACGGTTACCGTGCCAAGGACCGTGGTGCCTTCGCGATAGGTGGTCGTGCCAGTCGGCAACGTTTCGCTGGCCAGACAATTCGCGTACGTCGCGTCGGAGAAGAGCTTGATGTTGCCGATGGGCAGCGACTGGCCGTCGTTGTACGCAGCGACTTGCGTCGTCGCGCGATCCGTTTCGACGCTCAGCGTCTGCGACTTTGCCGCGAGCCAGTCGGTGCCGGTGAACGTCAGCACCGGTGCCGACGTGCCCACGGGCAGCGGCACGGGAGCCGTGATGCGCGTCTGCCCCTCGCTCGCGTAGCCGAGGGCGTACGTCACGCCGCCGAGGGCGACGCGGTAGAAGCCTTCGGGCATGGTCGCCATGTCGAGCGTCGTGCAGTCGGCGTACGCATGTGGCGCTTCCGGCGTGGCCGTCATCGTGGTCACACCGGTGCCGACTTCTTCCTCCGCACGCACCGACAGCACGAAGAAATCGTTCTTCGACTGCAGGTACAGCGTGCGGCCGAACACTTTGTACAGCTTGAATGCGTCCTGCCGCACGGCGGTGCCGTCGGAGAACGTGCCGTCGCCGTTGCCGAAAAGCACCGTCGAGCAGCCGACGAGATCGAGCTTGTCGTCGCGATTGATGTCGCCGGTATCGAAGCCGCAATCGGTGGGCATCGTGCCGTACGCGAATCGCGTCGCGCCAAAAGTCGCGAGCGTGAGCTTGGCGTTGCCGAAGACGAACTGCTCCTCGTCGGCGTAATCACGGAAGCCGTCGCCGTTAAAGTCGGCGAACGCGCGCAGGCCATTCCAGCCGACGTTTTTCACGTCGAACGTTCCGGTGCCGTCGTTCGCGTAAAACTTGGACGACACCATCACGTCCACGGTGCCGTTATTCTCGAAATCGCCGCTGAACAGCGTCGCGCCCACGGGCACCGTGATCGGCGTTGACTTGATCGCGCTGAATGCGCCGCCGGCGTCGCTGAAGTGCAGGATGCCGTCGCTGTCGAGCACGTCGAGGAAATCGTCGCCGTTGAAATCTTCGAATGCGATCGCGTGCGCGGACGCGTTGAGCGTCACGTGTGCGCCGGTGCGGAACGTGCCGTCCGTGTTGCCGTAGTAAACCGTGAAGAAGCCGGTGTCGCCGACGATCACGTCCGCGTTCAGGTCTTCATCGAAATTGCCGGACCAGATCACCGCGCCGCCATCGTCGATCGGCGTGGTCACCGGCGCGAGGAACGGCGCGTCGGCCACGCCGCGCAGCACGTTCAAGCGATATCCGCCATTCGCCGCGACGGTCACGATGTCGTCTTCATCGTCGCCGTTAAAGTCGGCGATGCCGAGGCCGCGCGGCGTGCCGAAAACGTCATTCACTTCGGCCTGCACGTCCACCACCTGATGCGCGTGCAGCGGACCATCGATGGCCTGCCCGTGGATGATGTGCAGCGCGGGACCGAACGCCACATCGCGCAGCGTGTCGCTATCGAAATTGCCGACCGTCATCGAAGTGGCCGCCTCCGGCGCGACATGCAACGTGGTCGCGAATGTCCCCGCGGCGCTCCCTTTCGCGACGCCCACGGTGCCGACGCTCGCAGCGAGCGTCACCAGATCGGCGAAGCCGTCATTGTCAATGTCGGCCGCGCGCAGCACGGAAACGCGGCGCAGCTTCAGCGTGGTCGACGCACCGAACGAACGGTTCGACTGCGCGCCGAAATGCACGCGCGTCAACGCCTGCGTGTCGAGCGACGATGCGGCGGCGAGATCGGTGACGCCGTCGCCGTTAAAGTCAGCCGCAACGATGCTGTCGACCGACGTGCCGGTGAGCGTGCTGAACGCGAACGTGCCGCCGCCGTTGTTCCAGACGATGGCGATGACGCCGTTCTCCTCGGCAGCGGCAATGTCCAACTTGCCGTCATGGTCAAAGTCGCCGACGGTGGCGGCGTAGGCGGCGACCGTGGTGTTCACCGTCGTCCAGAGCGTCAGGCCGCCGGCACCGTTGCCGCGATAGATCGTGATCGCGTAGCCGAGCGTGGCCACGTCGAGGTTGCCGTCGCCGCTGAAATCGCCGACGACCACGGGCGTACTCGTGCCGACATTCACTGTTCCGATCGCCGCACCGAAGGTGCCGTTGCTGTAGCCGAGGTGGATCTCTAGGTTTTGCGCGGGCGTTTTGACGACGATGTCGGGATTCGCGTCGCCGCTGAAATCGCCCGTGCCGACGATGTCGCCGGAAATCGCCGTCGTCACCGGCGCGAGAAACGTCCCGCCGCTCCGCCGCAACACAGTCGCGTTCGCGCCGCTCAGGTACAGCAGATCGTCGGTGCCGTCATGTGCGGCATCGATCGTCCGAATCGTCGTGCTCGACACAGTAGCCGGCACAGCCGTCGGCGTCATGAACCGGACCTTTTGCGCAAAAGCGCTCGCGCACACGAGCAGAGTGAGGAAAGGGATCGTGAGTTTTTTCATTGGACGGGAACGGCGCGGTGACCGGTGGCGCCGAGAGTTCTATAACCGCGCCGGCGCCGTATGCATTGCGCATCCGGTACTATCGGGCGCATGGCGGCTCTGACGTCACGCGAAAAAGCGCGGCTGCTCGACAATCTCGTCGACGAGCTGAACGGCGCCGCGCTTTACGACGCGCTCGCGGATGCGGAAAAGGACCAGCGGCTGTCCGAGGTTTACCGGCGGCTGGCGATCGTGGAGCGGAAGCATGCGGATCGCTGGCAGCGGAAGCTCGAAGAAGCGGGCGAAACGCTGCCGTCGTTCGCACCGTCGTGGCGCACGCGCACGCTTTCGTTCTTAGCGCGACGCTTCGGCACCAACGTAGTGCTGCCTTCCGTGCAACAACTCGAGCGCGCCGACACGAACAAGTACGCCGGCCAATCGGACGCGCGCGATTTTCATGGCGAGGAGCGCTCGCACTCGCGCGTGATTCGCCTGATGTCGTCGATGCGCGGAGGTTTCGCCGGCAGCGAAGTGGCGCGCCTCGAAGGCCGCCATCGCAGCGCCGGAGGCAACGCGCTCCGCGCCGCCGTTCTCGGCGCCAACGACGGTCTCGTCTCGAATCTCAGTCTGGTCATGGGCGTGGCCGGCGCCGCGTTGAACAGCCGCGCCATTCTCATCACCGGCTTCGCCGGCCTCCTCGCCGGCGCCGGCTCCATGGCCCTCGGCGAATGGCTCTCCGTGCAGAGCTCGCGCGAGCTGTACGAGCACCAGCTGGAGACCGAGGCGGAGGAAATCGCGAACATGCCGGAGGAGGAAGAGGAGGAGCTCGCACTGATCTATCAGGCGCGCGGCCTCGACGAAGCGCAGGCGCGCGAGTTCGCGTCGAGCATGATGCAGAACCAGGAGAGCGCGATCGAAGCGATGGCGCGCGAAGAGCTGGGCATCGATCCGCAGGAGCTTGGCGGTTCGGCGTGGGAAGCGGCGATCCTCTCGTTCCTGCTCTTCTCCATCGGCGCCATCGTGCCGGTGATTCCGTTCCTCTTCGCCACCGGCACGCAAGCCGTCGTGCTCAGCGCAATCTTCGCCATGTTCGCGCTCTTCCTCCTCGGCGGCGCGATCACGCTCTTCACCGGACGCGGCGTGCTCATGTCCGGCTTGCGGCAGGTGGTTTTCGGCCTCGGCGCCGCAGCGCTGACGTTCGGCGTCGGGAAGTTGATCGGCGTGTCCGTCGCCGGTTAACGCGGAAACGCTTCCTTCACGCCGCCGTCCACCGGCAGCATCGTGCCGGTCGTTTTTGCCGAGCGCGGGCCGGCCAGGAACAGCGCGGCTTCGGCGACATCGTCCGCCGTCACTTCCACTTTCAGCAGCGTGCGATTGCGATAAAAGTCGGGGAGCTTGCCGGTCTCGATGCCGTACGCCTGCGCGCGCATCTCGCGCATCTCGTCGCTCCAGAAACGCGAGCCGCCGAAGATGGCGTCGGGATTGAGCATGTTCGCGCGGACGCCGAATTCGCCACCCTCTACCGCCACGATCTTGCACAGCTGCGCTTCGGCCGCCTTGCTCACGCTGTACGCGCCGAACTCCTTGCCCGGCGCGGTGACGTTCTTCGATGCATTGAAAACCATGCTTCCGCCGCGGCCCTGCTGCTTCATGATGCGCAGCGCGGCGCGCGCGACGAGGAAGTGACCGCGCGCATTGACGGCGAAGGCGCGATCCCAATCGCGCGTTTCCAGCACGTCCAGACTGCCGAACGAGGAGATGCCGGCGTTGCTGACCACGACGTCGACGCCGCCATAGGCGCGGACCGTTTCGTCGAATGCGCGCGCCACGTCTTCTTCGCTCGAGACGTCGAGACGCATGGCGAAGGCGCGGCGGAGTCCGTGTTTGGCGATGATCGATTGCGCGACTTCATTCGCCAGATCGAGATCGACGTCCGTGACGACGACGTGCGCTCCTTCTTCGGCGAAACGTTCGGCCACCGCGCGGCCGATGCCGCTCGCGGCGCCGGTGACGATGGCGATCTTCGATGCGAGCTCTTTCTCTTTCGGCAGCAGTGTCAGTTTGTAGAGCTCGAGCGGCCAGTACTCGGCGTGAAACGCGTCGTGATCGTCGAGCGTTTCGTAGCCGCCGGCGGCTTCCGCCATCGTGATGATTTGGATCGTGTGGCGATAGATGTCGCGCACAATCCGTGCGGCGCGCGCGTCTTTGCCCGCCGTCCACATGCCGGCGCCGGGCATCAGCACGATGCGCGGATGCGGGTCGAGCATCGGGAACTCGCTCGCATGCGCGGCGTACCACTGCTCGTATCGCTGCACGTACGCGCGGAGCTTTTCGTGCACGTCGTCGCCTTCGCGCAGGAAGAGCGGGAAGCGTTTCGTGTAGAGCAGATGATCGGGCGTGGCCGCGCCGATCTGCGTGATGCGCTCGGCATCTTCGCGCGCGAGAAAGGCGAGCACTTCGGGCGAGTCGTCGAATTCGAGAATGCGGCCGTTCAGCGCGCCG